>NZ_JAVIWK010000001.1:1864206-2170609 GCF_034314165.1 Pseudomonas sp. Bout1 | reverse complement strand
GGCGTTGTCGTCCACTGCGATCGTCAGCAAGGAGTTGACCAGCCTCGGGGAAATCTTCAGCAGCCATGGCCAGAATGCGATCGGGGTATTGCTGTTTCAGGATGTGGTGGCGGTATTGCTGCTGACCCTGGTGCCGGTGTTCGCCGGCAACAGCGAGCAAGCCTGGTATTGGGCATTGCCACAAACCCTGGGCAAGACCGTGGTGCTATTCCTCGGCCTGCTGCTGGCGAGCCGCTGGTTGCTGCCGCGATTGTTCCGCGAGGTGGCGGCGTCCCACTCGGCCGAGTTGTTCGTGCTGCTGGCACTGGTGATTGTGCTGCTCACCGCCTGGCTGACGCATTTGCTGGGTTTGTCCCCGGCCCTCGGCGCGTTTCTCGCCGGCATGCTGCTGGGCGAAAGCCATTACCGCCATCAGATCGAAGCCGATATCCGACCGTTTCGCGACATCCTGCTGGGGCTGTTTTTTGTCAGCATCGGCATGCTGATCGACCTGCAACTGTTCATCAGCCATAGCCTGTTGATCCTTGGCCTCACCCTCACCCTGATGGTGATCAAAGGCTGTGTCGTGGCGCTACTCGTGCAGCTACGCGGCAGCGACGGTGAAACCGCCTGGCGCAGTGGCCTGGCATTGGCCCAGGGCGGTGAATTCTGTTTTGCCTTGATGGCGCAAATGCAGCAAAGCCACCTGATGCCCGCCGAAATCAGCGGGTTGCTGCTCGCGGCCACCTTCTGCTCGATGCTACTGACCCCGCTATTGCTCAGGGCCGCCCCCGTCATCGCCCTGCGCCTGCATCGCAAGCCCAACCAGCAAGTGCAGCTTGAAGAGATAACCGCCCTCAACGCCGAGCTGCGCGGCCATGCGGTGATTTGCGGTTATGGCCGGGTTGGCCAGTCCATCGGGCGATTCCTGCAACGAGAGCAGCAGCCGTTCATTGCCCTGGATGACGACCCGGAGCGAGTCCAGGAAGCGGCCACCGCAGACAGCGCGGTGCATTACGGCGACTGCCGCCGTGGCGCCCTTCTCAGCGCCGTCGGCCTGGAACGTGCGCGCCTGGTGGTGATCGCGGTGGACAACAGCGACGTCGCCCTGACCGTGCTCAAGGAAGCGCGGCGGGTCAACCCTCACGTGCCGATCCTGGTGCGTACCCGTGACGACAGTCAGTTGGCCGAGCTGAAAGCCGCCGGCGCCACTGAAGTGGTGCCCGAGTTGCTGGAGTCGAGCCTGATGCTCGCCTCCCACGCGCTGATCCTGCTGGGTTTGTCGCACCAGCAGGTGAAGGCGCGTGTGGATGAAGTGCGCCAGGGCCGGTACCAGTTGCTACATGGCTGCAACCAGGACCCGGGTGACTCGCCCCTCAATCCTGGCTGACGGCGCCAATCTTGTGAATCGACAAATCGGCGCCGTAATACTCTTCTTCCTGACTCAAGCGCAGGCCATACACGCGCTTGATCACGCCGTATACGAGGAAGCCGCCGGCCAGCGCCACCACCACGCCCAACGCGGTGCCGATCAACTGGCTGATCAAACTCACGCCGCCCAAGCCGCCCAAGGCAGTCTGGCCGAAGATCCCGCAGGCAATCCCGCCCCATACGCCACACAGCCCGTGCAGCGGCCACACACCCAGCACATCATCGATCTTCCAGCGGTCCTGGGCCGCGATG
Source organism: Pseudomonas sp. Bout1 (assembly GCF_034314165.1). Taxonomy (GTDB): domain Bacteria; phylum Pseudomonadota; class Gammaproteobacteria; order Pseudomonadales; family Pseudomonadaceae; genus Aquipseudomonas. The sequence goes on along the minus strand of NZ_JAVIWK010000001.1, from coordinate 2,168,947 downwards.
AAGCACCAGACGAACAGGCCACCTGCCACTACGCCAGTCACCAGCGCGCCCACCGGATGCATCAGGTCGGAACCGGCACAGATCGCCACCAGCCCGGCCAACGGACCGTTGTGCAAGAAGCCTGGGTCGTTACGCCCGATCACCAGTGCCGCCACCGTGCCGCCGACCATCGCCATCAGCGAATTGACCGCCACCAGCCCGCTGACCCCGGACAGGGTTTGCGCGCTCATGACGTTGAAGCCAAACCAGCCCACGATCAAAATCCACGACCCCAACGCCAGGAATGGAATGCTCGACGGCGCGAACGCCACCAGGCGCCCTTCCCGATAACGCCCCTGGCGCGGCCCCAGCAACAGCACCGCCGCCAGCGCCAGCCAGCCGCCCATGGCGTGCACCACGACGCTGCCGGCAAAGTCATGGAAGCTGGCGCCGAAGGTGGCCAGCAACCAGGCTTGCAGGCCGTAGTTGCCGTTCCACACCATGCCTTCGAAAAACGGGTAGATAAACGCCACGATCAACGCGGTGGCGCACAGTTGCGGAGCAAAACGTGCACGCTCGGCAATCCCCCCGGAAATGATCGCCGGGATCGCCGCCGCAAAGGTCAGCAGGAAGAAGAACTTGACCAGCCCATAACCGTGGTCGGCGCTGATCACCGCCGCCGGCTGCATGAAGGTCACGCCGTAGGAGATCCAATAGCCTATAAAGAAATAGGCCAGTGTGGAGATGGCAAAGTCGCTGAGGATTTTCGACAGGGCATTGACCTGGTTCTTCTGACGCACGGTGCCAACTTCCAGGAACGCAAAGCCGGCGTGCATGGCCAGGACCATGACCGCACCAATCAGAATAAACAACGTGTTGGAGCTGTGGACGAGGGTGTCCACCGCGCTTTGCAAATTTTCCATGGAGAATGGCAGGCCTGCACATGCAGGAAAAAGCACCAAAGCAGTTCATGACCTTCATGACGCGCACTAAATTGGCACTGGCGGCCCGACCCTCTGTTGAGGCCGTGAACCGCTTTAGCGCAGCAATCATTGCAAAAGGCAGAATACGACAGGGTTTTTCCGCGAGTTTTAGTTATTTAGGGTAAGGTTTTTAAGGGTTTGAGCCCCGACCGCCCGGATTCAGCGCAAGGCCCAAGGCCTGCGCACCAAGGCAAAGCAAAAGCTGTACCAGACAATTGCAGTGAACCTTCACCGGCGCCGGTGACTCGAAACCAAAAGTAAACAGACCAGCCACTCACGGAGATAACCATGGCCAGCAAAACGGCAAAGACTGCTCAAGAAATATTGATGGCGGATTTTCAAACCCTGGTCAGCGATACCGAGAAGCTGCTGGATGACACCGCGATCCTCGCCGGAGACCAGGCAGACGAATTGCGCAGCAAGATTCACGAAAGCCTGCTCAAGGCCCGTGAAACCCTACAACTGACCGAAGACTCGCTGCGTGAGCGCGGCCAGGCGGCGGTTAACGCCACTGAAGATTATGTCCAGGCCAACCCTTGGCAGTCCGTTGGCATTGCCGCCGGCGTGGGCTTTCTGATCGGCCTGCTGGCTACAAGGCGCTAATTATGTCTATCGGCGAATCCGGCTCGTCCACGGGCCCAAGTTCTACCTCGCGGCGCCTGGGCGCGGCTGTCCTGGGTTTGCTGCACAGCCACGTCGAGCTGTTTGGCATCGAGTTGCAGGAACAGAAAGCCCGCACCGTCAGCCTGCTGCTGTTCGCAGGCCTGGCGCTGGTGTTTGCCTTGCTGTTGCTGGTGGGTTTGTCGGCGCTGGTGATGATCCTGGTGTGGGACACCTACCGCCTGACCGGGATCATCAGCCTCTGCGTGTTCTACATACTGGCCGCAGCGTTCTGCGGGTTGCGCTTGAAGGCGGCGGTGTTCGATGAGTCCACGCCGTTCCACGCCACCCTCGAAGAGCTGGCCAACGACCGGGAGCGCCTGCTGCCATGAGCCTGACTGAATTGCCGCACAACACTTCCCGGCGGGAAATGCGCAAGGCGTTGATCCGCCTGCGCATGGAAATGCACCGCCAGGAAATCCGTCATGAGTCCCAACAACTGATGCTGCCGCTGCAAAAGGTGCGCAGCATGGGCCAGAGCTGGCAGGACGGGTTCGGCATCAAGCACGCGCCCCTGTGGGGCGTGGGCGTGGTGACCCTGCTGGGTTTTCTTACCGGCAAAGGCGCCAAGGGTGGCGGAATCGGCACCATGACCCGCCTTGTACGGCTTGGCGCCGGTTTGATCCCGCTGATCAAACTGGCCATGCAAGGTGCTTCGCGTAAAAATTGAGCCGCACTGGCTGCATTCTTGCAAACAGATCAGGCCCGGCCCTCTCCATCGAGGGTCGGGCCTTTTTTATTCCGGTCTTTTAAGGAGGCTCCGTGATCGACGAGCAACCGCTCGCCTGCTTCCAGCCATTCATCGACACCGCCACCGGCCGCATCGCCGGCGTAGAAGCCTTGGGCCGCCTGCGCCAGGCGAATGGCGAACTGCGCTCGGTGGGCCCGTTGTTTGCCGACCCGCGCACACCCTCCGTGGCACTGCGCCGCCTGGACCGGCAGATCCGCGACAATGCCCTGAGCCGCCTGCACGAAGCACCGGAGGAATGGTTTCTCAGCCTGAATATCTCGCCCCGCTGGATCACCCGCCTGCGCCCGGGCCAGGCCCTGCCGAGCCTTAAACAATTACAGGTACATAACGTCGACCCGCGCCGCATCGTGTTCGAGATCACTGAGTTGGGCGGCGATATCCTGCGGTTGGCGCAAGTGGTCGAGCGCTACCGCGAGGCCGGAGCGCGGATCGCCATTGATGACTTCGGCGCCGGGTATTCGCAACTGGACCGGGTGCTGGCACTGCAACCGGACATCCTCAAGTTGGACATGCGCCTGTTCCAAGCCGCCGCCCGTGGCGGCCCCAGTGGTGAAGTGGTGCGGGCGCTGGCTCAAATGGCAGAAAAGACTGGCTGCTGGATCATTGCCGAAGGCGTGGAAACCGAGGTGCAACTGAATTTCGCCCTGGAATGTGGTTCACGTTATGTCCAGGGCTACCTGTTCGCCCAGGCCCAACTGGAGTGGTTCGACACCGACGCGTTCGTGCCGCGCTTCGCCCAGTTGCGCACCGACTATGTCCAGCAGAAGCTCGCCGAGCGTGGGCGGATCATGCTGCTGCGCCGGCAACTGGCAGAACTGATGCAAATCCTGCAAACCTGGGCGCAGGCGCGGGCACCGTTGAGCCAACTGCCGCAATTGCCAGCGTTTCCCTGGCTGCTGCGCTTTTACCAGTGCGACCGGCATGGCACGCAATTGACGCCCAACTTCGAATGGCACCAGGGTGCCTGGCAAGCCGACAGCCGCTACCTGGGACACAACTGGTCCTGGCGCCCGTATTTTTATCACTTGCTGGCCGAGGGCTGGGAGGAGCGGCGCCTGACACTGTCAACGACCTATCGCGATGCCACCACCAACCAATACTGCCTGACGGCCGGGCAATTCTTTGATAACGGCCAGCGCCTGCTGTTAATCGATATCGACGCCGCCGGCTTGTAGTTTTTCGCTTGCGAAGGCCCGGCCGAACCGGGAAGCTGGGAGGCGTCATTCACCGCACGGAGAGTACCCGCCTTGGATTGGCCCACCCTGCTTACCCGCGAACGCCTCGGAAAACCCCTGCACAGCCCGGAAGAACTTGGGCGCAGCCCGTTTCACAAAGACCATGACCGCATCATCTTTTCCGGTGCGTTTCGCCGCTTGGGCCGCAAGACCCAAGTGCACCCGGTGTCCAGCAACGATCACATCCACACCCGGCTGACCCATTCCCTGGAAGTCAGTTGCGTGGGGCGCTCGCTGGGCATGCGCGTGGGCGAAACGATCCGCAGCGCCCTGCCCGACTGGTGCGACCCCAGCGACCTGGGCATGGTGGTGCAATCGGCCTGCCTGGCCCACGACATCGGCAATCCGCCTTTTGGTCATTCGGGTGAAGATGCGATCCGGCACTGGTTCCAGCAGGCTGCGGGGCGTGGCTGGCTGGATGACATGAGCAGCGCCGAACGCAATGACTTCCTCAATTTCGAAGGCAACGCCCAGGGCTTCCGGGTACTCACCCAGCTGGAATACCACCAGTTTGACGGTGGCACCCGCCTGACCTACGCCACCCTGGGCACCTACCTGAAATACCCCTGGACCGCCCGCCACGCCGACTCTTTGGGCTACAAGAAACACAAGTTCGGCTGCTACCAGAGCGAGCTGCCGATTCTGGAGCAGATCGCCCAGAAACTCGGCTTGCCGCAACTGGAAGAACAGCGTTGGGCGCGGCACCCGCTGGTGTACCTGATGGAGGCCGCCGACGACATCTGCTACGCGTTGATCGACCTCGAAGACGGCTTGGAAATGGAGCTGCTGGAATACGCCGAGGTCGAGTCACTGCTGCTGGACCTGGTGGGCGACGACTTGCCGCAAACCTACCGGCAGCTCGGCCCGCTGGACTCCCGGCGACGCAAGTTGGCGATTCTGCGGGGCAAGGCCATCGAACACCTGACCAACGCCGCGGCCCGGGCGTTCGTCGAACAACAGCAAGCGCTGCTGGCCGGCACCCTGCCGGGCGACCTGGTGGAGCATATGCATGGCCCAGCCAAGCGCTGCGTACTGGACGCCAAGGACATGGCCCGCGAAAAAATCTTCCAGGACAAGCGCAAGACCCTGCATGAGATCGGCGCCTACACCACGCTGGAAATTCTCTTGAACGCTTTTTGTGGCGCAGCCCTGGAACAACATGGCGGGCGCACGCCTTCGTTCAAGAACCAGCGCATTCTCGACCTGCTGGGCAATAGCGCCCCAGACCCTTCGGGCTCATTGCACGCCTCGTTCCTGCGCATGATCGACTTCATCGCCGGCATGACCGACAGCTACGCCAGTGAGATGGCCCGGGAAATGACCGGGCGCTCCAGCCCGCAATAACCCTTGGCCCTGCCGTGGCTGGCAGGGCTACTTTAAAGAATCGCCCTACGAACGGAACAGAGCGGCCTGATCGAGGTTCGACCCTCCCGTGATTAATAATCGCGCGCCCTGCTCGCAGCCTTTCGACACACTCCTGCGCCCGATAGCTGGCAGGCCCGTCAGCGCCTGACTGCACGTCGTGGTGGACCGCTTCCCGAGACATGCCATACCCATGGAAAAGCCCATGCTCAAACAACTTTGTATCCTGCTGGTGGAGGATCATCCCTTTCAATTGCTGGCCACCCGATGCCTGCTGCACAACTATGGCTACCACCACCTGGCCCTTGCTGAAAATGCCGAACAGGCACTGAGGCTGATGGCACAAACCGAAACGCCCTTCGATATCCTGCTCTGTGACCAATGTTTACCGGACTTGCCAGGGCTGGAGCTGATTGAAATAGCCAATCGGCGCGGCTTTATAAAAGCTGCCATCTTACTCAGCGGTTTACCCGTCAACGAACTGGAAAACCTGAAGGCCCAGGCCTTGCAACGCAACTTTCCATTACTCGGCTATTTGTCCAAGCCGTTGAACCGCGACGAACTGAATGCGCTTATAGACCCACCACCTTCGCACGCTTAACAAAAAGTAGGACATTAAACCCCAACCCCCTACGAAAACGGCGCATTGCAGAGCCGCTCTGGCGCTATCAACTACCGTGCAATCCCACCCACGCAAAATTCTTACACCCAAACAACAAAGACTCTATCGAGCGTAATCCATTGCTTTATTTTATGTAGGAACATTCTTGTTTTACGTTTGTTCCACGTTCAGTTCATCCTCCTTCACTGCCATGTGAGCTAATGTGCCGACTTTATTTGCGCTTGTATGGAATTTCATCATGAACTCAGTTTTTATTATCGACGACCACCCCGTTATCCGACTTGCCATTCGAATGTTGTTAGAACACGAAGGTTATAAAGTAGTGGGTGAAACCGACAACGGTTGTGACGCAATACAAATGGTCAAGGAGTGCCAGCCGGACCTCATCATTCTTGACATCGGAATTCCGAAACTCGACGGCTTGGAGGTCCTGTGCAGGTTCAACGCAATGAGCACACCGACCAAGACACTGATCCTGACTGCCCAGACCCCCAAACTCTTCGCCACACGGTGCATGCGCTCTGGCGCAGATGGCTACGTCTGCAAGGAAGGCGACTTGAGTGAATTGCTCAGTGCGATCAGGGCCGTGCTGTCGGGTTACAACTACTTTCCAAGCCAGGCCCTCAGCGGAAACTCCAATGAAGGAGACGTCAATGAAGAGCTTGAACTGTTCAAAGTCGTCAATGATCGCGAACTCATGGTATTGCAACTGTTTGCACAAGGCCGGACAAACAAGGAAATAGCCAAAGGCATGTTTCTTAGTAACAAAACTGTCAGCACCTACAAAAAAAGGCTCATGCAAAAATTAAAAGCCAAATCCTTGGTAGAACTTATCGAGATGGCAAAACGTAACGCGCTAGTGTGAGAAATCGGATGCCCAGGCGTATAAAGGACTATCTAATCATATTAAGTATCGGTGTGTGTCTCAGCACTTCCGCACCGGCCGCACCCACTGCGCCGGAGCAATATGCACTGCTGGGGCGTGCCGGTGCTGTCCAACTGGACACTCCCCTGAACAAAACACAACGCCAGTGGCTGCAAAACAAGCGGGAATTGATACTCGGCACCTCGGCGCCAGACTACCCGCCGTTCGATATCACCTCCAGCGGTCGCGACTATGAAGGGCTGACGGCCGATTACGCAGGCCTGGTGGCCCGGACCCTGGCGCTGCCGCTGACGGTACTGCGGTATTCCACGCGAGAGGCGGCGATCCAGGCCCTTGAAAACGGCGAAATCGATTTTCTCGGATCATCCAATGGTTTTGAAGCGGTAAATCCCAAGCTCGTCCTGTCACTGCCCTACGCAGTGGACCAGCCCGTGCTGGTGACCCGTGAAGGGGAAACCCGCAAGCTTGGCGAAGGCCTCGCCGGCCTGCGCCTGAGCCTCGTCTACCACTACCTGCCCCTGGAAGAAGTACAGGCGCTCTATCCGAAAGCGACCATCCATGCCTACCCGTCCTATCAAAACGCGTTGAATGCGGTTGCATTTGACCAGGCGGATGTATTTCTCGGCGATACCATTTCAACTCACTACATGATCAACAAGGGCTATCTGAAGAACATCCGGATGGCCAATTTCGGCAAGCACGAGGCACATGGGTTCAGCTTCGCCCTGCGCAAGGATCAACCCCTGCTCTTGAGCATCGTCGACTCGGTGCTTAATGGCGTGTCGACCTATGAACGCGACAGCATCGCCAAACGCTGGAGCGCAGGCAGCGATATCCTGTTGAGCGACCGCAAGTTGCAGTTGACCCTGCGTGAAGAGCGCTGGCTGATGGACCACCCGGTGGTGAAGGTGGTCGTCAACGAAACCCTTGCGCCACTGACGTTCTTTGATACCGACGCAAACTTCCGCGGCATCACTGCCGACCTGCTGGAATTGATCCGCCTGCGAACGGGCCTGCGCTTCGAGATTCAACACGTGCGTGACGTTGCCAGCATGATCGACCAGATCAATACCGGCGCGGCCGATATCATCGGCGCAATCACCCCCAGCGCCGGCCGCGAGTCCCAACTGAACTTCAGCCGGCCCTACCTGGAAAACTCCTACGTACTGCTGACGCGTAAAGAAGCAGGCGCGCCTGCAAGCCTTCAGCAAATGGAAGGCAAGCGCCTGGCAATCACCCAGGGCAACCCGCAGGAAAAGTTCCTGCAGCAGGAGTTCCCCCAGATCAACCTGGTGCAAACCGGGGACACCTTCAAGGCATCGGAGTTGTTGACACAAGGCCAGGTAGACGGGGCGGTGAGCCCTTTGGTGGTCGCCAACTACTTCCTGTCCTCGCCGGTGTTCCAGGACAAACTGCAAATCAGCGCCAGTATCGGCACGCTGCCTGCCACATTTGCGTTGGCGACGTCCCGTCGGGCCACCGAGCTGAGTTCGATCATCGACAAGGCGCTGCTCAGCATCGCCCCGGATGAACTGGCGGCGATCAACAGCCGTTGGCGCGGCTACAACGCGGCCTCCGATGGCTACTGGCGCAATTACCACCGCCTGATTGCCCAGATCATCATCGGCACCGGGCTGCTGTTATTGATTTCCCTGGCCTGGAACGGGTACCTGCAACGCCAGATCAAGCACCGCAAGTTGGCCGAACGCGCCCTTGGCGACCAGTTCGAGTTCATGCGTGCCCTGGTCAACGAAACACCGCACCCGATCTACGTACGCGACCACAACGGCTTCCTGCAGACCTGCAACGACAGCTACCTGCAAACGTTCGACGTCAAGCGTGAAGACGTGATTGGTAAAAGCATCACCCAAATGAACATGGCCCTGGAAACGGAGGCAGCTCAATACCATGCCGACTATCAGCGGGTTGTGTCCGAAGGCCAACCGCTGATCCTTGACCGCACCCTGCATGTTCACGGGAAAAAACTCACGATTTACCATTGGATTCTTCCGTACCGCGACTCCATGGGCGAGGTCCAGGGCATCATTGGCGGCTGGATCGACATCAGCGAACGGCGCCAGCTGTTCGATGAGCTGCGTGCCGCCAAGGAGCGCGCCGATGAAGCCAACCGGGCGAAAAGCACCTTCCTGGCCACCATGAGCCACGAAATTCGCACACCGATGAACGCCGTGATTGGCATGCTGGAGTTGACACTCAAGCGCGCCGACCAAGGGCACCTGGATCGCCCTGCCATCGAGGTGGCCTACAATTCGGCCAAGGACCTGCTGGAACTGATCGGCGATATCCTGGACATCGCACGCATCGAATCCGGCCGATTGAGCCTGGCTCCGGAGCGGGTCAACCTGCGCGAGGTGATCGAGTCGGTGGTGCGTGTCTTCGATGGCCTCGCGCGCCAGAAAACCCTGAGCCTGGTGCTGGAGTTCACCCCTGAGGCCGACGATACCGACGTACTGATCGACCCGTTGCGGTTCAAGCAGGTGCTTTCGAACCTGGTGAGCAATGCGATCAAGTTCACTGAACGCGGGCAGGTAAAGATCAAGGTGCAACTGAAGGCTACCGGGCAACCGCAACAGATCGAGATGAAACTGGTGGTGGAGGACACCGGTATCGGAATAAATCGCGAAGACCAGGCTCGCCTGTTCGAACCCTTTGCCCAGGCCGATAACTCCGGGCACCTGGCAAGGAGCGGTGCGGGCCTGGGCCTGGTGATTTGCCGCAGCCTGTGCGCAATGATGGGCGGCCAGTTAAGCCTGAGCAGCGTGCCCATGGTGGGTACGCAGGTTCACGTCAGCCTGAAGATGGCCAGCCTGCTGCCAGTCAAGGCTGTTGGCAAGCTGGAGCCTGCCGCGGCCACGCCGGCGCCGGTGCTCAATGTACTGGTAGTGGACGACCATCCGGCCAACCGCTTGCTCATGTGCCAGCAACTGGGTTTCCTGGGGCATCAGTTCACGGCCGCCCATCATGGTGCTGCGGGGTTCCAGGCCTGGCGCCAGGAACACTTCGACCTGGTCATTGCCGACTGCAATATGCCGATCATGAACGGCTATGAGTTGAGTCGCTCGATTCGCGAGTATGAGCTGCGCGAGCAAAAAACACCGTGTGTGATACTGGGTTTCACCGCCAATGCCCAACCCGAGGAGAAGCAGCGCTGCTTCGATGCTGGCATGAACGATTGCCTGTTCAAACCCATCAGCCTCACCTCGCTGGAACAGCAACTGGCGCAAGTCGACCCGCTGCCGTCCCGCACGGTGTTCACCCTTCAGAGCCTGGACGCGATGACCGGCGGCGACCCTCAGTTGAGCCGACGCTTGCTTGAAGAGCTGTTGAGCAGCAGCCGGCATGATCGAGTCGAGCTCATGGACCTGCTGGCCCGCCAAGCCGCCCCCCAGTGCCTGGTAGAGCAGGCCCACAAGATCAAGGGCGCCGCACGGATCATCCAGGCGCAAACCTTGGCCGGGCAATGCGAAACACTGGAACAGGCCTGTGGCCAAGGCGAGCATCGGCACACGATCGAGGCGGGAATCAAGGCGATGGAGAAATCCATGCTTGAACTGGAAAGGATGCTACAGATGCAACTGGACGTCCTGGACCGCCGGTAACCTGGAGCGAGCTTGCTCGCGAAAATCGCCATCGATAACGCGGGCATTCTGGCTGCACGCGGTGTTCTTTGGTTTTTCGCGAGCAAGCCCGCTCCTACAACAAGAGGGTCAGTGCATCAGCAGTCGGTCAGCCGCAGGAAAATCGCCGCCAACTGCTCGATGCCGGCCTGATCCTGCGCGGTAAACCGCGACAGTGATGGGCTGTCCAGGTCCAACACACCAATCAAGCGCCCGTCCTTGACCAACGGAACGACCAACTCGCTGTTCGACGCACTGTCACAGGCGATATGCCCCGGAAATGCATGCACGTCTTCCACCCGCTGGGTTTGCAGCGAGGCCGCTGCCGCGCCGCACACACCGCGACCAAACGGAATGCGCACACAGGCAATCTGGCCCTGAAAAGGCCCGAGCACCAACTCTTCATTGCGGTTTAGGTAGAAACCCGCCCAGTTCAAATCGTCCAGCTGATTGAACAGGAATGCAGAAAACTGCGCCGCATTGGCAATGAAGTCCCGTTCATCCGCCAGCAACGACTCCAACTGCGCATGCAGCATGGCGTAACCATCAAGGCCGGCTGCGGACGGTTGCAAATCAATCATGGTTGACGCTCCAACAACTTGAGGCCCACCCAATAGCGGGCGAACTGATAGGCACAACGGCCGTTGCGATTGCCACGCCCGGTTGCCCAGCGCACTGCGAGGATGTCCAGTTCTTCATCGCGCTGCCACTGCAAACCGGCCTTGCTCGCCAACTCGCCGATCCAGTGCTCGACCACATCCAGGAAGTGTTCCTGATTGAACGGGTAAAACGACAGCCACAAACCGAAACGGTCAGACAAGGCAATCTTGTCCTCCACCGCTTCGTTGGGATGCAGTTCGCCGTCTACGGTCTTCCAGTTTTCGTTATCGCTCTGGTTCTCGGGCACCAGGTGGCGACGGTTGGAGGTGGCATACAACAAGACGTTTTCCGGTGCCTGCTCCAGGGAGCCGTCGAGCACGCTCTTGAGCACACGGTAATCACTCTCGCCGGCTTCAAAGGACAGGTCATCACAGAACAGCACAAAGCGCTGTGGCAATTTGACCAGTTGCTCGACCACTCGCGGCAGATCCGCCAGGTGATCGCGCTCGATCTCGATCAGGCGCAAACCGGCCTTGGCATGCTGGGCGAGCAAGGCGCGCACCATGGACGATTTACCCGTGCCGCGCGAGCCCCAGAGCAACGCATGGTTGGCCGGCAGGCCGTCGAGAAACTGTTGGGTGTTGCGGGCCAGTTGTTCGCGCTGTTTATCCACGCCGATCAAGTCAGACAGGCGCATGTCCAGGCTGACTTCCAGCGGCAGTAAAAAGCCGCTGCGTCCTTCGCGCTGCCAGCGGGCAGCCAGGCAATGGTTCCAGTCAACAGCCTCGCGCGGGGCGGGCAACAAGGGTTCCAGGCGAGCAAGTACCGCGTCGGCTCGCTCAAGAAAGGCATTCAATCGAGAATCCACGACTATTCCTCTGGCAAGTTCTTGTAAAAGATGGCGTATTGGCAACCCTGAGGCAGACCGTGCAGGGCTGCACCGAATAAAATCGATTCATGCCGGGCAAGTTTGACCTGTGGATGTTCAGCTATGCTTGCCGGGCGAAAGGAAACGTAAAGTGGTACAGCACCCGATGGATATCAAGTTCGCCCACCGCTTGTCTTATAAACAAGCCAGACTGACAGTGCTGGTCGGATTCGTCTTGGGAACCTTGCTCAGCCTGATACAGATCGGGATTGATTATGCCAGCGAAGACGCTTCCATCAACCGGGAAATACGTGCACTGATTGAAATCAGTCACAACCCGGCCTCGCGCATCGCCTATAACATCGACGCCGAACTGGCCCAGGAGCTGACCCTCGGCCTGCTGCACTCCCCCGCCATCACCCATGCACAACTGATCGACAACAACGGTTTGGTACTGGCCGATGTCCATCGACCGCGCAAGGAAAGCACCTACCGGCCCATCAGCGACTTCCTGTTTGGCGCCAACCGCCAATTCGAAGACCGGCTGTACCTCGCGCACATGCCCAATGACGCCCTCGGCGTGCTGCGCCTGGACGTCGACACCTACGCGTTCGGCAGCCGGTTCCTGCGCCGTGCCGAAATCACCCTGCTCAACGGTTTTGCCCGCAGCCTGCTCCTCACCGGCATTCTGCTGGCGCTGTTCTACGTAATGCTGACCAAGCCGCTGGTGCGCATTATTCGCGAGCTGAGTTCACGCAAGCACGCGCGACTGGACTGCCCACCGGGACACGAACACGATGAAATCGGCGTGTTGGTCGACGTCGCCAACCAACAGTTTGAAAACATGGAGACCGAAATCCAGCAGCGACGGCACGCCGAGAACCGCCTCACGGAATACCTCGGGCAACTGGAGAACATCGTTTCTGCGCGTACCACCGAGCTCAAGGCGATCAACCATCGGCTCAGTCTTTCAAACGACGAACTGGAAGCGGCGAAGATGACGGCCCTGGCCATGGCCCAGGCACGGGCGGCGTTCCTGGCCAACATGAGCCATGAAATCCGTACCCCGCTCAATGGCCTGCTGGGGATGATCGCTCTCTCCCTCGACAGCCCGCTGAACGCCGAGCAACGCCAGCAGCTGTCGATCGCCCATGACTCGGGCAAAGTACTGGTGGAACTACTTAACGATATCCTCGACCTGTCCAAGTTCGACGCCGGCCAACTGGAACTGGAAAACATCCCGTTCGACCTCGGCGCACTGGTGGAAGACACCGCCAACCTGCTCTCGCAAAATGCCGCGCCCAGTGTGGAGTTGACGTGCCTGATCGACCCGCAGTTTCCAGCCCAGGTGCTGGGCGACCCGACGCGGGTACGCCAAATCGTCAGCAACCTGCTGTCCAACGCCCTGAAGTTCACGCGGTTTGGCCGGGTGGACGTGCGCCTCAGTGCGCAAGCCGGCCGGGTCAGGATCGAGGTGTGCGACACCGGTATCGGGATCGCCCAGGACGCCCAGGTGAAGATCTTCCAGCCGTTCACCCAGGCCGGCGCGGGCATCACTCGCCAGTTTGGCGGGACCGGCCTGGGCCTGGCGCTTACCCACAACCTGTGCGAAGCCATGCAGGGACGGTTAAGCATCAGTTCCGAGGCAGGCTTTGGCAGCCAGTTCTGCGCCGACCTGCCCTTAGCCACGCATTTACCGGCGGTGCGCCTGGCGCCGTTGTCCGGGGACGTAATTGCGATCACCAGCACCAGCAGTGGCCTGGCGGAATTGCTCAACAGCCTGCTGCCGAGCTGGGGGTTGACGCCGCGCTGTTACTCCATCGACGACGACTTGAGCGGGCAGAACCCCGACCTGCTGATCACCGACTGCCCCGAATGCCTGTTTCGCCTGCGCCCGACGATCACCGCGCCGATCTTGCTGGTGACCGCCTATGGCAACTTCATGCCCAGCGAAGAAGTCGCGGCCCTGGCGCCCCTGCAGCAGCAAGCCAGGCCCCTGAGCCGCACCGCGCTGTACCAGATTTTGCAGCGCAACTTGCGCACCGATCCCGACCTGGTGCTGGACCTGATCCAACTGGAAACCGGCCCGCTCGCTCATCGGGCGCGCATCCTGCTGGTGGAAGACAACCCGGTTAACCAACTGGTGGCCAAGGGCATGCTCGGCAAACTCGGTTGCGAGGTAATCGTCGCCGCCCACGGTGGCGAAGCCCTCAAGTTGCTGGAAGAACAGAGCTTCGACATGGTGTTGATGGACTGCAACATGCCGGTGATGGATGGCTATGAAGCCAGCCGGCAGATTCGCCGCAGCGGGCGCTGGCCGGACCTGCCAATTGTCGCGCTGACCGCCAACGCCATGTCCGAGGAGCGTGAGCGCTGCCGGGCGGCCGGCATGAACGACTACCTGGCCAAGCCGTTTCGCCGGGAAGAACTCAAGGCTTTGCTCGACCTGTGGGTGCCGACTACGACAAGTCTTTGATCTGGCGCAACAGCTGATCCAGGCCATCACGCAGGGCATCGGCCTGGTTCAGGTCAACTCCGCTGTCACACAATAGCCGCGCCTTCAACGGTTGCACTTGGTCACGCAGGTTCTGGCCTTTTTCGGTCAGGCTCAGGTGCACTTCACGCTCATCCAGCGCGCTGCGCTGGCGCCTCACTAGGGCTAGCTGCTCCAGACGCTTGAGCAGCGGCGTCAGCGTGCCGGAATCCAGCAACAGGCGCTCGCCCAAGGCCTTGACCGTGGGTTGTGGCATGGCCGCACCGTGCCATTCCCACAGCACCAGCATCACCAGGTATTGCGGGTAGGTCAGGCCCAACTGCTCAAGCATCGGCTTGTAGGCCCGGGTGACCGCGCGCGAGGCCGCGTAGAGCTTGAAGCACAGTTGGTCGTCGAGAGCCAGGGACAGGTCGGTCATTTGAGCAGGGCTTCGATCTCTTGGGTCAGGTCCTGGGGCTTGGTGGTGGGGGCAAAACGCTTGACCACCTGGCCGTCGCGGCCGATCAGAAACTTGGTGAAGTTCCACTTGATGCCCTTGGAACCCAGTAAACCCGGGGCCTGCTTTTTAAGCTGCACGAACAACGGGTGAGCATCGCTGCCGTTGACGTCGATCTTCTTGAACAACGGGAAGCTGACACCGAAGTTCAACTCGCAAAATTCAGAAATGGCGCCTTCGTTGCCCGGCTCCTGCTTGCCGAACTGGTTGCAGGGAAAGCCCAGCACCACCAGGCCCTGGTCCTTGTAGTGCTGCCAGAGTTCCTCAAGCCCCTTGTATTGGGGGGTAAAGCCACATTTGCTGGCGGTATTGACCACCAGAATCGCCTTGCCGGCAAAATCGGCCAATGTCTTTTGCTCACCCTTGATGGTGGTGCAAGGGATGTTCAGCAGGTTGTCGCTCATGGCAGTGCCTCGAAAGAGATAGGAAGAACCAAAAGATAGTAGGCAATTCAATTGTGTGCAATTTAATTGCCCGGGCTTATACCTGCCTATAACAACCCCTGCGGGCGCCAAGGCCCGCAGAAGGTCGACGGTCTAGCGTGGCACCAGATCCAAGCACACCGAATTGATGCAGTAACGCAAGCCGGTCGGCGGCGGGCCATCCGGGAACACATGACCCAAGTGCGCATCGCATTTGGCGCAGGTGACTTCGGTGCGGACCATGCCATGGATGACGTCCCGAATCTCGACCATCGCCTGCTCGGCGATCGGCTCGTAGAAGCTGGGCCAGCCGCAGCCGGAGTCAAACTTGGCTTTGGAATCGAACAGCGGCTCATTGCAGCAGATGCAGTGGTAGACGCCATCGGTCTTGGTGGCGTTGTACTTGCCGCTGAACGGTCGCTCGGTGCCTTTGAGGCGGCACACGTTGTACTGCTCCGGGTCGAGCATGGCTTTCCATTCATCAACGGTTTTCTGCAACTTTTCCATCGGTACACCTCGGCAACTGAAAAAGCCTGATCTGTGTCTTTTCCATGGATCAGGCGGCACGTATGATTGCGCCTCGTCAAAGCGCCAGTCTGGCACCCGCGTTACCGGCATTCAAACGTATTTATGGGTCAGGCCAACGCAGGATTCTCAGCACGGTAGTCTTCACACCGTCTGGATCGTTCATTTTCAGGATCACATCGCCATGCAGGTCAGCAAATCGAACAAGCTCGCCAACGTCTGCTACGACATTCGCGGCCCGGTGCTCAAGCACGCCAAGCGCCTGGAAGAGGAAGGCCATCGCATCCTCAAGCTGAACATCGGCAACCCGGCACCCTTTGGCTTCGAAGCGCCGGAGGAAATCCTTCAGGACGTGATCCGCAACCTGCCTACCGCCCAAGGCTACAGCGACTCCAAAGGCCTGTTCAGTGCGCGCAAGGCGGTCATGCAGTACTACCAGCAAAAGCAGGTTGAAGGTGTCGGCATCGAAGACATCTACCTGGGCAACGGCGTGTCCGAGCTGATCGTCATGTCCATGCAGGCCCTGCTTAACAACGGCGACGAAGTACTCGTTCCGGCCCCCGATTATCCGCTGTGGACGGCCGCCGTCACACTGGCCGGCGGCCATCCAGTGCACTACCTGTGTGACGAGGGCGCCGACTGGTTCCCGGACCTGGCCGACATCAAGGCCAAGATCACCCCGAATACCAAGGCGCTGGTTATCATCAACCCGAACAACCCCACCGGCGCGGTGTACTCCAGGGAAGTGCTGCTGGGCATGCTCGAACTGGCACGCCAGCACAACCTGGTGGTGTTTTCCGACGAGATCTACGACAAGATCCTGTACGACGATGCCGTGCACATCTGCACGGCTTCCCTGGCGCCCGACCTGCTGTGCCTGACCTTCAACGGCCTGTCGAAATCCTACCGGGTGGCGGGTTTCCGTTCCGGCTGGATCGCGATTTCCGGCCCCAAGCACAATGCCCAGAGCTACATCGAGGGTATCGACATGCTGGCCAACATGCGCCTGTGTGCCAACGTGCCAAGCCAGCATGCCATCCAGACCGCCTTGGGTGGCTACCAGAGCATCAACGACCTGGTACTGCCACAGGGCCGCCTGCTGGAGCAGCGCAACCGTACCTGGGAACTGCTGAACGCAATTCCGGGCGTCAGCTGCGTGAAGCCCATGGGCGCGCTGTATGCTTTCCCGCGGATCGACCCGAAAGTGTGCCCGATCTTCAACGACGAGAAGTTCGTGCTTGATTTGCTGCTGTCGGAAAAGCTGCTGGTCGTCCAGGGCACGGCGTTCAACTGGCCGTGGCCGGATCACTTCCGGGTGGTCACGCTGCCGCGGGTGGATGACCTGGAGATGGCCATTGGTCGTATCGGCAACTTCCTGAAGTCCTATCGCCAGTAACCGACATTGCGCTGTACGGCCCACCCCCGGTCGTACAGCGATTATCTGGCAACACTTCTCTACCCTGCGCGGCCCGCGCCACCTTTTACACTCGCCGGCTCTACCGTTGCTTGGGCATCACCCTATAATTACAGGGCCGCGAGCTAATCAGGCGAGGCTCTCGAACTGCATCTGGCGTCGGAAATTCCCTTCAAGGCTCTACATTCAGGCTGTAGGACACAGTTTGAAATAGTCCCTCGGTTGAATACCCCCATGCCGCACCTTATATACCCCGCAGTACGCGACATATTTAGCATGAGGAGAATTCTACAACCATGATGCGCATTCTGCTGTTCTTGGCCACTAACCTGGCGGTCGTGCTGATTGCCAGCATCACGCTGAGCCTTTTCGGCTTCAATGGGATCATGGCGGCCAACGGGGTTGATCTGAACCTCAATCAGCTGCTGATCTTCTGTGCGGTCTTTGGTTTTGCCGGGTCGATTTTCTCGCTGTTCATCTCCAAGTGGATGGCGAAGATGAGCACCAGCACCCAGATCATCACCCAGCCACGTACCCGGCATGAGCAATGGCTGCTGCAAACCGTCGAGCAATTGTCCCGCGAAGCCGGGATCAAGATGCCTGAAGTCGGGATCTTCCCGGCCTATGAAGCCAATGCCTTTGCCACCGGCTGGAACAAGAACGACGCCCTTGTGGCCGTCAGCCAAGGCTTGCTCGAGCGTTTTTCGCCCGACGAGATCAAGGCCGTGCTGGCCCACGAGATCGGCCACGTGGCCAATGGCGACATGGTCACTTTGGCGCTGGTGCAAGGCGTGGTGAACACCTTCGTGATGTTCTTTGCGCGGATCATCGGCAATTTCGTCGACAAGGTGATTTTCAAGAATGAACAGGGCCAGGGCATCGCCTACTACGTGGCGACCATTTTCGCCGAACTGGTACTGGGTTTCCTCGCCAGCTCGATCGTGATGTGGTTTTCACGCAAACGCGAATTCCGCGCAGACGAAGCCGGTGCACGCCTGGCCGGTACCGGCGCAATGATCAGCGCCCTGCAGCACCTGCGCTCCGAACAGGGCTTGCCGGTGCACATGCCGAACACCCTGACAGCCTTTGGCATCAACGGTGGTATCAAGCAAGGCATGGCTCGTCTGTTCATGAGCCATCCACCGCTGGAAGAGCGGATTGACGCACTGCGTCGCCGCGGCTGATAGCAACAAGAAGAAGGGGCGATTTGATCGCCCCTTTTTTGTGGGCGCGATTCAGTCTTTGGCCAGGCGATACACTCGCTCTTCCAGGCGTGTGACGCCCTCCTGAACGAACTTCCAGCTCTGGTCCAGAATGTCCTGCTCCTGCAGTACCTCCAAGCTCCAATGCGCGCCGAGCAGCAGCTTCACTTCCTCGTCGCTCACCGCAAACGGCGGGCCCGCCTTCTGCGACTGTTCATAGTCGAGGGTGATTAACAGGCCACGACTGCCTGCCGCCAGAATCCTGGTCAAGTGCGCGACGTACTTTTCTCGCATCAACGGCGGCAAGGCAATCAACGCCGCCCGGTCGTAAAGCGCCCGGCAATCTGCCACTGCGCCTGCATCCAGGGCGAAGAAATCCCCGCACCAGAGTTCGATGGAGCCCGCCTGGTAGACCTTGAAAGCACCGCGCTGACTGATCTGCGGCGTCAGTTCCTGCTCGCTGAAAAACTCCTCAACGGCCTTTTCCGACAGTTCGACCCCAATCACCCGATGCCCGACACTCGCCAGCCACACCAGGTCCAGGCTCTTGCCGCACAACGGCACCAACACTTGCGCTGTGCGCTCCACGCCCAGCCCAGGCCAGTGGCGCAGCAGGTATGGATTCACCTCGGGCAGATGAAACCCCGTCTGATTGCGCGCCCACCGCTCATGCCAAAATCCAGGTTCCATGATTAACCCTAAAACTTGATCAAATAGCGCTAAAACTTATATTAGATTTAGATCAATGATCTGATTGAAGATGGCCCCATCTTAACCCTCAGGACCCGCTCATGCTCCCCAGCCTGTTTATCTCCCACGGTTCGCCCATGCTCGCCCTGCAACCAGGCGCCAGCGGCCCGGCACTCAAGCGCCTGGCGGCGGAGCTGCCACGGCCCAAGGCCATTGTGGTGGTCTCGGCGCACTGGGAAAGCCAAGGCCTGTTGGTGACCGGCAGCGCCGCACCCGAGACCTGGCACGACTTCGGCGGCTTCCCACGGGAATTGTTCGCCGTGCAGTACCCGGCGCCCGGTAACCCGCAATTGGCAGGCCAGATAGTCGAGCTGCTCAAGGCGGACGGCCTGGAGGCGCGCATTGATGACCAGCGTCCTTTCGACCACGGCACCTGGGTGCCCCTGTCACTGATGTACCCGGCCGCCGATATTCCGGTGGTGCAGGTATCGCTGCCAAGCCGCATGGGCCCTGCCCTGCAAACCCGTGTCGGCCACGCACTGGCGAGCCTGCGGGAACAAGGCGTGCTGCTGATCGGTTCCGGCAGCATCACCCATAACCTCGGCGAACTGGACTGGCACGCCGGGCCTGAAAGCATCGAGCCCTGGGCACGGGACTTTCGCGATTGGATGGTCAGCAAACTGGCAGCCAACGATGAAGCCGCCCTGCACGACTATCGCCGCCAGGCTCCCCATGCCGTGCGCAGCCATCCCAGCGATGAGCATTTGCTGCCACTGTATTTCGCCCGGGGCGCAGGCGGTGAATTCAGCGCGGCCCACCAAGGCTTCACCATGGGTGCGCTGGGCATGGACATCTATCGCTTCGCTTGATCGAAGGCAAAAAAAATCCCCGAACCAGTCGGGGATTTTTTATGTTCGATCAATCAGCCCAAAGGCGGATCAATCTTCGCGGTAGCGACGCAGCTTCAACTGCTTACCGGCAACGCGAGTGTCCTTCAGCTTGGTCAGGAGTTTCTCCAGGCCATCTTCCGGCAGCTCCACCAGGGAGAAGCTGTCACGCACCTGGATGCGACCGATCGCTTCACGTGCCAGGCCACCCTCGTTGAGGATAGCGCCCAGCAGGTTCTTGGCGGCGATGCCATCACGCGCGCCCAGCGCGGTACGGCAGCGAGCACGGCCTTCAGCCAATGGAACCGGAGCACGACGCTCGCGATCACCACGGTCTGGACGGTCGCCAGTACGTTCTGGACGATCACCGCGCGGAGCGTTGTTCGGCACCAGTGGACGTTCTTTCTCGATCGCCGCCAGGGTCAGGGCTTGACCATTGGTAGCCTTACGCAGCAGGGCAGCAGCCAGGGCACGCGGGGTGCAACCGATATCGGCAGTCAGGCGGTCCAGCAGATCACCGTGGGTCGATTCAGCGTCAGCCACCAGCGGCGACAGGCTGTTGGTCAGTTTCTTGATGCGGGCATCGAGAACAGCCTGGGCATCCGGCAGGCGGACTTCGGCAACTTTCTGACCGGTTACACGCTCGATCACTTGCAGCATGCGGCGCTCACGTGGAGTCACCAGCAGCAGTGCACGACCTTCGCGACCGGCACGGCCGGTACGGCCGATACGGTGAACGTAGGACTCTGGATCGTAAGGCATGTCCACGTTGAACACGTGGGTGATACGTGGAACGTCGAGGCCACGGGCAGCAACGTCGGTCGCCACAACGATGTCCAGACGGCCATCCTTGAGGGAGTCGATCACGCGCTCACGTTGGTTCTGGGCAATGTCACCGTTCAGCGCAGCGGCTTTGTAGCCTTTGGCTTCCAGGGCACTGGCCAGGTCCAGGGTCGCTTGCTTGGTGCGCACGAACATGATCAGGGCGTCGAAGTCTTCGACTTCCAGCAGGCTCAATACAGCCGAGGTCTTCTGGTCAGCGTGAACCAACAGGTGAGCCTGTTCGATCGCGGTAACGGTCTGAGTCTTGGTCTGGATCTTCACGTGTTGCGGATCGCGCAGATGGCGTTCGGCAATGGCACGGATCGACTGTGGCAGGGTAGCCGAGAACAGTACGGTCTGACGGGTTGCTGGCAGCGCCTTGAAGATGACTTCCAGGTCGTCCATGAAGCCCAGCTTGAGCATTTCGTCAGCTTCGTCCAGAACCAGGTGGTTCACGGTCGACAGCACTTTTTCGTCGCGACGCAGGTGGTCGCACAGACGGCCCGGAGTGGCGACAACGATCTGTGCGCCGTTACGGATTGCTTTCAGTTGTGGGCCCATAGGCGCGCCGCCGTAAACGGCCACAACGGTAACGCCCGGCATTTGCTTGGCGTAGGTTTCGAAAGCGGTTGCTACTTGCAGCGCCAACTCACGGGTTGGCGCCAGGATCAGGGCTTGCGGCTCGCGCTTGGCAGGATCGATACAGTGCAGGATTGGCAGGGCGAACGCGGCGGTTTTACCGGTACCGGTTTGCGCTTGGCCAATCATGTCTTGGCCGGCCATGATGATCGGGATCGATTGCTGCTGAATAGCCGAAGGTTCTTCGTAGCCAGTCGCGATGACGGCAGCAAGAATATTCGGGTTAAGATTAAAAGCGGCGAAGCCGCCGGTTTCCTGGGTCATGGGTCTGCCTCTAAGTGCATCCGCAAAGACCCATGCTCCAAAGCTGCGCATGCCGTGTTGAGACTCAAGAGTCGCCCTGGCTGCTTTGTCGGCGGGGATTTGCGAAAACGAATGAATGAAAAAGATTCGTCAAGGAAGAGTCCGCTGTGCGGACGAGCAGCCGAAGCTGACTTCGGGGAATTGCGCTACCTAAACGCGGCCCGGTTAAAGGCCGGCGCGCACTATACCGGAAATCGCTGAAAAAGGGAGCTTTTTTTATCGAAAACCACAGGGGAACTGCTCTGCGTCAAAGGCTTTGCGCATCCAGGCAGCAGGGTCTATTTTTCAAAGGCCCGGCCCTGTTGGTCATGACGCTTAAACGGTTCACCCTTTACAGCGGGCCCTTCGGTCCGAAACCTCATTTTGCGCCCGAGGGCACACCCCATGAACCAAGCCACCAGCAGCCGCGTCAGCCGTGAACAGCAGGGCCATATCCTGTTGCTGGGCCTGGATCGCGTGGCCAAGCGCAATGCGTTCGACCTCGAGTTGCTCAATGAGTTGAGCCTGGCGTATGGCGAATTTGATCGCAATGAAGAGGCGCGGGTGGCCATTGTCTTCGGGCATGGCGATCATTTTACCGCAGGGCTGGACCTGGCCAATGTGGGGCCAACCATGGCGCAGGGCTGGCAGCCGCCGTTGGGTGGCTGTGATCCGTGGGGTGTTTTCGCCGGGCCCCGGGTGAGTAAACCGGTGATCGTTGCGGCCCAGGGGTACTGCCTGACGATTGGTATCGAGCTGATGCTGGCGGCGGATATCAATCTGTGTGCCAGTAATACTCGTTTTGCGCAGATGGAAGTGCAGCGTGGGATCTTTCCTTTTGGGGGCGCGACGTTGCGTTTTCATCAGATTGCCGGGTGGGGGAATGCCATGCGCTGGTTGCTCACTGGGGATGAGTTTGATGCCCATGAGGCGCTGCGGTTGGGGTTGGTGCAGGAGGTGATGGCCAGCGAGGATTTGCTGCCTCGGGCGGTGGCCTTGGCAAACCGCATTGCGCAGCAGGCGCCGTTGGGGGTGCAGGCCACGCTGATGTCAGCACGCCAGGCGCGGATGGAGGGCGAGACAGCGGCGGCGGCCGGGTTGCCTGTGTTGGTGGAGAAACTGCTGAACAGTGAAGATGCCAAGGAGGGTGTACGGGCGATGGTCGAGAAGCGGCCCGGGGTGTTTAAAGGCTGTTGATGGGGGGCTTGAGGGCGGGTACATATCCGTTATTTGGGTGATGGCTTGTATGGGTTCCGCCCTTACGGCGGGTCACTTTTGAAAGGAGCCCAAAAGTAACCAAAAGGCTCTTGCCCCACCACTCGGCACCTCGCTTGGGCTCGGTGTGCCCTCACTCCGGCATTACTCCGCGGGCCGCCGCGACGGCCCGTCCCTGGCCCGTCGCGGCTAAACCGGCGTCCTGCCGGTTTACCCGCTCCGTAATACCTGCGTTCGGCCAGCGTGGTTGACGGGGCGCCTAAGATCAAGATCACAAGCAGATCAAGAACACAGCGGCCTACAGGCCGGCTTGAGTGTTAAAAGCCAGATCAAAAGCTAAAGCGGGCACGGTTCCAATGTAGGAGCTGGCTTGCCTGCGATGGCATCGCCGCGGTGTATCTGAAAAACCGAGTCGCCTGCATCGCCGGCAAGCCAGCTCCTACAGCTTTTGCCCTGGCTTTTAACACTCAGGTCGGCTTTCAGGCCGCCGTGCACTTGATCTTGCTTGTGATCTTGATCTGACTGCCCCATTCAGCCCGAGGCCGAACGCAGGGATTGAGGAGCGGGTAAACCGGCAGGACGCCGGTTTAGCCGCGACGGGCCAGGGACGGGCCGTCGCGGCGGCCCGCGGAGCAATTCCGGAGTGAGGGCACACCGAGCCTAGGCGAGGTGCCGACAGGCGGGGCAGAGCGTTTTGGTTACTTTTGCGCTTTTCAAAAGTGACCCGCTGTAAGAGCGGAACCATAAGCCGCCGTTACCCCAATAACGGATAAACACACCCTCCAAAAACCTAAGTAGCAGCCCGAATCGCCTTGATCAACGCCTGCAGCGAATACCCCAGCCGCGGCGCCAACCCCTCAGCCCGTGCAGACAACGCAGGCATATCCAAAGCCTGGTCCAAATCCGCCGGCACCAAAAGAATCACATTCCCCTCCTTCACCGGCAACTCCCAGTAGTGCCGATGATACAACCCACGCAACAACGCCGCCCCCAGCGGTTTACCATCATCCGTAGCCCACTGATTAATCACCAGCCACCCCCCAGGATTCAGCTTCTTCTGGCAGTTCTCCAGGAACTTCCAGGCCAAATGCCCAACCCCCGGCCCCACATCGGTATACAAATCAACAAAAATCAAATCCGCCGACTCAGCAGTGGGCAGCAACTCCAGCGCATCCCCGACACGGATATACAGCCGAGGATCATCATCCAACCCCAAAAACTCGATAGCCAGGCGCGGCACATCAGGCCGCAGCTCGATGGCCTCAACGTCTTCCAGAGGCAGAAACTTCAGGCAAGCCTGGGTCAACGTCCCAGCCCCCAACCCAAGAAACAACGCACTCTCCGGCTGATCATGGCACAACGCCCCAATCAGCATCGCCCGGGTATAGTCGTACTCCAGCCAACTCGGGTCAGCCGTAAACACACAACTCTGCTCAATGGCATCGCCAAATTCGAGAAAGCGATAATCAGCCACTTCCAGCACGCGGATCATGCCGAAGTCATCATGGACCTCGGCCAGCAGGCGCTCGACGCGCTCCTCAGACATTGCAACTCCTAACGGCGTGCCAACGGGAAAAGCGAGATTGTGGGCGAACCGGCGGCAGCAGGTCACGTACTAATTGCTGATAACATGGCGCCCCGACCGCAAATCACTCGAGTTCATGATGAGCCAACCCTGGAGCCCCGACAGCTGGCGCGCCCTGCCGATCCAGCAACAACCCCAGTACCCCGACGCTGCACATTTGTCACAGGTCGAGCAAAACCTGGCGAGTTACCCGCCACTGGTGTTTGCCGGTGAAGCCCGTGAGTTGCGCCGTCAGTTTGCCGAGGTCACCCAGGGTCGCGCCTTCCTGTTGCAAGGCGGTGATTGCGCCGAGAGTTTTGCCGAGTTTTCGGCGGCAAAAATCCGCGACACCTTCAAGGTGCTGCTGCAGATGGCGATCGTGATGACCTTCGCCGCCGGTTGCCCGGTGGTCAAGGTCGGCCGCATGGCCGGCCAGTTCGCCAAGCCGCGCTCGTCCAACGATGAAACCATCGACGGCATCACCCTGCCCGCCTACCGCGGAGATATCGTCAACGGCATTGGCTTCGATGAAAAAAGCCGCGTGCCCGACCCCGACCGCCTGCTGCAGTCCTACCACCAGTCCACCGCCACACTGAACCTGCTGCGGGCATTTGCCCAGGGCGGTTTTGCCGACCTGCACCAGGTGCACAAGTGGAACCTGGACTTTATCGCCAACTCGGCCCTGGCCGAGAAATACAGCCAGTTGGCTGACCGTATCGATGAAACCCTGGCCTTCATGCGCGCCTGCGGCATGGACAGCTCGCCGCAATTGCGCGAGACCAGCTTTTTCACCGCTCACGAGGCGCTGCTGCTCAACTACGAACAAGCGTTCGTACGCCGCGACAGCCTGACCAACGACTACTACGACTGCTCGGCGCACATGCTGTGGATCGGTGATCGCACCCGCCAGCTGGACGGTGCCCACGTCGAATTCCTGCGCGGGGTCAACAACCCGATCGGGGTCAAGGTTGGCCCAAGCATGAACCCCGACGACCTGATCCGCCTGATCGATATCCTCAACCCGGACAACGACCCCGGCCGCCTGAACCTGATTGCGCGCATGGGTGCGAACAAGGTTGGCGACCATCTGCCGAACCTGATTCGCGCGGTACAGCGTGAAGGCAAGCAGGTGCTGTGGAGTTCCGACCCGATGCACGGCAACACCATCAAGGCCAGCAGCGGCTACAAAACCCGGGACTTCGCGCAGATCCTCAGCGAGGTGAAGGAATTCTTCCAGGTGCATGAAGCCGAAGGCACTTACGCCGGCGGGATTCATATCGAGATGACCGGGCAGAACGTCACCGAGTGCATCGGCGGCGCACGGCCGATTACCGAGGATGGCCTGTCGGACCGCTACCACACCCACTGTGACCCACGGATGAATGCCGATCAGTCGCTGGAATTGGCGTTCCTGATTGCCGAGACGCTAAAACAGGTCAAGCGCTAAGAGCGCCACCCGCAACCGCGCCGCACTGGCCCGCTGGCAATTGAGCTGTATCTGCTCAAGCCCGAGCCAGTCGGCCATCTGCCGCAGATTCAGGGCCAGCGCCCGCATACCCTCCTCGTCCAGCCCCGGCTCTTCCTCGTGAACTGCATGCACCGCCAGCCGCCCTGCCGCCCGCTCCGCGCGTAAATCCACCCGCGCCGCGATCCGCTCATTGTGCAGGAACGGCAGTACGTAATAGCCGTACACCCGCTTGTGCTGGGGCGTGTAGATCTCCAGACGGTAGCGGAAATCGAACAACCGCTCGGTACGGCTGCGCTCCCAGATCAGTGAATCAAAAGGCGATAACAACGCACTGGCCGGCACCTTGCGCGGGATTTTCGGCTCGGGCAGGCAATAAGCCGGCTGCTTCCAGCCCTGCACTTCGCACGCTATCAATTGCCCGTCCTCGACCAACTCCGCCAGGCGCGCCCGGCTGTCGGCCGGGTCCAGGCGAAAGTAATCGCGCAGGTCTTTTTCGGTGCCCACCCCCAACGCCGTGGCGCTGTGCAACAGCAAGCCGCGTTGCGCCTCGGCCTCGCGCAAAGGTGTTTGCTGCAGAATGTCAGCCGGGATCACCCGCTCCGGCAAGTCATACAACCGCTCAAAACCGCGCCGCCCGGCGACGGTCACCAAGCCTGCGGCGAACAACCATTCCAGCGCATGCTTTTCATCACTCCAATCCCACCACGGGCCGGCGCGCTCCTCGCGGGTCGACAAACTGCCCGCGCCCACGGCGCCCTGTTGCTCGACGATGCCCAGCACCCGCGCGATGGTAGCCTGCTGCTCGCGACCAAACCGCGCCATTTGCTGATAGATGCCCTGCCCCTGAGCCGCCCGCTCCATGCGCCAGCGCATCAATGGGTACAGCGCCATCGGCAGCAACGAAGCCTCGTGCCCCCAATACTCGAACAGCGACCGCCGCCGGCCCGAGCTCCAGGCAGCCTGTTCAAGAATCAACGGGGAGTAATTACCCAGGCGGGAAAACAGCGGCAGGTAGTGCGAGCGCACCACCGCATTTACCGAATCAATCTGCAACACACCCAAACGCTCAACCAGGCGATTGACCTGTGCGGCCTTGATCAACGCAGGCGGCTGGCGCCCGGAAAAACCCTGGGCCGCCAGCGCCAGGCGTCGCGCCTGCTTGAGGGAAAAGGACAATTGTGCGGGCATGTGCATCTCCTTGTGTGCTCGCGAACCACCCTACTGCATCCCGAGTCATTTTCGCAGCGGGTCTTCCCAAAAATGCAGGCGGGCTTCCTGCTCGACATCGCCACGGTTGAGCCCGATGTCTTTGAGCGCCTCATCGCTCATGCTCATCAACAGTTGCCGTTCACGGTGCATGGCAAGCCAACGGAAACCCCATTGAAACAGCCCGGAAAACGGCCGCGTCGCCATCAGTACAAAGCCTCTTTGACCTTTCATCATCTTGCCCTCCAGTGGGGATGACTGAAGTCTGTACCTGGGGCTATGATCAATCCAACGAATGTTTCTTATGCCATACATCTCGGAGATTGATCGATTGTCCAGCTACCCGAGTATCGACACTGAAGTGCTGCGCACCTTCGTCGCCATCGCCGACCAGGGTGGTTTTACCCGTGCCGGCGAGCAGGTCAACCGCACCCAGTCGGCGGTGAGCATGCAAATGAAACGCCTCGAAGAAGACGTGTTGCAGCGCAAGCTGTTCGAGCGCGATGGCCGCCAGGTGCGGTTGACGCCCGAAGGCCAAGTGCTGTTGGGCTATGCCCGCAGGATCCTGAAGCTGCACAGCGAGGTGTTCAACACCCTGCGCGAGCCGCATATGGTGGGGCTGGTGCGCATCGGCACCCCAGACGATTACGTGATGCGTTTTCTGCCGGGCATCCTCAAGCGCTTTTCCAAGGCATACCCGCTGATCCAGATTGAAATGCACTGCGAGTCGTCAGTGGTGTTGATGCAGCGCCGGGACCTCGCCCTGACCGTAATCAGCCGCGAACCAGGCTACGAAATCGGCGAGTTGTTGCGCACTGAACGCTTGGTGTGGGCAGCGGCACCCTGCTTTTGCGTGAATGAACACGAGACGCTGCCCCTGGCGATTTCCGGCGTCGACAGTTTTTGCACCCAGTGGACCCGCGGTGCGCTGGATGCGGCCGGACTTGACTACCGCCTGGCGTACCACAGCTCCAACGGCGCGGCGATTCAGGCGGTGGTTGGTGCCGGGTTGGCGGTGATGGCCAGCATGGAAAGCCTGGTAACCGAAGACCTGCGCATACTGGGCTCGGCAGAAGGGCTCCCGCCGCTGCCGTCGATGAACCTGCGCTTGCTGCGCAACACGGCAATGACCTCACCGATCACCGAATGCCTGGCGGAGTACATCCTCGAAGGCTTCAAACTTTAAAGGTCAGCATCACCGCGCAAATCGCCAGGAACCCGCAGAACAGCCCGCGCAACATACGCTCCGGCATGGCATGGGCGACTTTTACGCCCCAACTGATACTGAGCAGGCCACCAACGGCCAAGGGCATGCCGATCATCCAGTCCACTTCATGGTGCCAGGCGTAAGTCACCAGGGTCACGCTGGTGCTCGGCAGCGCCAGGGCCAGCGACAGCCCTTGGGCAACCACCTGGCTGGTGCCAAAGATGCTGGTCAGCACCGGGGTGGCCACTACCGCACCGCCTACCCCGAATAAGCCGCCCATCGACCCGGAAGCCGCGCCCAACACCCCCAGCCACGGCCAGGAATAACGCATCTGCGCCGAAGGCGGCGCGTTATGGGTAAACATTCGCAAAAGGTTGTAGGACGCCAGCACCAGCAGAAACGCGATAAAACCCACGCGCATCACATCTGCATCAATCCCCACCGCCCAGATCGAGCCCAGCCAGGCGAAGGAAAAGCCCATCACGCCCAGCGGCAATGCATGACGCAGTTCAATCCGGTTGCGCTGGTGATAACGCCACAACGCGAGCATCACATTGGGCACCACCATTACCAGGGCCGTGCCCTGGGCGATCTGCTGGTCCAGGCCGAAAAACACGCCCAATACCGGAATCGCGATAAGCCCACCGCCAATGCCGAACAAGCCGCCGACGGTGCCCAACGCCACGCCCATCACCAAATACAACGCTAAATCTGCCACCACTGCTCTCCCGCCAATCCCAGGCCTTGCATGCTACGCAGTCCGGTGTAGCGCGGAAACGCACAGCAACGCACAATGGCTGTGCCAATCTCGCATAAGCAGCCGCCTATGAACCCCAACACCCTGACCGATCAACTGAGCCTGTTTCTGGATGTGCTGCAGGCCGGCAGCTTTTCCGCCGCCGCACGCCGCCATCCGCTCACGCCCTCGGCTGTGGCGCGGCGCATCGACAGCCTGGAAAGCTCGGTAGGCAGCCGGCTATTTCAACGCAGCACCCATGCGGTGGTGCCAACCCCGGCCGGCCTGGCGTTTGCCGAGCGCGCCCGCCGAATTGTCAGCGAGCTGCAACTGGCACGCGCCGAAGCGGTGTCGTTGAGCCACGCACCTGAAGGGTTGATCCGGGTGGACGCGCCGGCGGCCTTTGGTCGACGGCATTTGGCGCCTGCCATTGCCGACTTTCTTAACGTTTACCCGGGTCTTGACGTGCACCTGCACCTGATCGACAGCTTCGTCGACATGCAGGGCGAGCATTTGGGCAAAGTCGACCTGGTGCTGCGCGCCGGGCATATCGTCGACACCCGGCTGATTGCCACGCCCCTGGCCAGTATCGTGCGCATCGCCTGCGCCAGCCCGGCCTACCTGAAAAGTCGCGGCACCCCCACCCATCCCAGCCAGTTGAACGAACACGATGGCCTGGACTGGGAAGGCTTGGCGCCGATGTTCGCCTGGCGTTTTGAACTAGACGGGCGCAAAGCCACCTACCGCCCACAGCGCATTCGCATGAGCGCCAACAATGCCGAAGCCCTGCTATCAGGCGCCCTGGCCGGGCTGGGCATCGCACACCTGCCCACTTGGCTCGCCAGCGAGTACCTGGTACGCGGCGAATTGGTGCCACTGTTCTGCGAGAACGGCCTGCCCAACCCGGAAACCGCCGGCATCTATGCCCTGCGCCTGGAACAGCATGCCAACGCCCGCAGCCGCTTATTGCTGGAATACCTCAAGGCCCGCTTCAGCCCGGCAGCGCCTTGGGATCTGGCGCTGCAAAGCTCCTTTGGCTGACCACACAGACAAAATTATCTGGCGCGTTAAAGATTTGCCCGCTAGATTCAAAACCAGACACGTTTTAAGGCACTGCCATGACCAAGCCCCTCGAACCCTGCGAATCCCTGTTGCTCGACAACCAGCTGTGCTTTGCCCTGCATTCCACCTCGTTGTTGATGACCAAAGTCTACAAACCCCTGCTGCAAACGCTCGGCCTGACCTACCCGCAGTACCTGGCCATGATGGTGCTGTGGGAAGAAGACGGCTTGACCGTAGGTGAAATCAGCAACCGCCTGCTGACGGACCCCGGCTCCCTGACGCCGCTGCTCAAGCGCCTGGAGGCCGAAGGCATGCTCAGTCGCACCCGCAGCCGAGAAGACGAGCGCGTGGTAGTAGTTGAGTTGACCAATGCCGGCCGCGCGCTGCGGGACAAGGCGATGGACATTCCGCAGTGCATCCTGGGCGCCAGCGGGCTGGACATCGAACAACTGCGCAAGCTGCAGGGGGAGTTACTGGCGCTGCGAGGGAATTTGCAGCGTAGCGTGTAACCAAGATCCGCGTGCCAGAGGGCCCAACCCTCACACGCGGATTTTTTTGTAAATTTATCTTGCGCACTAACTATTAGCGCGATACACTCATCTCGCCACTTACTTAGCGCGCAAATAATTAGCGCGAAATTGACGAGGAAATCACCATGCAAACTCTCTACACCGCAGTAGCTACCGCCACCGGCGGCCGTGATGGTCGCGCTGTTTCGAGCGATAACATCCTCGATGTAAAACTCTCTACGCCCAAAGAGCTGGGCGGCGCGGGCGGCCAGGCCACCAATCCTGAGCAACTGTTCGCTGCCGGTTATTCGGCCTGCTTCATCGGCGCCCTGAAATTCGTTGCCAGCCAGACCAAACGCAAAATCCCGGATGACGCTTCGATCACTGCCCACGTCGGCATCGGTCAAATCCCCGGCGGTTTCGGCCTGGATATCGACCTGCACGTCAGCCTGCCCGGCCTGGCCCAGGACGATGCCCAAAGCCTGGTCGACGCGGCCCACCAGGTCTGCCCGTACTCCAACGCCACCCGTGGCAACGTCGATGTGCGTCTGCACGTAACCGTCTAACCCACTCGTTTTTTTTGGAGAAGAACATGAACACATTTGGCAAAGTACTCACCGGCACCCTGCTCGCCCTGTCCATCACCAATGCCTTCGCCGCCTCCGGCGATGTCGAGCACACCACCCAGGCTTTTCTGGATGTGCTGAACGCCGGTACCGGCAAGCCGATTGAACAACTGACACCGAAGGAAGCCCGTGCGGTGTTGACCGGCGCCCAGGCCGGCGTCAAGTTGACCCTGCCCAAGGCCGACGTCAGCCAGAAAACCATTCAGGTCGACGGCAAGCCACTGGACTTGACGATTGTTCGCCCGGCCGGGGTCAAGGGCACCTTGCCTGTGTTCATGTTCTTCCACGGTGGTGGTTGGGTGCTGGGGGATTACCCGACCCATGAACGCCTGGTGCGAGACCTGGTGGTTGGCTCGGGGGCCGTAGCGGTGTTCGTCAACTACACGCCTTCCCCTGAAGCGCACTATCCGGTGGCGATCAACCAAGCCTACGGCGCGACCAAATGGGTGGCCGAACACGGCAAAGAGATCAACGTTGATAGCAAGCGCCTGGCCGTTGCCGGCAGCAGTGTCGGCGGCAACATGGCGGCCGTGGTCAGCTTGATGGCCAAGGACAAGGGCACCCCGGCGATCAAGTTCCAACTGCTGCTGTGGCCGGTGACTGACGCCAACTTCGACACGGGTTCCTACAACCAGTTTGCCGAAGGGCACTTCCTCACCCGGAACATGATGAAGTGGTTCTGGGACGAATACGCCCCCGATGCCAGCCAGCGTGCCGAGATCTACGCCTCGCCGCTACGAGCTACCACCGCCCAACTGAAGGGTTTGCCACCTGCGCTGATCCAGACCGCAGGCTCCGATGTGTTGCGTGACGAAGGCGAGGCGTATGCCCGCAAACTGGATGAAGCCAGCGTGCCGGTGACCACCGTGCGCTACAACGGCATGATCCACGACTACGGCCTGCTCAACGTGGTCAGCCAGGTACCGGAAGTACGCTCGGCACTGCTGCAGGCATCCGAAGAACTGAAGCAACACTTGAAGTAAAAAGCGCCCACAAAAAAGCCCGACTCATGGTCGGGCTTTTTCTTGTCGTACCGGAAGGCAAGAATTACTTCTTGGCGCGACCTTTGTACGAACCACCTTCACGGGTGTCGATCTCGATGTCGTCACCGATTTCGATGAAATCTGCAACTTGCAGTTCGGTACCGTTCTTCAGTTTGGCAGGCTTCATCACCTTGCCCGAAGTGTCACCGCGAGCGGAGCCTTCGGTGTAGTCAACCGTACGCACGATGGTGGTCGGCAGCTCTACGGATACCAGACGCTCTTCGAAGAAGATAGCTTCGCAAACGTCGGTCATGCCTTCTTCCACGAACGGCAGAACAGCTTCGATGTCTTCGGCGTTCAGCTCGTACATGGTGTAGTCGGTGGTGTCCATGAACGTGTAAGTGTCGCCGCTGATGAAGGACAGGGTCGCTTCTTTGCGGTCGAGGATCACGTCGTCCAGTTTGTCGTCGGCGCTGTAGACGATCTCGGTCTTGTAACCGGTCAGCAGGTTCTTCAGCTTGGTCTTCATGATTGCGCTGTTACGACCAGACTTGGTGAACTCAGCTTTCTGAACCAGCCAAGGGTCGTTTTCGAGACGGATCACTGTACCGGGTTTCAGTTCTTTACCAGTTTTCATTGCGAATATCCGAAATTTGGATGGGATTTACAAAAATCAAGGTCGCGTATCATATCCAATTTACATAAAACTGTACCAGCGCCGTCGCAAGATCGGGCCGCGAGCCTTGTTCCAGAGCCCATTTTTCGGCGTTCGCGGTCACTTCCGGCCAGTGTTCAAGCAGCATTTTCCAACTTTGTGCCATATCGCCATCAGCATTCCAGGCTTGCCAAAGGGTGACCAACGCGGCTTTCGCGGCCGGCGACAAGCCTTCGGTGTACAGCTCGAGGAAGGCGTCCAGCTTGTCCAGGTGAATGTCTTCGTCCTGGCGATAGATGTGCCACAACAGCGGCCGCCCTGCCCATTGCGCCCGCACAAACGAGTCTTCGCCGCGCACCGCGTTGAAGTCGCAGCACCACAACAGGCGGTCGTATTGCTCCTGGCGCACGAACGGCAGCACTTGTACGGTCAAGACATCGCGCCGGTGCACATCGCCCACACTTAACGACTCGACACCCAGCCAACGCTGCACGTCACCGAGGATTCGCCCTTCCGGCACCAGCAGGTGAGTGGCGCGCCCATCGGCCGCCAGCACGTCGAGCCAACTGGCCAAACCGGTGTTTTCATAGGCAAACAACGACATCATCCGCGCGCCGGAGGCAGGTAAAACCCCAAGCGCCTGCAAAAAGTGTTGCCGGGCGCTGGCGTCTTGCTGGAAGGCATCGCGCTGTTCCAACAGCCCGTCCTCGCGCAGCAAGCCGCCGGTACCGGGACGGAATCCAGGAAAGAAGAAGTACTTTTGCACGCCCTTGAATTTCACCGATGGCAGGCCGTGGCACCCGACCACCCAGTCCTCGGCGCTCAGGTAATCCAGGTTCATCCACAGCGGCGTGCGTTCGCGCGCGGCCATCGCTTCCATATAGTCCGGCGGCAGTTGGCAGGCGAACGCAGCAATCACCACGTCTGCCGCGTCGGTCGCCGGCCAATCGCGAGGCCAGTGGCGCACGTCAACGCCCTCTTGCCACTGCTGGGGCAGCTGCACATCGATCTCGGGGCACATGCGTTCGAACGCCCGCAGGTCATCGACCCACAGGCGCACCGCGCAACCTTGTTCGGCCACCAATTGCCGGGCCAGGCGCCAGGTCACGCCGATGTCGCCGTAGTTATCGACGACGCTGCAAAAAATATCCCAGCGGGCTTTCATTCCGGGCTCCTACGCTCAAAGGCTCGATTGTCCGTATAAATGCCTCGATTGCGAAGGCTTGATCGCGATTATTCTGCACGCGGCTGTGGGACAATCGGCGCCATCCTGCCCCGTAGCAGCTGTCGAGCCTCGGCGAGGCTGCGTGACGGTGGTGAATCTGACGATTTACTTTGGCTGGAACACCGCTACGCAGCCTCGCCAGGGCTCGACAGCTGCTACGTCGCTACGTCGCTACGTCGCTACGTTGTTCATTTAAGGGGATGTTCATAATGGCCACCAGCGCACCGTTCTCGCTGTTCAAACTCAGTATCGCCGTGGCTTTTGGCCTGTGGCTGGGGTTTATCGCCATTGTGTTGAGCGTGTGGCTGGCCTCCCGCTATTTGCCCGAACAAACCGTGGCGCCCGTGGCCCGGGTGGTGCAGCAGTTGGGCACACCGGCGGCGGTTGCACCGGAACCGCCGAACCGCATGTTTGAGCAGTATCAAGAGAACCTGCGCAAGCAGGAGCAACAGCAGACCCTGGACCAGGCCCGCAATAACCCGCGCAACCTGTCCAACCCCAAATGCCAGTTCTGGCTGCAACAGGACCAGAACGCCCCCAACGACAAGAGCCGGGCGAATGTCCTGCAATTTTGCGATTGATCACAAAAAGCCGCCCATGAATAAGCACGCCGTTCACCAATTGGTCCTGGATAAGCTTGCGGTCGACCTCGATATCGCCCAGCGCGCCGCGCAAACCGCTTACGAAACCGCAACCCACGAAGAAAACATCGCCGAAAACAAGTACGACACCCTGGGCCTGGAGGCGTCCTACCTGGCTGCCGGCCAGGCCCGGCGCGTCGAGGAAATCAAGCAGGCGCTGGCGCTCTGCCAGAACATGCAGCTGCGCGCCTACGACGAGCAGCGCGGTATCGAGGTGGGCGCATTGCTGGGACTGGTGGATGAAAACGATCGCCAGCAGTGGCTATTCCTGGCGCCGGACGGTGCAGGTTTGAAGGTCGATGTGGTGGGGCAACCGGTGACCGTCATCACTCCGCGCTCGCCCCTGGGCAAAAGCCTGCTGGGCAAGTTCGAAGGGGATGAGGTAGAGATTCTGGTGGGAGGCGCTCGGCAACAGTTTGCTGTTACCGAGGTAAAGTAAACCAATCAGTGAACCGGTAGTTCAACGCCGTCGAACAGTTCTTCCAGTTCCTGCTTGTTGTGGCACTGGATGGCTTTGGCCATCACTTCACGCGTCAGGTGCGGGGCGAACTTCTCGATGAAGTCGCACATGAAGCCGCGCAGGAAGGTGCCACGCCGGAAACCGATCTTGGTCACGCTGGACTCAAACAGCTCGCTGGCATCAAGCACCACCAGGTCGCTGTCGAGCTTGGTGTCGACCGCCATCTTGGCGACGATGCCGACGCCCAGGCCCAGGCGTACGTAGGTTTTGATCACGTCGGCGTCGGCGGCGGTGAACACCACTTTTGGCGTCAGGCCGCGATGACTGAAGGCTTCGTCCAACTTCGAACGGCCGGTGAAACCAAATACGTAAGTCACAATCGGGTATTCAGCCAGGGCTTCCAGTGTCAGCTTCGACAGCTTGGCCAATGGGTGACCCTGCGGGACCACGACGCAGCGGTTCCAGCGGTAGCAGGGCATCATCACCAGGTCGCCGAACAATTCCAGGGCTTCGGTGGCAATCGCGAAATCGACGGTGCCGTCGGCGGCCATCTCGGCGATCTGCATTGGTGAACCCTGGTGCATGTGCAACGCTACGTCCGGGTATTGCTTGATGAAACTGCTGATCACCGGCGGCAACGCATAACGTGCCTGGGTGTGGGTGGTGGCGATCGACAGGGTGCCCTTTTTCTCGTTGGAGAATTCCTGGGCGATCTGCTTGATGCTTTCGACCTTGCGCAGGATCTCGCCGGCGGTGGTGATGATGCGCTCACCGGCCGGGGTGACACGGGTCAGGTGTTTACCGCTGCGCGCGAACACTTCAACGCCCAGCTCGTCTTCGAGCAGGCGGATCTGCTTGCTGATACCGGGTTGCGAGGTGTAAAGGCTTTGAGCGGTAGCGGAAACGTTGAGGTCGTGGTGCGCCACTTCCCAGATGTAGCGCAGTTGTTGAAGCTTCATATGTGTCCCTCAAAGCGGATAGACGCCACGGGTATCAGCGACGGTATATAACTATATTAAAGGTTAGACATAGAAATCTAGAACTTTTTATCGTTTTTACCCATCACAGGTCATCACTGCGACGACGCTGCAACAGCGGCACCAGGTAAACCGGCACCTGAGACAGTTGCAACACCCGTGCAGCGGTTCTCCCCAGGGGCGTCGCCACCCCGACCGCCTGACTGTGACTACCTACGATCAACAAATCCACAGAGAGTTTCTGCGACTGGTCGAGAATCACTTCACAGGGGTCGCCCTGGATCACCCGCACCGAACGGATCAACTTGAGATCCTGCTCCCCGTCCCCCAGCTCCTCGCGAAAACTGTCGAGCACCCGTTGCTCGATGGTTGCCATCACCGTCGTCAGGCCCTGGCTCTGCCATTCGCTCAAGGCCTTCTCATCAAGGTAGCTCTGCAACACCGATTCGGCGAACAGCCC
Organism: Pseudomonas sp. Bout1; assembly: GCF_034314165.1. Taxonomy (GTDB): domain Bacteria; phylum Pseudomonadota; class Gammaproteobacteria; order Pseudomonadales; family Pseudomonadaceae; genus Aquipseudomonas. The sequence goes on along the minus strand of NZ_JAVIWK010000001.1, from coordinate 2,132,496 downwards.
GATGGGCTCGACCACGTGAATCACATACAGATCAGCCTTGAACGTCCGCGCCAGCGCCAGGGCATGTTGCATCACATACGGTGCATACAGGCCCAAGTCAGTGGCGTACAGCATCGAACGAATCATAGAACCTCCTGGACAGCCAGGATGGCGGAGATTGATTCAGCTTAGCAGCGCCTTTGGCACTGCTCAGCCCTCGGTCTGAATTTTCAACTCGTTACTGATGCCATGGGGGACGTGCCCGGTGGCCACGAACTCCCGCGCCTTCTCGCAATGCCCTTCCTGATCATCGAAAAACACATCGGCGGCGAAGGCTTCAAGGAATGCCGACTTTTCCAGGCCACCGAGAAACAACGACTCGTCGAGGCGGATATCCCATTCACGCAGCGTGCGAATCACCCGCTCGTGGGACGGCGCCGAACGCGCGGTCACCAGCGCGGTGCGGATCGGGCAGGACTCGTCGGGGAACTCACGCTGCAACAGGTTGAGCGCCGCGAGGAAGCCCTTGAACGGGCCACCGCGCAACGGCTCGCGTGCCGACTCCCGCTCACTGGCCTGGAAGGCCTCAAGCCCTCCCGACTGGTAGATACGCTCGGACTCGTCGGAAAACAGCACCGCATCGCCGTCAAAGGCGATGCGCAATTCGGCGCTGGACGCCCGACGTGCCCCGCCCGACAAAATGGTGGCCGCGGCAAACCCGGCATCCAGGGCGCTGCGCACGTCCTCGGCATGGGTGGACAGGAACAGATGGCAGCCAAACGCTGCCAGATAAGGATAAGGACTACGCCCACCGACGAACGCGGCGCGGGAAATATCCAAGCCGTAATGCTGGATCGAATTGAATACGCGCAAGCCCGTGTCGGCACTGTTACGCGACACCAGCACCACCTCGACCCGGGCACGCCCGAGGCTGGCGTTGAGGCTCAGGAGTTTCTTGACCAGCGGGAAGGCGTCACCGGGCTCGAGGATTTCCTCCTCGTGGTCGATCTGGTACTTGCGGTACGCCTCGACGCCTTGGGCCAGGTAGACCTTGTGGCTTTCGCTCAGGTCGAACAGCGCTCGCGAGGAAATCGCCAGCACCAGTTTGTCGCCCAATCCCTTTGCCATGGTGTCCCCCTCCAATCAGCGGTTATGCCGGTCCATAAAACTCAAGGCCTGGTAGAGCGCCTGCATTCGTGGCAATTCGCAACCGGCCGCCTTCGCCGCCGCCAAGGGGCGCGCATAAATCGCCGCCAGCTCCAGCGGGCGCTTGTGGGTGTAATCGTGATACATGCTGGGCAGGTAGTCATCCATGCTTTCGGTCATGGTGAACATTTGCCCGGCGTAGCTGGCGGGAATTTCATGCCCGCAGGCGTGGGCGCCCTGCACCACTTCAGCCATCAGCGCCTGGATCAGTTCGCGGCTGGATTCATCCGCCATCATCGCCGTGGTGCCGGTGCCGAACACTACCGAGAGACCGTTGTATGGCACATTCCACACCAGTTTATGCCAGCGGGCCTGATGCACATTGGCCATGGCCTGGGAATCGATACCGGCCTGGTGAAACAGCGCGGCGCCTTCCTCGACAATCACCTGGCGACTGGCGTCATCGCTGGCCGCAGGGCCACTGTGGTAACCCAGGTTGACCCGGCCCAGCGCCTGATGCTCGATAACCCCGGGGCCGGAACGGTGCACGCCGATATAGCACAGGCCACCGAGCAGGTGCAGCGACGGCGGCAGGTGTTCGCGCAGGCTGTCTTCGACGTCGAGGCCGTTTTGCAGCAGCACCACCCTGGCGCCCGGGGCCGCTATCTGAGCGATGGTGGGCGCCAACTCGACATTCCCCGTCGACTTGGTGCCCACCAGCAGCCAGTCGCACGGCGGCATATCAGCGGCGCTGGCATAAGCCTGCACCGGGTGCAGGTGCAAGGTCCCGTGGAGGGTGCTGTTGAGTTGCAGGCCGCGCTTGCTGACCGCCGCGTACTCGCTGCGCAGCAGAAAATGCACATCGAAGCCGGCCCGCGCGAGCATCAGGCCGTAGTAACCACCAATGGCCCCGGTGCCGATGATCCCGATTCGGGTCGACGGCTTTTTTGCAACTTCGGTCATGGCAATTCCTCTGGTGTTCGTTTGAGCGCCTGCTGCACACCCTGAGTCAGGTCGCTGGCGGTCAGACGCGTCAGTGACGCTAATATTCCATGGAATTTCCCGTCGCACACCACAAACAACGCCGGCAGATGAAAGATCTCGTAGCGTTCCACCGCCCCGCCATTGTGGCCCGCATTCACCCAGCAGACCCGGTCCACCGGCAAGTCCCAGCCCGGCAGTTGCTGGTGCAGGAAGCGGCAGCGCGAGCATCCGTCACCTGTAAACACCACCAACGAGGTGCCGGGAAGCCCCAATAATTGCTGGTCGATATCCAGGTCGGTAAGGTGCAATTCTTTCACTATACTGCTGCCACCGCCGTCAATTGGACGGTGCTCGGAGTCCGTGTGCATGGGTCGTTTTTTTCCTCACCCTGATGATGTCGCTGTCGAATTAACCCAACGTCCCATTTCCGGCATTTCCCGCCAACGGCTGCACACTATCGGCCTGGGCGGCGTCGCATGCAATTACCCTCGCGCCTGGCGCCAGGGCTCGGCCATCGAGCTGCACATCCCTTCACTGGGCCTGACCGCCCGCTATCCGGGCTATGTGGCATGGTGCCGCAAGGCTGGAAACGCCTACCGCATCGGCATTGCCTTTACCGATGAGCAGGCCTTGTTCGGTGCGCGGATGGGCGAGCAAGTGTGCCAGATCGAACGCTACTGCCGCCTGCACGAAGGCACCCAGCCGACACCCAGGCAGAGCGAAGCCCTGGCCCGCGAATGGGTCACGCACCACGCCGGCGAGTTCTCCCATGAGGCTTTTGTGCAGCCAGCGCTGGATTAAAGCGGCCTTTGCCCATTGTCTCCCAACCTTGTAACGCGCTAAGGTTCGGCTCCCCGCTGCACTTAAATCATGCTGTGCTCCGCCGCACGGGGATCGCTGGCGGCCGGCACCCGTGACCCTGACGAGTAACACGATGGCTGATTTACCGATCAACGACCTTAACGTCGAATCCAACGAGACCCTGATCACGCCCGATCAGCTCAAGCGCGAAATCCCCCTGAGCGACGCTGCCCTGCAGACCGTCACCAAGGGCCGCGAAGTCATCCGTGAGATTCTCGACGGCACCGACCACCGCCTGTTCGTGGTCATCGGGCCATGCTCGATCCACGACCTCAAGGCTGCCCACGAATACGCCGAGCGCCTGAAGGTGCTGGCGGCGGAAGTGTCCGACACCTTGTACCTGGTGATGCGCGTCTATTTCGAGAAGCCGCGTACTACCGTCGGCTGGAAAGGCTTGATCAACGACCCGTACCTGGACGACTCCTTCAAGATCCAGGATGGCCTGCACATCGGTCGGCAGTTGCTGCTGGACCTCGCGGAAATGGGCCTGCCAACGGCAACCGAAGCCCTGGACCCGATTTCCCCGCAGTACCTGCAAGACCTGATCAGCTGGTCGGCGATTGGTGCGCGTACCACCGAGTCCCAGACCCACCGGGAAATGGCTTCCGGCCTGTCCTCGGCCGTGGGCTTCAAGAACGGTACCGATGGCGGCCTGACTGTGGCGATCAACGCCCTGCAGTCGGTCTCCAGCCCGCACCGTTTCCTGGGCATCAACCAGGAAGGTGGCGTGTCCATCGTCACCACCAAGGGCAACGCCTACGGCCACGTGGTGCTGCGTGGCGGCAACGGCAAGCCCAACTATGACTCGGTCAGCGTGGCCCTGTGCGAACAGGCGCTGAACAAGGCGAAGATCAAGCCGAACATCATGGTCGATTGCAGCCACGCCAACTCCAACAAGGACCCGGCCCTGCAACCGCTGGTGATGGAGAACGTGGCCAACCAGATTCTGGAAGGCAACCAGTCGATCATCGGCCTGATGGTCGAAAGCCACTTGAACTGGGGTTGCCAGGCGATTCCAAAAGACTTGGCCGACCTGCAATACGGTGTGTCGATCACCGATGCCTGCATCGACTGGTCTGCTACCGAGACCACCTTGCGCAGCATGCATGCCAAGCTCAAGGACGTCTTGCCCAAGCGCCAACGCGGCTGAACAAAGACTGCGGACACAAAAACGCCGGGCTAAACCCGGCGTTTTTTTATGCCTGCTGTTCGGTGCTCAGAGCTTCGCCGCGTGGCGCTGGTGGCGCTCCATATAACGCTCCACGTAGGAGCAGGACGGAATCACCGTATACCCTGCCTCCTCAGCGAACTTCAACGCTTCCTCGGTGAGCGCGGCAGCAATGCCACGGCCCCGCAACGCGTTGGGCACGAAGGTGCGATAGATATCCAGGGTTTGCTTCCCAAGGTCCATATAGGTCAGATAGGCACGATGACCGTCCACATTGGTCTCGAACTGATGACCAGCCTGGTCATGGTGGATGGACAACGCCTCGCTCATCACTACTCCTCGCGGGTCTTGGTTTCTGACCCCTACCTTACCGATGTTTTTCCGGCGAAGGAACATCTACGCCACCCGGTGCCGGTTTCGACAACGAGAAAAGCCGCCAGTGCCTCGCACTCGCGCTCACAACCAGCACAGGGAAATAGTAGGCGCCAATCGCACAATTGCTCAAGACACGCTCGTCTTCCGTTGCGCTGGCGGACATAGAAAGGGCCATTAGGTGGATGGCCTGAACATTGCCGGCAGTTGAAGCTTGAGACGAACACGCGCTCTTAAAGTCACCTCAACATGCACAAAAGATACCGAATGAAGAAAAGACAATCTGAACAATAGTGTCACGTACGATATATAAATTGGCTTATGTTTACATGGCTTAACACTTGCCAGCCGGCCCTTTCAGGCTGGATCCAATCCGCGGCAGAGTGCAGAAATCTGGATAATTTTTATACAGACTCTCAAAAGATTAGCCAAAATAGATTGGCCGCGAGAATTTTTTTTGCTTCTTGCGCTACGTCAGTTTACTTACTACAAGTAATGGGTAGTATGTACGCCGGCTATTAGCTCACTCTGAGAAAGTAGCCATTTAATAGAAAGTCCTTGAAGGGGAACACGATGAACAACGTTCTGAAATTCTCTGCTCTGGCTCTGGCCGCAGTTCTGGCTACCGGTTGCAGCAGCGTCTCCAAAGAAACTGAAGCTCGTCTGACTGCAACTGAAGACGCAGCAGCTCGCTCCCAGGCTCGTGCAGACGAAGCCTATCGTAAAGCTGATGAAGCTCTGGCTGCTGCTCAAAAAGCACAACAGACTGCTGACGAAGCTAACGAGCGCGCTCTGCGCATGCTTGAAAAAGCAAGCCGCAAGTAATAATCCTTCGGGGTTGTTATCAAGCCGATCCATTCTTGGATCGGCTTTTTTTTGCCTGTGATTTTGTAAGAACGGGCTTGCTCGCGAAGATCGTTAACGATGACGCGCGCAGCCTGAAGGAACGCGACGCTCGCGAGTTTTTCGCGAGCAAGCTTGCTCCTACTGATCGATCGGCGTACTCGACACCATCGGCGCCACGCCCGGCACACCGATTTCCGTTGGTATACCGTCTTCAGCCGCCACGACGTCACGCACCTGGTCCCAATTGACGCGCAGGTTGCTCGACAGGTCTTCACGCTTGAGCAAGGCGTTGATCACCGCGGTGTGCTTGTCGACTACCGACGGGGTGCCATCGTCGTTCAACGGCGTGTGGGCTTCCAGGTACACCTTGCCACCGGCTGCGCCGAACTTGTAGGCGTCGCTGATGATCCGCACCGACGTGCCAACCGGCACCATGTCGGCCATTTCCAGCACGTTATTGTTAAACATGCGGAAGCAACCGTGGCTGGTGCGGGTGCCGATGCCGAACTTCATGTTGGAACCGTGGATCAGGTAGCCGGGCGTGCCCAAGGTGAACTTGAACGGGCCCAGAGGGTTATCCGGGCCGGCGGGCACCACGTTAGGCAACGGGTCGCCGTTGGCGGCGTGTTCGGCCTTGATCGAGGCTGGCGGGGTCCAGGTCGGATTCGGGATCTTGCCGGTGATGGTGGTGTGGGCCACTGGCGACCCCCAGCCCTCACGGCCAATCCCCAACGGGAACGTGTACACCACGTTCTGGCCCTTGGGGTAGTAATAGAGCCGATATTCCGCCAGGTTGATCACGATGCCTTCACGCGGGCCGGGCGGCAGGATGAAGCGCGTCGGCAGCACGATCTCGGTACCCGCGCCCGGCAACCAGGCATCGACGCCCGGGTTGGCCGCGACCATTTCCGAATAACCCAGGTCGTAGGTGGTGCCAAGGTCTGCGAAGGTATCTTCGTACTTGGCCTTGATCACCTGGACCTGGCCAACGATATCTTCACCCGGTGGCGGCAAAGGCAACTGCAAGGCTGCAGCGGAACCGGCTGCGCACAGAGCAGCGAGAGACAGGCAGCAGGTGACGGCGGAGAGGCGCGACAACATCCGGGAATTCCTTCGCAGATCGACGGGTAGTAAAAAATCGATTGTACACGGCTGCCCGGCGGGCACCGCTATTCAAAGTTCGAAGCGCAGCTCTGGCCAGATCGGCGGTGTGCCGCGTTTTTGCGACTCAAGGATCGCCCGGCAAAGGGGGCACAAGCGCTGGTCCTGGAAGATCGAGCGATCCACCGAAGACCAGCGCGGCTGGGCAGGCAATAACGTACCGCAGAGGGTACGGTCGATAGACCCGCCCAACTCCAATTGACGCGTCACCAGATGCACCCGGACTTCCTGGCAGGCGAACAGATCCAGCTGTTCGTCAGGCTCGATCAGTTGGTAGGCAAACAGGGACCAGGCAAGACGCGACATCGGGGGCTCCAGATCGGGGGGGCGCCACCTTAGCCGAAAGACCGCTGCTAGAAAAGCGTCACAGCAGTGGTTTTAGCGTTGGCCAGACATTTTCCAGCAACTTGCCCTGTGCGCCAACCGCCGGGTGCAATTGGTCCGCCTGCATCAGCTCGGGATGGCCGCCGATGCCTTCAAGGAAAAACGCTACCAGCGGGACGCTTTTTTCCTTGGCCAGGGCTCCGTATACCTCGGCAAACGCGGTGGTGTATTTCGGACCGTAATTAGGCGGCAACTGCATACCCAACAGCAGCACCCTGGCACCACTGGCCTTGGACTGGTCAATCATCGATGCAAGATTTTGTTTCAATTGCGCAGGTGGCTGCCCACGCAACCCATCATTGCCACCCAGCTCAATGATCACCACGTCCGGCTTATGCTCTGCAAGCGCCGCCGGCAGGCGCGCAAGGCCTCCGGCACTGGTGTCGCCGCTGATGGAGGCGTTGACCACTTTATCGTCGAAACCTTCACTCTTGAGCCGTTGTCCCAACAACGCTACCCACCCTTTGCTGGTATCCAGTCCGAAACCGGCACTGATACTATCGCCAACGATCAGGACTGTACCCGCCGCTGCGTTCTGGGCCATGCACATCAAGGCCAGGCCAGCACTCAAAAACCACATTCGCATTGGATTCTCCATGGGCGCAAGCATTCTCACCGCGCGAAACCTTAGCAAAGTGGTTCCCAGCGCGGAAGGTGAACTGACTATCCTGCACGAACTGAGCCTGGAACTGAACAAGGGCGATAGCCTGGCTATCGTCGGCGCCTCCGGTTCCGGCAAATCCACCCTCCTGGGCCTGCTGGCCGGCCTCGACCTGCCCAGCAGCGGCGAAGTCACCCTCGCCGGCCAAGCCCTGAGTACCCTCGACGAAGACCAGCGGGCGCGTATCCGCGCCGAACACGTAGGTTTTGTGTTCCAGTCCTTCCAGTTGCTCGACAGCCTCAATGCACTGGAAAACGTGATGCTGCCGCTGGAGCTGGACGGCCGCAAAGACGCCCGCGAGCGTGCCAGGCACCTGCTGGAGCGCGTCGGCCTGGGCCAGCGCCTCACGCATTCGCCGCGCCAACTTTCAGGTGGCGAGCAGCAACGGGTGGCGATCGCCCGGGCGTTTGCCGCCGAACCGGATGTGCTGTTTGCCGATGAACCCACCGGCAACCTCGACAGCCACACCGGCGAGCGCATCAGCGACCTGCTGTTCGAGCTCAACAAAGAGAACGGCACGACCCTGGTGCTGGTGACCCACGACGAGCGCCTGGCCCACCGTTGCCGCCGCCTGATCCGTCTTGAAGCCGGCCTGATGGTCGCGCCCCTGGAGCCTTGATGGCACGCTTGCCCTTGTTGCGCCTGTTCAGCCTTGCCCTTCGCCAGTTGCTGCGCGATGCCCGCGCCGGCGAACTGCGTGTGCTGTTCTTCGCCCTGCTGGTGGCCGTCGCCGCCAGCACCGCCATCGGTTACTTCGGTGCACGCCTGAACGGCGCCATGATGTTGCGCGCCACGGAGTTTTTGGCAGCCGACTTGGTGCTGGAAGGCAGTTCCCCCGCCCGCACCGAACAAATCCAGAGCGGCACCGAGCTGGGTTTGCAGCACGCCAGGGTCGTGGAGTTCTCCAGCGTGATTGCCACCGACAATGGCATCCAGCTGTCCAGCATCAAGGCGGTCAACGACGAGTACCCATTGCGTGGCGAGCTGAAGAGCGCTGCCGAGCCCTTCGGCGAGGAAACCGCAGGCGGTGGGCCAAAACCCGGTGAAGCCTGGGTGGAAGCGCGCCTGCTGACGGCCCTGGGCCTGAAGATCGGCGACAGCATCGACGTTGGCATGAAGACCCTGCGCCTGGCACGGGTACTGACCTACGAGCCCGACCGCGCTGGCAACTTCTATAGCCTGACGCCCAGGGTAATGATCAACCTGGCCGACCTCGATGCCACCGGCGTGGTGCAGCCCGGCAGCCGCGTGAGTTACCGCGACCTGTGGCGCGCGCCGCAAGGCGGTACCGTGCTGCAAACCTACCGCGACCTGGTCAAGCCAGGCCTGGCTGCCAACCAGCGGCTGCAGGATGCCCGCGACGGCAACCAACAGATTGGGGGGGCACTGGGCAAGGCCGAGCGTTACTTGAACATGGCCAGCCTGGTGGCGGTGCTGCTCTCCGGCGTGGCGGTGGCGCTCTCGGCGAACCGTTTCGCCAGCCGACGCTTTGATGCCAGCGCCTTGCTGCGCTGCCTCGGGTTGTCACGGCGCGAGACCATGTTGCTGTTCAGCCTGCAATTGACCGTGCTCGGACTGCTGGCCAGCCTCACCGGCGCCCTGCTCGGCTGGCTGGCACAACTGGGGTTGTTTGCGCTGTTGCATGACCTGCTGCCAGCCGACGTTCCGCCCGGCGGGCTATTGCCAGCCGTTGCCGGGATCGGCACCGGGCTCGTCGCCCTCGCCGGCTTTGCGTTGCCGCCGCTGGCCGCGCTGGGGCGCGTGCCACCGCTGCGGGTATTGCGACGCGACTTGCTTCCAATCCCCTCCAGCACCTGGATGGTCTACGGTGCCGCGCTGTTCGCGCTGGGCCTGATCATGTGGCGCCTGAGTCTCGACCTGGTGCTGACCTTCGCCCTGCTGGGCGGGGGCGTGATTGCCGCGCTGATCCTCGGCGGCCTGCTCCTGCTGCTGTTGCAAAGCCTGCGGCGCCTGCTGGCGCGTGCCTCGCTGCCCTGGCGCCTGGGGCTGGGCCAGTTGTTGCGTCATCCACTGGCGGCGGCGGGCCAATCCCTGGCGTTCGGGCTGATCCTGTTGTCCATGGGCTTGATCGCGCTGCTGCGTGGCGAATTGCTCGACACCTGGCAAAACCAGCTACCCAAGGACGCCCCCAATTATTTCGCCTTGAACATCCTGCCCGCCGACAAAGACACCTTCGGCGCGCGCCTGCTGGAATTGCAGGCGCAGTCTGCGCCCTTGTATCCAGTGGTGCCGGGACGCTTGATCAGCATCAATGGCGCCCCGGTGCAGGAAATTGTCAGCAAGGACTCCAGTGGTGATCGCGCCGTACAGCGGGACTTGAGCCTGACCTGGGCCGCTGACCTGCCACCGGGTAACAAGCTGACAGCCGGCTCCTGGTGGACAGCGCAACCGACCGACGAGATTCCAGGCGTTTCGGTAGAGGCCAAGGTCGCTGACAGCTTGAAACTCAAGCTCAACGATCACCTGGTATTCACCGTCGGTGGCGAAAACCGCGAAGCACGGGTCACCAGCCTGCGGGAAATCAATTGGGACAACTTCCAGCCCAACTTCTTCATGATCTTCCAGCCGGGGACCTTGAAGGACCTGCCGGCCACTTACCTGACCAGCTTCTACCTGGCGCCCGGCCATGACCAGCAGATCGTCGACCTGTCCCGGGCCTTTCCGGCAGTGACTATCCTGCAAGTGGAGGCGCTGCTGGAACAACTGCGCAGCATCCTCGCCCAGGTCACCCTGGCGGTGGAGTACGTGCTGTTGTTTGTGCTGGCGGCGGGGATGGCGGTGTTGTTCTCCGGGCTTCAGGCCACCCTCGACGAGCGGATTCGCCAAGGCGCCCTGCTCCGGGCGCTGGGTGCGGAGCGCAAGTTGCTGGTCAAGGCGCGGCGTATCGAGTTCGGGTTACTGGGGGCCGTGAGCGGCCTGCTGGCAGCATTGGGCACCGAATTGGTGACGCTGGTGCTGTACCGCTACGCGTTCGACCTGACCTGGCACCCACATCCGTGGCTGTTGCTGCTGCCAGTGATTGGCGCGATCTTGATCGGCGGTGCGGGCGTGTTCGGCACTCGCCGCGCGCTGAATGCCAGCCCGTTGACGGTGCTGCGCGAGGGATGAAAACGCAAATGGCCCACTCTCTGCAATGAGGGCGGGCCAGCTGTTGTTACTTCACGTACTCGATCGCGGTGATCCACCAGCACACTTCGCCGCCCGGGGTTTGCACCAGCGCTTCGTCATCCACCTCTTTGCGTAACAAGGCACGAGCCATGGGCGAGTCGATGGAGATGTAGTCCATGCGCTCATAGATCTCATCGTAACCGACGATGCGAAACCGCTTGGTCTCGCCCTGTTCGTTTTCAATCCCTACCCAGGCGCCGAAAAACACCTTCCCTTCCTGCTCCGGCATGTACTCGACCACGCGCATGTCTTCCAGGCGCTTGCGCAGGTAACGCACCCGGCGATCGATTTCCCGCAGCAGTTTTTTGTTGTACTGGTAGTCGGCGTTTTCGCTCCTGTCTCCAAGGGACGCAGCCCACGTCACCTTACGGGTGGTATCAGGGCGCTTTTCTCGCCACAGGTAATCAAGCTCTTTTTTCAGGGCTTCATGACCTTCTTTGGTAATCAGCTTGGTGCTCAAAAGCGCTACATCCCCTGGAAGTTTCCATTTTTCAGACTCGCCGCCGCATCAGGCACAGCGTATCGAACGCCCGACTTCGGCTGATGGGGCTCGATAATAAATGAACGCAGCAAAGTAGCCAGACCCGCGGGTGCATTCAAGCAACCTGCACCGCCTCAGTCCACATCCGCCTGGCGAGGGCGACTTTCAGGCTGGCTGCGCGCGGACTCAGGTAACCATGCAAGCGATTCATCCAGGGTTTGAAGTGCCAGCCTCAGGTTATCCCGCAGGCCGGGCAGTTGAAACAGTGCCGTCGTCAGCTGTTGTTCCTTCTCGCGAACAGCCAGGTCACGGTTGTGCAGCAAGGCTTCCTGCCCCTCCAGATTGCGCACACGCTCATCCATTCGACGCTGCTCTGCCTGGTTTAACGCAGAGCTCCCGGCCAGATGCTCTTCACGGCCTGCCAGTGTGTGCGCCAACGCCTCAAGGGATGCCTCTTTTTCGGTGATCCGTTGGCGCTCGTTTACAAGCTCGGTTTGTTCCTGGCGCAGTTCCTGCCGTAACTGCTCGAGCGCATCTTCGTGCTTGAGCACGGCGAGCTTTTGCTGCGTCAATTCCTGAGCCACGCGCGCAAGATTGGTCAGCGTGTCGTCGACTTCGAACAATGAAGGCGGCTCTTGGGACGCAGGTGGCGACGGCGGCAGTTGCGGCGCAGTGGCGAGCACTGGCGTCCGCACAGGCACTTGAGGCGGTGGCTCGGCGAATGTCTCAGTTACCTGGAGCACCTCCAGGGGTTCCTGGGCAATGGGCTCGGGCAATGGCGGCGAAGGGTCTGGACGCTCCTGGGACCTGGGAGGAGAAACCATTCGCGAGGAAAAACGAATCGATGGCACGATCAGCGAACTGCTTTCGATAGCGGGCAACCCGGGTGCCGAAGTGCCCAGGGTAATCACTTTCATCACCAATGACTTCTTGATCGTCAGTGAATGATGATCCTCAGGCCGGGCGGGGGGAAGCTTGCAGCCTTTCAGGTCGACAAAATGATAGGGAATTTGAGCCTCGCCTGCGCTGCCGGCCCTGGCCCCCGGTGCAGCGGCGAGTGTAAGAATTTGCTTGAAGACGTGGGTCGCTGTTTGCAGGTCGTCCTTGGAGTCTATTGCGCCCAGGAAGTACCTCTCGGACTTTTTACGCAATGCGGCGATATATACCCGTGAGCTACCAGGTTCTGTCTCTTCATCGAGGCTGTAGGCCAGGAAGTTGGATGCGATCTGCGCCACCGCGAAACTACACAGCAGTGCACCGTTGACGGGCGCATCCTGCGCCGACTGTTCAAGAACAATTGTACGTAGAAGCAACATGATATTCAGGCTCCATTTAAATTGGCCGTTTTACAAACACACACCGAACACAAAGACGACCTCGATTAAAGCACCAATAACACAATAATTGTTTCAGCGAGCCGAAGTCTTACATGTAGGATTTATCTTATTCATCTACCTTTACGTTTCCAAGCTACGCCATTGAACGTACCATTTTTAATAGTGTGATTCCGGGCGCGATAAATAAGCGCTTTATATTTTAATGTTTCGAACATTCACCCCCTGCTGCTCATGCAGGCTATTCGAGCCCTCGACCTTATCGAGCCTTGCCAAACCTATTCAGTAGAAACGCCCAATGATCGAGATAACAAGTCTGACAAAAAAAATAGGTAAAAATAACCTTGTCCGCGACATCTCATTCAGCGCTCACCATCGAGAGTGCCTGGGACTGGTTGGAAATCATGGTGCGGGGAAAACCACGATCATCAAGATGATCTCGGGCGCAACTGCCCCCACTTCGGGGCGTATACAAATATTCAGTAACGATATTGCGCTGACTGCGTTACAGGCCAAAACAGTCGTCGGCTATCAGCCGGAACTGCCAATGAGCCATGGCAAAATGAGCGTGAAGGGATTTCTCGGCTTTATCGCTGAAATACGCGGATTTCGCGGCGCGCAAAAACACAAGATGATTGACCGGGCGGTTGCGCGCCTGGAACTTTGGCAGATACTCAAATGCCCCGTTGAAGGCCTTCCTACGGGTTTGAAACGCCGGGTTGCCATCGCCCAGGCGATCCTGCATGACCCCGACCTGCTGTTACTCGATGAGCCAACGGAAGGCTTGGGCGCCGATCAAAAACAAAAAATAAGACTGCTCATCAAGTCGCTGAACGATGAAATGACGATCATTGTCGCCTCCCGTACCCCTGAAGAACTCACAGGCATTTGCGACCGCGCAGTAGTGATAGCCGACGGGCGCCTCGTGGCAGACACCTCATTACGCGACATGCAGCTTAACTCTCGTCACTACCAGGCGGTAACCCTTGCCGCCGATGTACCGCTGGATTTATTGGCCCTGGCGGTACTGCCCGGAGTCGCCGGCATCGAGGAAGACCGGGAAACCCCCGGAACAGTGACGGTGCTCGCCATGCCCGGCCAAACTATTTATTCACATATCGCGGCACTGATCGCGAACCGGCGGTGGAAAATCAATGCCCTGAAGCTGGAGCCCGGCCGCCTGGATGAAGTGGTCCATCACATGAGCCGGGAGGCATCGAATTGAAACTTCTACGGGTGATTCTCAAGCGCCAACTCGTCAGCTACCTTTCAGCACCCGTCACGTATCTAAGCACCGCAGTGTTCCTGATAGCCTCTACCGCACTGGGTTTGCATACAAGCCAACTAGTGGAACAGAGCAGCGCAGACTTACATGGCTTCTTCCAGTTGCATCCCTGGACTTACCTGTTGTTGACGCCAGTGCTTTGCGCCCAACTGTGGACCGATGAATATAAAACCGGCGCCATCGGCTTTTTAAGAACACTGCCTATCAGCAACTTTGAAATAGTCATGGGCAAATACCTGGCCGCCTGGATCATTGCGGGCATTGCCCTGCTCATGACCTTTCCCCTGGTCATCACTGTCAACTATCTGGGCAATCCAGACAATAGTGTTATTGCCTCCCAGTACCTGGCCAGCTGGTTACTGGCCGGAAGTTACCTGTCTGCGGGGTGTTTTATTTCCACACTGACCCACCACCGTACGGCTATCTTCACCGCGACCCTCGGACTGTTGGTTATCGTAAGCGGACTGTCTTCGATTATTGATGCCCTGGAATATCAGGCGCCGGTCTGGCTCATTGACCGCATTCTTTCCCTTAGCCCATCCGTACGCTTTGACGCCATCGATCATGGCGTTCTGGCACTTCATGACAGTTTGTATTTTGCCAGCGTGATTATTGCCTTCCTCGCCACAACTACTATCACTCTAAATATCAGAAACAGCTGAGGAGGAGATTCCAAAATGAAAACACCACTCAGCGCCGGCATGACGATTATCACCTTACTCTTACTCTTTTTTGCGTTTAACTGGGTATGGGTGTTCAAACTTCCTGATACACGGATCGACTTCTCGGAACAGAAAATCCATACCCTGTCCGATTCCGTACAGCATCAACTCGCGTCACTTGAGGGGCCGATTGACCTGTACTTTTTCCACTCAAGCACACACCCCAACCAAAGCAATAGCGTGAAGACCTACGGGAAACGTGTCGAATTATTGCTCAGAGAGTATGAGAAAGCGTCAAAGGGCAAGATCAACCTGCACTTGATTGATCCCACGCCTTTTTCCGAAGATGAGTACAAAGCGCGGCTAATGGGGCTCGACGATCAACATGGGTTCTTCGGCCTCGTTGGTACCCGCGCAGGCCATGCCCCCCATAGCATTGCGTCATTCAGCCCGGACCGGGCGTCGTTGCTGGAGTATGAAATCAGCCATTTGGTCCACAAGGTGATCCATCCGGAGCAGCCCGTTGTCGGCCTGATATCTCGGCTGCCCATGGACGGCAAAAAGGATGAACACAACGGCGATGCGCCTCCCTTGCAATTACTGCAGGAGATTCGCCGGCAATTCAACCTCGTTAGCCTCGAGCCGGGTATCGCCCAGATTCCCGACCATGTCAGAACCTTGATGGTGGTTAATCCCGGGACACTGCCCGATCAAACCCTGTACGCCATTGATCAATTTGTGTTGGGCGCGGGCAAACTGATGATGTTTATCGACCCACTGCGCGGGCTGGATGCTGGAGGCATCGCCACGGAAAACCCCAGGCTGGACGCATTACTGGCAGCCTGGGGCGTACAGATGCCCGCCAATAAAATACTCGCCGATCGCGACTATGCCACCTCAGTGGTCATGACCACAGGCCAACCACCCGTGCGCCATCCCGCTGCGCTGACCCTGCCCCGCCAGGCAATGGCACGGCATGACCTCAGCACCTGGAAGCTCAAGAGCGTCAATACCTTGAGCACCGGCGTGCTGGCTCCCCTCAAGAGAAGCCGCATGACCTTCACGCCATTGCTGCAAAGCTCCGGGCAAGCGGCGCTGTTTGATGCGGACCGTTTCGCGTTGCCCGCCCAGTTTGACTCACTGATCAACGAGATAACCGCTCGCGGGCAGCCCTATGTGATTGCCGCCCGCGTCGAAGGGCCGGCGCACTCCGCCTTTGCTGATGGCGTCAACGCAGGTAAGGCCGGCCTGCAGAAGGCTGCGCAGATCCATATTGTCATCGTCGCCGACACCGACCTGCTCAGTGATCGAGTGGCGGGGAGCGCCCACCTCAACCCCGCGCAAAGCGGCCCTTCTTCAGATAACGCACTGTTCGTGTTGAATACACTGGATAACCTGGCAGCACCCGACGCATTGATGAACATTCGCCCCCGTGAAGGGGGCAATCGGGCTCTTCACGTGTTGCAGGCATTGCGCAACGACGCGGCACAGGCCTACCAGGAAAAATCCACCGAAATGGCACAGCGCCTGGCGCGAACGGAAAAGGAATGGCAGTTGCTCAACCCCCGGATGATCTCCCAGGGCACGCAAGCGGTAACCTCCAACACGCTACTGCAGGCGCTTAACAAGGAGCGTTTGCGCGTGCCCGTGGAAATGCACGCATTGAAAGTCCAGTCGTACGCGCAGGTGCATGCGTTGGAACGCAACATGAAGCTGCTCAATACCTTTGCGTTGCCGCTGATACTGTGCATGGTTGCGTGGTGTATTTTCCTGTTTCGCCGCCGCCGACAGCACCTGCCTTGCGCGGCCTTCCACTAGTTTTCAGCGTCGGGCAATCAACCCTTGCCGGGCAATGCGGGTCAACTGGTGAATCACTTCCTGAGCATCACTTGCACTGGGCGCTTGAATCACGGCCAGGTCAAAGCTGTTCGACGCAAAGCGGGCAAGAGAGTCGCCATCCTCTACAAACTGGATCAGGAAGGCCGAAGGCCGCCCCGTGCGGCGCGGCCAGCCGTCCAGATAACGCAGCAGCGTCGGCTGGTGCTTGCCGCCCAGTAGGATTTTTGGATTGCGTTGAGTGAGGTCCGCGGTGATCGGGGCCAGGCGTATAAGGGGGCGTAGTGCATTCATCGTGTCGTGTCTCTGCCTCAAAAGTCTGCGGGCAGGTGAGAGGCAACACCGAACCAGCGCTTTAGCGGAATTTCGAAGCAGGCCTTTGGCCCAGGCTTCTGTCGGGACTGTGAACAGTCACCGGTGGCGCCCCGCAATTAGCTGTTTAAATCGGCGCATGGGCAACATCCTAGAGAAGCCTGTAGGGCGGTGTCAAGAATCCCGAGCAACGAAAAGGCCCGCACAGTGCGGGCCTTAAAGGGGTTTGCGCGGTATCAGTGAGTGATGGCGCGGTCGGCAGACAATTTGCCGGCGCCTTCCAGCAACACCGCCACCGTACCGCCCAGCAACGCCAGGGCGAACTCGTAACCATTGTTGGCCATGAACAGACCGTTATGGATATGCACCGAGAAAATCGCCACCAGAGAGATGATCGACAGGCCCAAGGCCGCAGGCCGCGCCAACAAACCGATGATCAATGCAAGCCCGGCGAAGAACTCGGTACCGCCAGACAACAGCGCCATCAAGGTGCCCGGCGCCAGGCCGATACTTTCCATCCACTGAGCAGTGCCCGCCAGGCCACCACCGCCAAACCAGCCAAAGAGTTTTTGCGAACCGTGAGCGGCGAAGATGATCCCGACAAAAACCCTCAGGACAGTCAGGCCATAGCCTGCACGGGTGGAGAGGATGCGGTTGATCAATGGGCTCATGCTGATAATCCTTTTCATCGTGGGGGTTGGTTGGCCGCTATATTAATCAGTTTAAGGAATGATAAAAGCCGATAAAGCGGCTAATAAACATCTAATAAATCGATCACTTCCGTGAGGCCACTCTCGGTGCAGACGGCTCCAAAGACTCCCGTTCCCGATCGAACGCCAAGTAATACTTGTTCACGCTATTAACATAGCTGACGCCGCTCATTCCCACCTGCTCCATGGCAATGCGCTCGACCTGGAAAAACCATTGGTTGGGATTCAACCCCCGGCGCCGCGCTTCGGCGCGCATTCCCTGGACCCGCTCCGGCCCCATGTTGTAGGCCGCCAGTACAAAGGCCATGCGCTCGCGCTCGTTGAGCTTGGGGCTGGAGAAGAACTTGCGCCGGATCATCGCCAGGTACCGCGCGCCCGCCTGCACGTTGTTGTCCAGGCTCTCGATGTTATTGACCCCGACCCGCTGCGCGGCCGATGGCGTGATCTGCATCAGCCCGGTAGGGCCGCCACTGCTTCGGGCCCCCGGGTCGAGCGCCGATTCCTTGAATGCCAGGGCGGCCAGGTTCAGCCAGTCCATGCCCTGTTCACGGGCGTGTTTTTGCAACACAGGACGCAGTTTTTCCAGGCGTTGGCGGTCGGCGCGGGCCAGTGGGTAGCGCACTTGATACAAGCGGCGGTAGATGCGCTGGAACGCCACATCCTGGTCGGACGGCGTGTGGTAGGTCTTGAGAAAACGATCAATGCTGGCCCGCAGCATCGAGGCGTCCTGGCGTACGAACCAATATTCCTCGCCCGGCTCGCTGATCGTCACTTGCCGGTCGAACCGCAACTTGGGCAGGATCTTCGCCCAGCGCTCGGCAATCGGCCGTTCGACAATGGTCAAGTGGAAAATCCCGGCCTGGACCATCTCCAGTACGTCTTCCACCGCCAGGCTGGGGTCTACCCACTCCACCTTCACCGGCGGCAACTTGTGCAGGGCCAGTTTCTGGTTGACCTGGTTGATCGCGTCCGACGCCGCGCTGCCCGTGGTCAGGGCCAGGGTACGTCCAGACAGTTGTTCCAACCGGGTAAACCGCCGCTCGCCTTTGAGCCCTACCAGCCATAACGGCACGTCGCTGGCGATTGGGTCACTGGTGGCAATCTTGTGGGCCGCCTTCACGTCCAGCAATTCGCCGGGTGCCACCAGGTCGCCTTCGCCACGGGCCAGCGCACCGATCAGTTGATCCTTGGCCTTGGGAATGATCGTCAGGGTGATTTCCTCACCGTCACGGGCGTGGCCGTTGAGGTATTGCTCGAAGGCGCGCAGGCGATGATATTCCACACCGATGGCCTGGCCCTGGACTTCGCCGGAACTGTTGCGACTCTGGTTGACCAGCACCCGCAAGGTGCGACTGCTGCGAATTTGCGCAAGGTCGCGGACCTTTCCGGGCCGGGTCACTTCCAGCGGCCCGTCCAGACGCGCAACCGCCGGCATGGGCAGCAATAACGCCAGGCACAACACAAGCAACGCCGAGGGTCGGATCATCCGCTCTCCGGAAGAAAGAATACTGCCCATTGCGTCGCGAAAAACGAGGCGTTGGGGGACAGAAACAGAGCGCCATGAGCGCAGGCTTTGGGCGCAAGGGTGGCACGGCAGATGGCGACAAACCAAACACGGTGTTACTTGCGACTTTCAAAGACAGCTTTAACTCGTTGTAGTTCTTGGCTTTTCTTATAAATCTACAGCTCTGATATGCTTTCCGACCGCAGGCGGAGGTAGCACCATGCAACTCATTGATATCGGCGTCAACCTGACCAACCCAAGTTTCGACGAAAAGCACCAGGCCGTTCTCGACCGTGCCTACGCCGCCGGGGTGAGCCAATTGGTGCTCACCGGTACCAGTGTCGACGGCAGCGAACAGGCCCTGGAGCTGTGCCAGCAGTTAGACGAAAGCGGCCAGCGGTTGTTCGCCACCGCTGGTATCCACCCTCACTCCGCCAGCGACTGGAACGCCGACAGCGCCACGCGGCTGCGCGGTCTGCTCAAGGAAAGCCGCGTACGTGCCGTGGGTGAATGCGGGCTGGATTTCAACCGGGATTTCTCGCCACGCCCCCAACAGGAAAAAGTTCTCGAAGAACATTTGGCCCTGGCCGTGGAGCTGAAACTCCCGGTATTCCTCCACGAGCGCGACGCCAACCAGCGCCTGCTGGAAATCTTGCGGGACTACCGTGATCACCTGTCAGCCGCCGTGGTGCATTGCTTCACCGGCGAGCAGCGCGCGCTGTTCAGCTACCTCGACCTGGACCTGCATATCGGCATCACTGGCTGGATCTGCGACGAGCGCCGTGGGACGCACTTGCACCCATTGGTCAGGGAAATTCCCCGCGGCCGTCTGATGCTGGAAAGCGATGCGCCCTACCTGCTGCCGCGAACCCTGCGGCCCAAGCCGAAAAACGGTCGCAACGAACCCGCCTATTTGCCGGAAGTCCTGCGGGAAGTCGCCTTGCACCGCGAAGAAACCGTCGAAGACCTGGCGCAACACAGTACCGCCTGCGCCCGTGCCTTTTTTGGGTTGCCTGTGCCGGATTGACGCGGCGCATTGACCCATATCAAAACCTGTTGGCTCGATAGCGGCACAATAATGGCACCTTGCCAATGCTGTTTCCGCTATCAGAGAAAACCTTCCATGGGTGCCTGGCTTAGCAACATCTCGCTGAAGTATAAATTCTGGGCCGTGAACGCGGTGGCCTTCATCACCACCCTGCTGCTGGTGTTGTACGCCGTGCAGCTCGAACAACAGGCACGCAGCCAAGCCTCCCAAGCTTCAGCGCAAGCCCAGGCGAACTTACTCAGCGCCTGGCCCGCCGGCCAGCCACTGCCCAAGGCCGAGCATTGGCTGACCTACACCAAAGGCAAAATCCCACAGCTGGGCGACCAGGATCTGTCGGCCCTGGCCACCGCCACTGGCTGGGTGGATTTCAACCCCATGCCCTTGTTCGGCGAAAACCCGCTGATGGGCGCCGAGGTGATCGGCCGTGCCGACGGCCAGCAGGTCGCCGTGCTGGCCTATGGACCGAGCTTGAGCCAAGTCTTCGAAGAGCGTTTCGCCAACTATGCGGTGGCAGTGATGATACTGATGCTGGCCATGCTCGGTGCCTCACAGCTGCTGATCCGCTTTCTGCTCAGTCAGCTCAACACCCTGAAAGACGTGATGCTGCATGTCGAAAAAACCGGCGATCTTTCAGCCCGCGTCCCCCTTGCGTGCAAGGATGAGGTCGGGCAGATGGCTACAGCCTTTAACGCCATGCAGGCGGGCTACCAACGCGTGGTCAATACCGTTGCGCGCACCGCCAGGCAACTGGACGACGGTGCCGCCCGCCTGGCCAGCAGCATGAACGAGGTACAGCACGGCATGCTCGGCCAACAAAGCGAAACCGACCAGGCCGCCACCGCGATCAACGAGATGACGGCCACCGTCTACCATATCGCCCAACACGCCGGCGCCACCCGTGACCTGTCCCAGACCGCCGACACCCTTGCCGGCAGTGGACGGGAAGTGGTCAGCCGGGTGCAACGCTCGATTGCCGGGCTGTCTACCGGCGTGCAGCAGACCGCCGAAATGATCCAGAAACTCGCCGAGGACAGCCAGAAAATCAACAGCGTGGTCGGGGTGATTCACAGCATCGCCGAGCAGACCAATTTACTGGCCCTTAACGCCGCCATCGAAGCTGCCCGCGCCGGCGAGATGGGCCGCGGCTTTGCCGTGGTCGCCGATGAAGTGCGCAACCTGGCCAAGCGGGTGCAAAGCTCCACCGATGAAATCACCCGCATGGTGTCTGCCCTGCAAGCCGGCACCCGGGACGCGGTGGACTTTATGCAAGAAAGCTCGTTCAAGGCCGATGATTGCGTGCAACAGGCTCAGGAAGCCGGAATTGCCCTCGCCGAAATCACCGGCGCCGTGGCCCAGATGCGTGAGAGCAACACGCAGATTGCCGTCGCGGCCGAACAGCAAAGCCATGTGGCCGAGGAAATGAATCGGGCGGTGGTGAGCATTCGTGACGTCACCGAGAACACCGTGCAACAGACGGTAGAATCGGCAACCACCAGCAACGAGCTGGCAACCTTGGCTGGGGAACTGAGCAAGGCAATCGGCCAGTTGAAGCTGTAAACCCTAGAGGGATGGCTATGGCCTCCATAGCCATCCTTGATTCGCCGCCCCGCCCTGCCCGGCCTACACTCTGTTCAAGATGTTTCAACGGACAGAGGAATCACGATCATGGGCAAACGTCATCCAAACCTTCCCGCCTGGCAATGGCGCACCCAGCCGCAGAGTCACCAGCATGCAACCAATCAAGTGCTGCAGCTGCTTGCGCTGCCGCTGTTGGTGATCGGCTTTTTGCTGATGGTCTCTGGAGTGTTCAGCGAAAACTATGCGAGCGTCGCAATCGGCGTTGTCGGCATCCTGGCCGCACTGGCGCTGCAGCATCACGGTCGGGGCCTGGAGGCGCGCACCAGCGATGCCTCCAACGATCAACACCTGTTGGTCTGAGGGCTCAGGCGAACACCACCACCGACTGGCGACTGATAGCGATCAACTGGCCGTCGGGGCTCCACAGCTGCGCCGCAGCATGGCCGTAGCCGTCACGGGCATGTTCGATGTGGACCAGGTACTGGCACCAGTCCAGGGTGCTGAGGGTTTGCAACGGCTGCACGAATTCGATTGTCCAGGTCAGCGTGCTGCCCGCCGCCGGTTGGGTCAGGTGGGGTAACACTGACGGTGGCCATGCATCTACCAGCGCGAGGATGTGTGCTTCGGTCAACGGTTCTTCTTTGACGTCGCCACGCAAGCGGACCCAGCCGCCCATCTCACGCGATTTATTGCCGGTGAACGGCAGGCCGCCCACGCTCCAGCGCATCGCCAGATGCCGCATGAACTCCGGCGTCACCCCTTTGATGTAAGGCAGCTCCTGGCATTCATCCCAGTGTTTGAAGGTGGGCGCCGGTTCAGCCGCGACGTCGATTTGCGACGCCCGCGAAGCGCCAAAACTGGCCTGCACCAAGGTCATCGTTTCACCGTTTTGCACCACACGGCCCAGCAGTTGGCTGACGGCCTTGCCTTCACGCAGCACTTCGACCTGGTAGCTGGCAGACACGTCCGGCGCTACCGGGCCAACAAAGGTAATTGCCAGCGAGCGCAGCGGGCGATCCGCCGGGACCTGTGCACGCAACGCTTCGTATTCCAACGCCACGACCAGGCCGCCAAAGGTGGCGCGGCCCTGGGCCCATTCGGCGGGGACCGAAACGTCCAGCGGGTGGCTGCGGGCAGCGTCGAGCAAATCACTAAAGCGCATGGCGGTCTCAACTTGAAAAAGGATTGAGGGATCTTAACCAGCCAGCCTGCGCCGTACAGCACCTATTCCAGCCAAAAGTCCGGACAGATAGGCCGTGGGCTCAAGCGAAGCAGTCGGCGCTCAACTTGTCCAACACGCGATCCGCTTTCCCTTCGGCCCTGGCCATAGTGCGGTGCCAGCCGGTAACGCAGGGCTGCAAATCGGGTTCGTGCCCGGCTTGCGCCAGCCATTGCCAGCAATCGTGCCAATCGCCGAGGGCGCCCTGGGCTGCCTTGAGACGAGACACGGCTTTGGGTGGCAACTTGTCCAACTCGGGATAAGCCTCGGCCGCATAGCGCACACGCTTGATCAACAGACGCAGGCGATGACGGTCATGGTTGGGATCGTGCAACGCCTGGCCAAGCTTTTTCCATTGCTTGGCCAGGCGTTTTTCAATGCGTGTGCGCAAGCCCTTGAGCAGTTTCTGCCTTTGGGAGGCGCGAATAAAACGCGGGAATGCATCGAGGATCAGCAGCAACTGCGCCAGCTGCGGCCCTTGGGCAACCGAGCGGTAGGTGGCTGGCTGCTGCTGGATACGCCGCTCTGCCGCCTCGTGATGACCATGCTGGTGGAGGTATGCCGCCAACACTTCACGGTCGCGAAACGGCGTGGTCAATTGGCCCACTGCACTGGCGGCCGCTTCAAGTTGCTCCACGCCAGGCAACCCGCGCAATGGCCGCAGCAGGCTGCGCAAGCGCCGCACTGTGGTGCGCAAATCATGCAGGGCCTCGTCGTCCGTGACGGCGGCGAGGCGCGCCTGGCAGTTCAGTAACCCAACCTCCAGGCCGATGACCTGAGCGACAAGCTGATCGACCAAGGCTGACATCCTTTCCTCCTCAATGATTAAACCTTCGGGCTTGAGGCCGCCGACGCAGCCTCGTTGCACTCGACAGCTGCTACGCGGGGTTAGCGCCCAGCGCGCGATTCACGAATATAGAAACGGGCTTTCTCAGCCTTGTTCGAGCAGCCTTCGAAGGCTTCAAACTGCTGTTGGGTCTTGGCGCCAGTCAACAACGACAGAGCCTTGGAGTAACTCACGGTGCCGGCAAAACCTTCGGCCTTGGCCAGGTCCAGCTCGTGCCAGGCGGCATCCAGTTGCGTGCCGCAGCTATCGCGATAAGCAGTTTTGCCGGCACAACCGGCCAGGGCCAACACGATCACAGGCACACACATCCAGGCTTTCATCAAATGACACCTCAAGAAAAGAAAAAACAGTCACAGCTGTAGACGTTGCCCACACCGAAAAGTGCCTTATCCGACTGCCTGAATCCGCAGTGCCGATTGCCAGAGCATACCCGAGCACAGTGGCCCGCTCGCGAAAATAATCGGTTGTGGCACTGGTGATTGAAGCACGCCCCTCGATGGGTGCATTGTGGTCACCTGTTTTGCGAAGGATCAGGTCATGAACAAACGTGTTGCATTGGTGCTGGGCTCCGGTGGCGCCCGGGGCTACGCCCATATCGGCGTGATCGAGGAAATCGAAAAACGTGGCTATGACATTGCCTGCATCGCCGGCTGCTCCATGGGCGCGGTGGTGGGCGGGATCTATGCCGCGGGCAAGCTGGAGGCGTATCGAAACTGGATCGAAAGCCTCGACTACCTGGACGTGCTGCGCCTGGTCGACGTGAGCTTTCGCCTGGGGGCGATCCGTGGCGAAAAGGTCTTCGGGCAGATCCGCAAAATCGTCGGCGAGATCAACATCGAAGACCTGCGCATTCCCTACACCGCCGTAGCCACCGACCTGACCAACCAGCAGGAAATCTGGTTCCAGGAAGGTTGCCTGCACCAGGCCATGCGCGCTTCGGCGGCGATTCCCAGCCTGTTCACCCCGGTGATGCAGGGCAACCGCATGCTGGTGGACGGCGGCCTGCTGAATCCGCTGCCAATCGTGCCGGTGGTGTCGAGCCACTGCGACCTGATCATTGCGGTCAACCTCAACTCCACCAACCAGAAGCACTACACCCTTCCGGTGATCCAGCGCCCGCCGGCCTTCAGGAGTCGCTTCGACAACCTGGTGCGTTCACTGGGTTCCCACTTGCCGTTTCGCCGCAAGCAGGCGGAGCAGTTGTTGATGCTGGAACAGGAAGCGCTGCTGGCCCAGGCCGCCGATATCAATCCGTGGCTGGAGTCTGCCGAGCCCGAAGCGCAGCAACCGGCGGCCGCCCCGGAAAAGGCCGGGGCGCCGAAGTCGGCGACCGGCTCGTTCATCATCGATAACGTGGGGCCGGCGTCATTGCTGGACTTGATCAACCAGAGTTTCGAGGTGATGCAGACGTCATTGGCGCAGTACAAGATCGCCGGGTATCCGCCGGATATCCTGATCAACGTGCCAAAGCGGGTGTGCCGGTTTTTCGAGTTTTACAAAGCACCGGAATTGATCGCATTGGGGCGGGAGATTGCGAGCGATACGCTGGACCGGTATGAGAGTGAGCAGCACTGAGAGTGCCCGTGGCAGCTGTCGAGCGCCAGCGAGGCTGCGTTGGCCTCACCACCGATTCGAGACTGGCACAACACCGGGTTGCGTCCAACGCAGCCTCGCTGGCGCTCGACAGCTGCTACGGACAATCAGGACTCGTTATTTAACAATCGATAGCCCACCCCGGCCTCAGTCACGATAAACCTCGGCTGAGTCGGGTCATCTGCCAGCTTCTGGCGCAGGTGCCCGACCACAATCCGCAGGTAATGGCTGTCTTCGGTATGGGTCGGCCCCCAGATGTCCTTGAGCAATTGCTGCTGGGTAATCACCCGCCCGGGGTGGCGCGCCAGTTGTGCCAGCACCGCGTATTCCTTGCGGGTCAGCGCCACTTCAACACCGTCCAGCAGCACGCGGCGGTAGGCCAGGTCGACCGTCAGCGGGCCGAAGCACAACGCGGCCTCCTGGGCTTCTCCCGTCGGAGCCTGGCGCAGCAACGCCCGCACCCGCGCCAGAAACTCCTGGATGCCAAACGGCTTGGTCACATAGTCATTGGCGCCGTTATCCAGCGCCTCGACCTTTTGCACTTCGCTGGCCCGCACCGACAGCACCAGCACCGGTACCGTGGACCACTCACGAAACTCGCGCAGCACTTGCTGGCCGTCCATGTCCGGCAGGCCGAGGTCGAGCACCAGCAGGTCCGGTTTACTCAAGGCGGCCTGGGCCAGGCCTTCGTTGCCGGTGCCGGCCTCGATCACTTTGTAGCCCTGGGAGGCCAGGCTGATACGCAAGAACTTGCGGATCTGCGGTTCGTCGTCAATGACCAAAATCGTCGCAGTCTGGCTCATGGTGTCCAATCAAAATCCGTGAAGAAAAGAGGGTAGCTCAAGGTTCGCTTTCCAGGCCAGGTTGGGCCTGCAATGGCAGGAATAAAGTGATGCAGGTGCCGCGGCCTTCAATGCCATCGGCCACGCTGATATGCCCGCCGTGCGCCCCGACCATGCCCTGGCAGATCGCCAGGCCAAGCCCGGTGCCCTGCCCGCCGCGATCACCTCGGGCGGCGGTGTAGAACATGTCGAAAATCTTCGCCCGCTCCTCCTCGGGAATGCCCGGGCCTTCATCGGCGACGGCAAAAAACAACTGGTTATCCAGCACGCCGGCACTGAGTTTCAGGCGGCCTTGGGGCGGCGAGAAGCGTGCGGCGTTTTCCAGTACGTTGACCAGCGCTTGCTCGATCAAGGCTGCGTGCACGTACAGTAACGGCAACTCGGGCGGCACGTCTGTGGTCACTTGCAGCGGCGCCAGCACTGCGCGCAGACGGCCAAGGGAACTGCCGACGATGTCGCCGGGTGAGACCCAATCCCGTGCCAGTTTCAGCGCGCCGTGGCCCAGGCGAGTCATGTCCAGCAGGTTCTGGATGTAGCGATCCAGGCGTTCGGCTTCATCGCGGGTGCCTTCGAGCAACTCCCGGCGATCCTCCAGCGCAATCGCCTCGCCGAGGGCCAGCAGGCTGTCGATGCTGCCGCGCATGGAGGTCAGCGGCGTGCGTAAATCGTGGGACACCGAGGCCAGCAACGCGCTGCGCAATTGCTCGGTTTCGCCGTGCAGGCGGGCCGCTTCCAGTTCCTGGCCCAGTTGCGCACGGGCCAGGGCCTGGGCCAAGGGCTGGCTCAAGGCCGTGAGCAGGCGACGGCGCTGGCCGCTTAGTTCGAGCCCGGGTTTCGGGCTGACGCCCAGCAGGCCCAGCGGGCCTTCTTCGCCGGACAACGGCCACCACCACCAGCGCCCGAACGGCAAGGTGCCGGTGCCCATGCCCGCCGGTTGATCGTGCTGCCAGGCCCAGTCGGCGGCGGCGCGTTCGGCTTCGGTGAAGGTGATCGGCCCGCCGGTCTCGACCTTCCAGTCGCCCTGCCCGTCGCGGTTGAGCAGGCACAACTGCAGGTCGCTCCAGCCTTCCAGGTGATGCGCGGCCGCGCTGATTACCGCCTGGCGATCCGTCGCGGCGGTGAGCTTGCGGGACAGGTCGAGCAACTCGCTGGTTTCTTCCTGGGTGTCGCGCAATGCCTGCAACTGCCGACGCTGGCGCGCGGCCAGGTTGCCGGTGAGCGCGGCCATCAGCAGGAAGAACAACAGCGTCAGCACGTCCTCTTCGCGCTGGATCGCGAAGGAAAAATTCGGCGGGATAAACAGGAAGTCGTAGCTCAAGAACGATAACGCCGCACACGCCAGCGCCGGGCCCAAACTGCTGCGCACCGCCACCAGCAATACGGCGGCAAGGAACACCAGCGAGATATTCGGCAACGGTAAAACACTGGCAACCCCCCAGGCGACCGCCGCCGCAATCACGGTCGCTCCCACTGCCAGGGCATAGTCAAACCACACCAGCCCTCGCACATCCGGCAAGCGGGGCGGGGCCGGCACTTCATCGCTGTCGAGGACGTTGATTTCCAGGCCACGGGCATTGCGCAGCAAACGTGACGCCAAGCCACCACCCAACACCGTGCGATGCCAACGCGGCCGCGACTGCCCCACCAGGATCAAGCTGGCGCGGCGCTCGGCGGCGTGCTGGATCAGCGTCTTCGCCACCTCTCCCGCCCGCAGCAGCACCACTTCACCGCCAAGGCGTTCGGCCAGTTGCTGGGCATTTTGCAGGCGCAGGCGCGAGTGTTCATCGCGCACCCGGCCGTTATCCACATGCACCAGGCTCCACGGCAAATGCCGGCGCTGGGCCACGCGGCTGGCATGACGCACCAGCCGTTCGGCCTGGGCATCACCGTCCACACCGACCAGCAATCGGCCACGCACAGCCGGCGCGGCCTGGCCCAATTGGCGATAACCCTGGGCAAGGTCATCGTCGACGTGGGCCGCAGCGGTTTGCATCGCCAACTCGCGCAGGGCCATGAGGTTGGTCTGGGTGAAGAACGCATCGATGGCGGCGCGGGCCTGCTCCGGCACATAGACCTTGCCGTCGCGCAGGCGCTCCAGCAATTCGCGGGATGGCAGGTCGATCAGCAGCAGCTCATCGGCTTCCTGCAAGACCCAGTCGGGCAAGGTCTCACGCACTTGCACGCCAGTGATGCCGCGCACTTGGTCGTTGAGGCTTTCCAGGTGCTGCACATTGACCGTGGTGAAGACGTTGATGCCGGCAGACAGCAGTTCCTGAATGTCTTGCCAGCGTTTTTCGTGGCGGCTGCCGGGGGCGTTGCTGTGGGCCAGTTCGTCTACCAGCACCAGCTTGGGCTTGGCGGCAAGCAGGCCGTCTAGGTCCATTTCCTCGAGCATCACGCCACGGTATTCGCAGCGCAACAGCGGCTGTTGCGGCAGGCCACTGAGCAAGGCTTCGGTCTCGGCGCGGCCATGGGTTTCCACCACGCCTGCGATCAGCCGCACGCCCTGGCGCAGTTGAGTGTGGGCGGCCTGGAGCATGGCGTAGGTCTTGCCCACGCCCGGGGCGGCGCCGAGGAAGACTTTGAGCCGGCCACGGCCGTCCCGGGGTAGATCGGCTAACAGGGCATCGGCGCGGCCGGAGTCGCTCATGCGGGCAGTCTTCCTTCAGGTGTTGATGTGGTGATAGTGATGCCGTCATCGCGGGCAAGCCCGGCGCCCATAGTTGATCTTCAGTGAATCCAGACTTTGTGTTCAACAAAGATCAACTGTGGGAGCGGGCTTGCCCGCGATTGGCGGCGCCACTGCTTACAACTTTTCCAAGGCCATGTTCAACGCCAAAACGTTCACCACCGGCGGCCCTACCAACGGGCTTTCGATGTGCTCGTCCATCAAGCGCTCCAGGGTCGCCACCGGCAGGTTACGTGCAGCAGCCACCCGAGCCAGTTGATAGGCAACCGCCTGTGGTGGCAAGTGTGGATCAAGACCGCTGCCGGAGGTAGTCAACAATGCCATCGGCACCGGCCCCTGGCCAGGTACCAGCAGCTTGTTGGCATCGTCAAATACACGCGTAGCCAACGCCGGGTTGCTTGGGCCGAGGTTGCTGGCACTGCTGGAAACCGTCGCAAACGCACCGGCAGATGACCGCGGGTGGAACCAGCCGTCGCCGGTGAAATCCTGGGCGATCAGGCTCGAACCACGCACCTTGCCACTGGCATCGCGCACCAGGCTGCCGTTGGCTTGATCAGGAAACGCGACTTGCGCCACGCCGGTGACAACCAGGGGATAAGCCACGCCGGTGATCAGGGTCATCAACACCAGCAGGCTCAGGGCCGGACGGATTATGTTGGACATTTCAAATTCCTCAATTCGGTCATTGCAATTTGCAGGCACCGGTTTGCCGGCACCCACAGGCATCGGTTCAAACCAGGTGCAGCGCGGTCAGCAGCATGTCGATCGCCTTGATGCCCACGAACGGCACCAGAATCCCGCCCAGGCCGTAGATCAGCAGGTTGCGACGCAGTAGCGCTGCGGCACTCGCCGCCTGCACCCGCACACCGCGCAGCGCCAGCGGGATCAGCACCACGATGATCAATGCGTTGAACACGATGGCCGAGAGGATCGCGCTCTGCGGGCTTTGCAGGTGCATCACGTTGAGCACACCCAGTTGCGGGTAGATCGAGGCGAACAGCGCCGGCAGAATCGCGAAGTACTTGGCCACGTCGTTGGCGATGGAGAACGTCGTCAGCGCGCCACGCGTCACCAGCAACTCCTTGCCGATCTGCACCACGTCCAGCAGTTTGGTCGGGTCGCTGTCGAGGTCGACCATGTTGGCCGCTTCACGGGCGGCTTGCGTGCCGTCGTTCATCGCCATGCCCACGTCGGCCTGGGCCAGCGCCGGGGCGTCGTTGGCACCGTCGCCGCACATTGCAACCAGGCGGCCGTCGTTCTGTTCGTGACGAATACGCGCGAGTTTTTTCTCCGGAGTGGCCTCGGCAAGCACGTCATCCACACCGGCTTCAGCGGCAATCGCAGCAGCGGTCAGCGGGTTGTCGCCGGTGACCATCACGGTGCGGATCCCCAGCTTGCGCAGCTCGGCGAAACGCTCGCGAATGCCGGGCTTGACCACGTCCTTGAGGTGGATCGCGCCGAGCAATTTGCCGTCGGCACACACCAGCAACGGGGTGCCGCCGCTCTGGGCGATCTTGTCGATTTCCCGGGACAGCGCCGGTTGCAGGTCGCGGCGTTGCAGGCCGATGAACGCCAGCAGAGAATCCACGGCGCCTTTACGGAACACACGGCCCTGGTAGTCGACGCCGGACAGGCGGGTTTCCGCGCTGAACGGTACGCAGGTCAGTTCATCCGCCGACGGCTCGGCTTGCGGATGCAGGCCACGCAGGTACTCGACGATGGATTTGCCTTCGGCCGTGTCGTCCGCCAGGGACGCCAGCAGCGCGCCCTCGGCAAGGTCCTTGCCGCTGACGCCGGGCGCAGCGATCACGTTGGTGCACCGACGGTTACCGAAGGTGATGGTGCCGGTCTTGTCCAGCAACAGCACGTGCACGTCCCCTGCCGCTTCCACCGCGCGCCCGGATTTGGCGATCACGTTGAGGCGCACCAGGCGGTCCATACCGGCAATACCAATCGCGGATAACAGGCCGCCGATGGTGGTCGGAATCAGCGTGACCAGCAGCGCCACCAAGAACACCAGCGGCAGGCTGCCATTGGCGAAGTGGGCGAACGGTTGCAGGGTCACCACCACCAGCAGGAAGATCAGCGTCAGGCCGATCAGCAGGATGTCCAGCGCCACTTCGTTGGGGGTTTTCTGGCGCTTGGCGCCTTCCACCAGGGCGATCATGCGGTCCAGGGTCGACTCGCCCGGGTTGGCAGTGATGCGGATCATCAACCAGTCCGAAACCAGGCGGGTGTTGCCGGTGACCGCCGAGCGGTCGCCGCCGGACTCACGAATGACCGGCGCGGATTCGCCGGTAATCGCCGCTTCGTTGACTGCGGCAATACCTTCGATCACTTCGCCGTCACCCGGGATCATTTCCCCGGCGGCCACACGCACCACATCACCTTTGCGCAGGCTGGTGGCCGGCACGACCTTGAAGCTGCCGTCCCCTTCCTTGCGGCGCGCACTGAGGCCTTCGCTGCCGGCCTTGAGGCTGTCGGCGCGGGCCTTGCCGCGACCTTCGGCCAAGGCTTCGGCGAAGTTGGCGAACAGCACGGTGAACCACAGCCATACCGCGATTTGCACCGAGACGTAGGTGGGTACGGCGACGTCCGGCACAAAGCACAGAACGGTGGTGAGGATGGCGGTCAGTTCGACCACCAACATCACCGGCGAGCGTTGCAGCTGGCGTGGATCCAGCTTGACGAACGCCTGGACCAGCGCCGGGCGCCACAGGGCCGACATCGCGGTTTTGGCAGGCTCC
Organism: Pseudomonas sp. Bout1; assembly: GCF_034314165.1. Lineage (GTDB taxonomy): Bacteria > Pseudomonadota > Gammaproteobacteria > Pseudomonadales > Pseudomonadaceae > Aquipseudomonas. Next base: position 2,101,058 of record NZ_JAVIWK010000001.1, on the reverse strand, counting down.
TGGGTTTTCACGGGAGCCGCGTTTTTTGCAGGCAAGTTCATTTTCATATCCCCTAGGCTCTTCATTTAAAAAGCAGCCATGCTCAGATGTTCAGCAATCGGGCCCAGTGCCAGCGTCGGCAGGAAGGTCAGGCCGCCCACCAGCAAAATGGTCACGGTCAACAGGGTCACGAACAGCACACCGTGGGTCGGGAAGCTGTTCTGGCCAATCGGTGCGGTTTTCTTCATCGCCAGGCTGCCGGCCAGGGCCAGTACCGGGAAGATGTAGCCGAAGCGGCCAAGCAACATCGACAGGCTCATCATCAAGTTGTGGAACGTGGTGTTGGCGCTGAAACCGCCGAACGCCGAACCGTTGTTGGCACTGGCCGAGGTGTAGGCGTACAGCAACTGGCTGAAACCGTGGGGGCCAGGGTTGCTGATAGCACCGGCCGGGCCAGGCAGGGTGGCGGCGATGGCGCCCAGCACCAGGGTGCCAACCGGCATTACCAACAGGGTCACGACCAGCAGTTGCACTTCCTTGGCCTGAAGTTTCTTACCGAGGTATTCCGGTGTGCGGCCAATCATCAAGCCGGCGAGGAACACCGCGATCAACACGTTGAGCAACATGCCGTACATACCGGCACCGACGCCGCCGAAGATCACTTCACCGACCATCATGTTGACCAGCGAGACCATCCCGGTCAGCGGGTTGAGGCTGTCTTGCATGCCGTTGACCGAACCGTTGGACGCAGCGGTGGTAGCCACCGACCACAACACGGTGCCGGTGGTGCCGAAGCGCGCCTCTTTACCTTCCTGCGGTGCGGCCTGTTCAACCGCCGGGTTGTTCAGCGACGGGTTGGGCTGATATTCGGCCCACATCGCAGTCGCACCGCCGATCAGGAACAAGGCAAACATGCAACCGAGGATCGCCCGGCTCTGACGCAGGTCTTTCACGTAGTGGCCAAAGGTGAACACCAGCGCGACCGGAATCAGGATGATCGCGCCCAGTTCAAACAGGTTGGCCCAGGCCGTCGGGTCTTCGAACGGATGCGCCGAGTTGACACCGAAGAAACCGCCGCCGTTGGTGCCCAATTGCTTGATCGCAATCTGGCTGGCCGCCGGGCCCAGTGGAATCACCTGGTCAACGCCCTGCAGGGTCACCGCGTTCACGTAGTGAGCGAAGGTTTGTGGCACGCCCTGCCAGACCAGGAACAGCGCAAATACCAGGCACATCGGCAGCAGGCCGTAGAGGGTGGCGCGGGTCATGTCGACCCAGAAGTTGCCCAGGGTCTTGGTGGATTTGCGACCGATCCCACGGCAAAAGGCGACAAGCACCGCAAGGCCGGTGGCGGCACTGACAAAGTTCTGCACGGTGAGGCCTGCCATCTGACTGAGGTAGCTCAGGGAGGCTTCACCGCTGTAGTTCTGCCAGTTGGTGTTGGTCATGAAACTGATAGCGGTGTTGAACGCCAGGGTCCATTCCAGGCCCGGTAGTTTCTGCGGATTCAGCGGCAGGTATTGCTGGAACAGCAAAAACGCGAACAGCAGCACGAAACCTGCGACGTTGAAGGCAAGCAAGGCCAGTGCATACTTCTGCCAGCTTTGCTCCTGATCGGCGTCGACACCCGAAAGGCGATAGCAAACGCGCTCGACCGGGCCGAACACCGGCGTGAGCCAGGTGCGCTGCCCTTCCATTACCTTGTAGTAAAACCGCCCCAGGGCCGGTGCCGGAATCAGCACCAAGGCAAAGAAGGCGATGATCAGCCAATAGTCATAACTGTGCATAGCCTGCTCCTAGTTCCGATCCGCGCGTAACAGCGCAACCAGCAGATAAATGAACAGCGCCACAGCCAACAGCAGTGACACCCCGTCCAGAACGCTCATGGAAGTTTCTCCGTCGTGCGGCGGCTGCCGCGTGTAGGGGGATTGTCCGCAGGAGTGGCGTAAAGGAACGAGAGCGACGGTATGGGTGGGGCGTAAAGAGCGCGTAAAGAGTGGGTTTACGCGGGATTTACAGAGGGATTTTCAGTGGCTGGCGGGGCCTCATCGCGGGCAAGCCCGGCTCCCACATTGATTGAAGTTAGCCGTGGCAACTCGGTTGAGTGTGGGAGCCGGGCTTGCCCGCGATGGCGTCAGACCAGGCACTACCGCCCTTATCTGGGGCGCAGCCGCATAAATTCAAACGCCAAACCATCCTCCATACGACAGTTCAGCGCCTTTACGACACCACCCTGCGTGCTGGCATGGCCGCTGCAACACCTTGAATCATTCCAAACCGTTCAGGGAGAGCAATACGATGAACACACAACTCAAACCCACCTTGGGCACCCTGCATTTGTGGGGTATCGCCGTCGGGCTGGTGATTTCCGGGGAATATTTCGGCTGGAGCTATGGCTGGGGCGTGGCGGGAACGCTGGGCTTTCTGGTGACCTCATTGATGGTCGCCGCTATGTACACCTGCTTTATATTCAGTTTCACCGAACTGACCACCGCGATTCCTCACGCTGGCGGCCCGTTTGCCTACAGCCGCCGGGCGTTTGGTGAGAAAGGCGGCTTGATTGCCGGGCTCGCAACCCTGATCGAATTCGTGTTCGCCCCGCCGGCCATCGCACTGGCCATCGGTGCGTATCTGAATGTGCAGTTCCCGGCGCTGGACCCGAAACACGCGGCCGTCGGCGCCTACATCGTCTTCATGGGCCTGAACATTCTTGGCGTGAAGCTGGCCGCCACCTTCGAATTGGTGGTGTGTGTGCTCGCCGTCGCCGAACTGCTGGTGTTCATGGGCGTGGTCGCCCCCGCCTTCAGCTTCAGCAACTTCGCCCTGAATGGCTGGGCCGGTTCCGACACCTTTGGCGCGCCAGCGATTGCCGGCATGTTTGCTGCGATCCCGTTCGCCATCTGGTTTTTTCTTGCCATTGAAGGCGCCGCCATGGCCGCCGAAGAAGCGATAGATCCCAAGCGCACCATTCCGAAGGCCTACATCAGCGGCATCCTGACCCTGGTGATACTGGCCATGGGCGTGATGTTCTTTGCTGGCGGCGTGGGCGATTGGCGCACCCTGTCGAACATCAACGACCCGCTGCCCCAAGCCATGAAAACCGTGGTTGGTGACAGCTCGGGCTGGCTGCACATGCTGGTGTGGATCGGCCTGTTCGGCTTGGTGGCCAGCTTCCACGGGATCATCCTGGGCTACTCCCGCCAGTTCTTTGCCCTGGCTCGCGCGGGCTACCTGCCCTCCTTTCTCGCCAAACTCTCACGTTTCCAGACGCCGCACCGCGCAATTATCGCCGGCGGCATCGTCGGTATCGCGGCCATCTACAGCGACGGGCTGATCAACCTGGGCGGCATGACCCTGACCGCGGCAATGATCACCATGGCGGTGTTCGGTGCCATCGTCATGTACATCATGAGCATGCTCAGCTTGTTCAAACTGCGCAAAACCGAGCCGCTGCTGGAGCGCACCTTCCGCGCACCGGGCTATCCGATTGTGCCTGGGATTGCACTGGTACTGGCGGTGGTGTGCCTGGTAGCGATGGCGTGGTTCAACGCGTTGATCGGCCTGATTTTCCTGGGCTTCATGCTGGTGGGATTCGTGTACTTCCAACTGACGGCGCAAGACCGCGCCAATGCGCCGGCGGATGCAATGTTGACCGGGCTCTGAGTGACCGAGGCAGAACGGGCCTACAATGAACTACTAAGAAAGCCCGTTACTCAAAGCAGTCATTACCGTGGGAAATTTACCCACGGTTTGCTGCCTCAAGGAGAGCCCTATGCCGTGGTATGCCTGGTTGATTTTAGTGGTCGCGATCGGTTCGATCGTCGGTGGTTTGTTGATGCTGCGAGACAGCGCCAACAAGGTTGAATTGACTGAAGAACAACGCCAGCGCGTGGCAGAGCGCAATGCGCAAGCGGACTCCAAGGATGCGCAGGATCGTTGATCACCTTAGTATAAACATTCGTTCAGCCCGCTTAAAAACCCTCTATTTCGCTTTTGCCCTCCCTTCTCGGCGCCCGTCTTTTCAAGCTGAATCGACGGCGTCGCGGCACCTGCGCGCCCGCTTGAAAGCCCCATTTCGTGACTGGCAATCACGCGTGGAAAAACCACGCTCGAAGCAAATCAATCAACAAAGAGTTTAATTTCTCAAAAAAAATACTGGTTATTTATACAGTACATTGTTATCGTTTCTTCGTGCTTGAAACCAAGCACTTCTGCGGCGAATAACCTGCATGGAGCATGCAGAAATCCATTGGCATACCAAATGCTTATGGATAGCTGCCCAAAACAATCCGCACTCCGCGGTTTTTTTCTATCGAGGGATACGATGACTGACATGAACGACCTAGCTGCAACCGCAACCAATCTCACCTATTCAAGCGACTCAGGCTTCGACGTTGCTGTGGAGGACTTCCGCCAGGACGATGACACTGGTACTGATTCGAGCACTATCCGCGCAGCACTCGCATGGATCAGCGCCAATGTGCCGGACGGCCAAGGTTCGCGTTTGTATTTCGAAACCGGCCGTACCTATATTTACGACCGCACGGCTGAAATTGACTACATCAACAATCTGGTTATCGATCTGAATGGCGCGACTCTCATGCGCGCAGACTCATCGGTCACCACCGCCAGACTGGCCACAAACACCAGCGTAAGCAGCAATACAATCGTGCTGGATGCCGTGCCCGACAGTTGGTACGTCAACGATACCCTGACAGCGTTTGTCGGCTCAGGGGATCAAGACACCAGCCGAAATCCCATGCGTATCACTGCAATCAATCCGAATACGAATACAGTGACCCTGGCTGCCGGCTTTGGTCCCTTCGGTAACACGACCCAAACTATCCCTGCTGGGTCGTGGGTTGGTAAAAGCTTCCAATGCTTCCTCGGCCGTCCGTCTACCGAAGAAGGCGGCAAGCTGCGCCCGGGCATCAACTACAACGTGCAGATCATCAACGGCTCCGTCGATGGCAACAGCGCCAATCAACTCAACAACTCCTGGCGCTTCGCCATGGAGATCTATATCAACGGCCGCTCTTCAGGGATCCGTGGCGTACGGTTTGCCAACACCACAGGCGAATGCATCGTCGGTCATGGCCTGCGGGTAGAGAGTTGCGAGTTTCGCAACCTCTCGGGCTCGGCCTTTCATACAAGCCGCCACGACGATACAGACGCAGCTGGAAGTGCCTCCTGGTTCATCAACAACTATGTTGAAAGCGTGTGCCTGGCGGGTAACCTGGCGAATGGTCACTCCGAGGGTGCAGTAACGTTTTCATGGGGCGCCGGGCGCTTGATTGTCACCGGTAACGAATTCAGGAAAGGCAACGAGAGCGTGCTGGGGGGCTTTGGCCCTTCGTCCGGCGAAGCTATGCCGGATAAATGGATCATTTTCAGCGATAACATTGCCACGAGCTTCAAGGCACTGTTCTGGGGTCTGTTTCCGCCGCTCGATGGTGTCGTGATCAGTAACAACGTTCTGGTGGACTGCAACGACAACAGTGCCCAACTGAACAAGCTTTTTAACTCGGCGACTTCCTCGGTAGGCGGTAACGTCGCTGTCGGGAATACCGTACTGGGCGGTTCGTTCCGCGCGACCAATGCGACGTTTGGTGTCGAGCCGACCAATACCATCAGTCAAGTCAAGGTTTGGGCACGCGGGCGCCAGTTGCGGACCGACTATTCGAGCTTGTCCGACTGCACTGCAGTGGTAGAGGCCAGCACTGCAATCATGGCGCTTATCAGTGCCGATACGACGGGCTCTGTAGTGGCATTCCACTCGGCATCCGGTAATCGTTCCGGTTCCTTCTTCATCCAATGGCTGCCGTCTCAGAAAAAGCTGCAACTGTTGGGCAACGAATCAGGCGCTCGTGTCGAGTTCACTACGCCGGTAGCGATGCCTGGCCAAGTCAACATGACATTGCGTACATTCAACGATAATACGGCTGCAAAAGCCGCAGGTTTGGTGGCAGGAGACCTCTACAAACTGGCGAGTGGCGCAGTTTTCAGCGTGATCTGATCAAGGAAAGCCCTTCACTGAAGGGCTTTTTTATTTCCAACCCGCCTTGGCGATATGCAGCAGTATTTTCCCCTCTAGACAGCACGCTCAAGCTGGCACCAGCATTCGAGCAACTCCTGTGGCAATCTCTAGATCCCACACCTAACAGGCCAGCCTGGACCTTCCAGGCATGCACGGTACGAATCAGCGCGTCGAACTTTTCGTTCAACGACATGCCAGGTTGCAAGTAACTGCCGACGATATCGGCGCGCTACTTCAAGACATTCAATCAGTCAGTCAGTCAGCAATTTTGTAACGATATGCCCCTTTGCCTGCATGAGCTTGGCTAATATGGCGCAATGTTTCGGAGGCTGTTCTATGCGCTACTCAGCAAATCATAAAGCTCAAACCCATCAACGCATCATCAAGGAGGCTTCCGTACGTTTTCGCCGAGATGGTATCGGGGCTACCGGCCTGCAACCGCTGATGAAAGCCTTGAATCTGACGCATGGCGGATTCTATGCGCATTTCAAATCCAAGGATGAGCTGGTGGAAAAGGCTCTGCAAGCTGCGGCCGCTCAATTGGATGAACACTGCGAACAGCTGTTCAGCCAGGAACGCCCCCTTGAAGCGTTCATCGACAACTATCTTTCGACGTGGCATCAGACCTCACCGCATGAAGGGTGCCCGTTGACAACCATGTGCCCTGAGCTTGGGCTGCGGGGTCAGCAAAGCCAGACCACTGATGCAGTACTTGGCGCACGTTTGAAGCAGGTGCAAGCCGCACTGGGGCGGCCGGATGCCAATGAGCAAGGCCTGCTGCTGATGTCGACGCTGGTGGGAGCACTGGTGTTGGCGCGCAGCGTGGAGAGCGCCGAGCTGGCAGCGCAGATCCTGGAGGTAGTACGTGGCAATCTGAAAAAGCAGATCGCACAAAATTGAAGAGGCCGGTCAATGACCGGCCTCCTGGCTTACTTTGTTATTCCTTAATTGAGCTCCAGCCGATCGCGGTTCTTCTCCAACAGCGCTTTACCGATCCCTTTCACCTCCAACAACTCATCGACTGCGGTAAATGGCCCGTTGCTTTCTCGATAGGCAATGATCGCCTTGGCTTTGGCTGCTCCGATTCCGAACAGATCGCGGCGCAAGGTTTCAGCGTCGGCGAAGTTGAGGCTGACCTTGCTGGATTGTTCGGCTTTGGTCATTTGCACAGCTATCGGCGTGGGCGTTTCAGGCTTGGTAGACGGTGCGGCGGTGGTGGCCAGTGAAATGCTGGAGAGGAAAGCGAAAATGAGGGATGAGAAACATGTTTTATTCATAGGTGACGCTCCATGACATCTGTAAGAGAAAAGCAGCTTTTCCGAAGCTGCTTTTCAAACTTAGGTGATGTTTGGAGGGTGTCAAAAACAGGTGAGTTACAGGGTATGAGTCAGGGCTCGAGACGACGCTGTTGGTAGATCCAGTCGACGATCTCGCCATCTGGTGTGTAGCCACTGACGGTTTCGCGCAAAAGCTGGCGAACACGCGCGTAATCGTCCTGTTCTACTGCTGCTACCAACTCTGTCAGCTTGCCTTTCAACACATCCCACGACAGGTAATCTTCATTGGCACTCATGATCATCGGGTGCTGCGTGGCGACTACGTTGTCACCAATCAGCAACTCTTCGTAAAGCTTCTCACCAGGGCGCAGGCCAGAGAATTCGATTGCAATATCGCCATGAGGATTTTTATCCGACCTGACACTCAGCCCAGACAGGTGAATCATCTTCTCGGCCAACTCGACAATCTTCACCGGCTCACCCATGTCCAGCACGAACACGTCACCGCCAAGGCCCATGGAGCCCGCCTGAATCACCAATTGGGCGGCCTCCGGGATCGTCATGAAGTACCGGGTGATTTTCGGGTGGGTAACCGTGAGAGGCCCACCGGATTTGATCTGCTTGTGAAAAAGCGGAATTACCGAACCGGAAGAGCCTAGTACATTGCCAAAGCGAACCATCGTGAAGCGGGTTTTATTGACCCGCGAGACATTCGATTTGTCACCGAACAGCACAGGTGCCAACTCACGGCTGAGCGCCTGGAGGGTCAACTCGGCGAGTCGCTTGGTGCTTCCCATCACATTGGTGGGCCGTACAGCCTTATCGGTAGAGATCAACACGAAGTTGGCTACCCCCGACTGCAATGCCGCTTGGGCCGTGTTAAGCGTACCAATAACGTTATTCAGCACGCCTTCCGCAATATTGTGCTCAACCATGGGCACATGCTTATAAGCAGCGGCGTGATAAACCGTGTCGACGCCCCAGGTTTTCATGACACCCAGCAATTTGCTCTGATTGCGCACTGAGCCGAGGATGGGCAGCAGCCTTACTGGCAGAGACTCCCGGGTAATCCGTTGTTCAAGCTCCGACAAAATGCTGTAGAGGTTAAATTCGCTGTGTTCAAACAACAGCAGTATGGTCGGTCGCAAAGCAAGGATCTGACGACACAGCTCTGAACCAATGGAGCCACCGGCCCCCGTTACCAGAACGCTGCGCCCCTTGATGCAATGCTCCAGCAGTTCGCCTTGGGCAGGCACCGCGTCACGTCCCAACAAGTCAGCGATATCCACTTCCTGAATATCATCGACCTTGACCCGGCCACTGGCCAGATCCATAAATCCTGGAACACTGCGCACATGCAGAGGAAACCCTTCAAGGTAGCCCAGGATTTCACGACGCCGGGCACGGTTGGAAGACGGTATTGCCAGCAGGATTTCCTGGGCTCCGGTGGCATCGATCATGCGCTGAATGTGCCGTGGCTTGTACACCTGAAGTCCAGAAATTACCCGGTCAGAAATACTGGCATCATCATCAATGAAGGCTACAGGCCGCATGATCCGGCCCATGCGCAGGGCAGCGACCAACTGATTGCCTGCAGCGCCCGCGCCGTAGATGGCGACGCGCGGCAGGCCATCTTCGCGATTGGTGAACGGTACGTGCTGGGCGGCGGCAAACCAGTCGCCGAGGAAATATTGACGCATGGCGAGGCGTAGGCCGCCAACCATGATGAGGCTTAACCACCAATAGTTGAAAATGATGGAACGAGGTACCACGTTTTGATGATCGCTGTACCAATAGACCACCACGCCAAGAATCAACGATGAAAGGCTGACGGCCTTGATAATCGCAATAAGCGCGTCATTGCCAAAATAGCGCATGACAGCACGGTACATGCCAAAACGGATAAACAGCGGAATAGCGACGAACGGAGCACTCAGAAACAGCCAGCGATGCACAGACGCAGGGTTGATCATATCGTCCACCCCCAATCGAACGACAAACGCCATCCACAGGGCGAGCCAAACAAGAAGAATGTCCGCAATAACCTGCAGGATGCGCTTCTGTCGGCGAGGGAGACCCAACAAATATGATCGAATTATGCTCATAAACCCTTTAAACACCTCTATAGCTCCTGATACGGCTGCTGCCCTGCGAATTTAAACACTTTACGCCGGTCAATCACTGCTGAAATGACTCTAAAACACAATCACGCGGCCCTTTCCAGCTCACCCGCTTTGTACTTGACTGCCAGCATCACCAGCGGGATATATGCTATTACAACGCCCAGAACGCCGTTTAGACCCAATAATGCAACGCAAAGTGCGATCGGCAGCAGCCAGATCACGTTGATCGCAAGCACCGCAAGCGTTACTGGCAAGTGGCCGCCAACTTTACGCGATGCGAACTGATAGCCATGACTGCGATGGGCTTCGTAAACCTTGTCACCCCTCATCAGGCGGCGGACCAGAGTAAACGTCGCATCGACGATAAAGACACCGAGCAGGATCAACCATACCCACAGCAAGTCGGCGCTCTGCCAGGCGGCCTGCAGGGATAGCACGCCCAAGACGATACCGAGAAAACCGCTACCGGCATCCCCCATGAAGATTCGTGCCGGTGGAAAGTTCCAATAGAGAAACCCAAGCACCGCCATGCTTAATAACAGTGGCGCCCAGATAAGCGCCTGATAACCACCCAACCAATAAATCAGACAGGCACCAAGGCACGCACAGAGCGCTTCGACGCTGGCCAAGCCATCGATACCATCCATGAAGTTGTACAGATTAAGCATCCACACCAGATAAAACGCGGCAAGGATGTGCCCTACCCAGCTCAGGTCGAGGACCACCCAGGGCAGCGTTATTGCGGGCAAGCCGCCCAACCAGAAAAGAGCCCAGGCCGCGGCACTGAAGTGCCCCAGCAAACGCCAGCGCGCAGCGATATGGCCATGGTCGTCGAGAAACCCAAGCACCGCCACAGCCGCACCAGCTCCCAGCAACGCCCATGCAATCGAGCGTGTTATCTCATCACCAATAAACAATACTGGCAACGCAATCAAGAAGCTCAAGACTATCGCTACTCCGCCTCCACGAGGCGTCGGAACAGTATGAGAACTGCGCGCATTGGGAACATCAATCAGACTTCGGGCCAGCGCATAACGGCGCAGGCACCAGGTCAGAAGCAGAGCAAGGGCTGCAACAGCAGGCGCCAGCCACAGTAAACGATTCATCTACAGCTCCAATTAAGGTCCCTCATGGGGCACCACTATTTACTTCAAACTTCCCTGAAAACTTTCAGCCGTCTTGCGTAATGCGCTGGCCACCGTCAATGGGGGATTCCAGCCCAGCAATTGGCGAGTCTTGCCAATATCAACCTGCAACGAACCACACAGGCGCTGGCCAATAGCCTTGCGGCCTAGCAAGGTCGCGCCCAATTGCAGTAGGGCTGCCGGTACGGGGATCAACCGGGCCGGTTTACCCAAGGCAACCCCCATGCGTATCAACAAATCAGTGGTCGACATGTCATCACCATCACTGGCCAGAAACGTCTGATTGGCTGCCGCCGGGTGATACAGGCACGTCACAATCAAGTCAACGAGGTTGTCCAGCGCGACCAGGCTGCGCTGGTTACGAATAGCGCCCAACGGCAGTACTGCACCTTTGTTAAGCCAACTCATCATGCTGCGAAAGTTTGCCTTGACCCCAGGGCCGTACACCAGGACGGGACGAATAATAACAACTTCCATCCCGCTTCTTTGCGCCAGCGACAAGAGTTGCTGCTCGGCCTCCATTTTGGAAACGCCATAGGGGTCGCACGGCGCCGGCACGTCATCTGCCGTGTAAGGGGCGCCCATTTGGCTTCCCTCACCGTTGACCTTGATCGAGCTGATAAAAATGAAACGCCTGACTCCCGCCTGAGCTGCCTGCGCCGCCAGCTTCAACGTGCCTTCGACGTTGACCTTGCGATACTCGGTTAACGGATCACTGGAGGCGTCTGACATCACATGAACGCGCGCGGCGCAGTGAACCAGAACATCAACCCCTTCAAGAGCAAGCGACTCACCCGCAAGATAATCGGCACCGACCTGTACAGGTACAGCAGACGCAGGCAGTGTCACACCCTCGCGACGTACCAGCGCCAACACCCGATAGTCCCCTGCAGATGCCAACCGGTTAACCAGTGCCCCCCCCACAAAGCCACTGGCTCCAGTGACGAAGATAGTTTTGTGCTGATTCAAAGCGCGCGCTCCAACTCTCTGTACACATCCAAATGCTGCTGCACAATCTTCTCGATCGCAAATGCACGTAAAGCCAGCTCACGGCCAGCCGCCCCCATCCGGGCACGCAAGGCAGGCGCCTCAATCAACACCTGCAATTGATTAGCCAGGGCCTGTGCATCACGAACAGGTACCAGAAACCCTGTTACGTCGGCATCAATCGCATCCCGGCAACCTGGCACGTCAGTGGTGACCACTGCGCGGCCGCACGCTGCGGCTTCGACCAGCACCTTGGGCAAACCTTCACGATAGGAAGGAAGGGACACGATATTCGCCGCAGCGAACACATTCGCGATGTCGTCGCGGTAACCGAGCAGCTCGATCACCCCTTCTTCCCGCCACTGCTGCAACTGTGAGGTGGTAACTGTCGCCGGGTTACCGGGATCAATGTCACCAATTAACTGAAAGCGCGCGTTAACACCGCGCGCGGTCAATATTTTTGCCGCCTCAACGAACTCGACAACGCCCTTGTCCAGCAGCAGTCGAGCCGCCACGCACACCACTGGGGTCCCTTCCGGCTCTGGCAACGCGGTGTAACGAGATAGGTCGACGCCTGAACCACGAATCATCACGACCTTGGATTGGGTAAGTCCACCCATGCTCAAGAGCAGGTCACGATCATCTGGATTCTGAAAAATCGAGCGCAGATTACGCTTGCCCAACGCCAACCGATAAAAGGTGCTGACAACCTTTCGCGTGATAGTGGCCTTGAGTCCCTTGGAGAGAAATACAAAGCCCAGTCCGGAAATAGCGGTAACCACACCTTTGACCGGCGCCAGCCGAGCGGCTACGCCACCATACAAAACCGGCTTGATGGTCACCAGGTGCAAGACGTCCGGCCTCAATTGCCAGAGCAGCCGCCAGATCGCGAACATCAGTCCCAGTTCGGCCAAGGGGTTACGGCCGCTACGTGAAAGCGGCAACGGGTGAAACTCGAAACCTTCAGCGGCAACGGCCGCAACTGCCGGACCAGGCATGCACGCCACATGAACCCTATAACCCTCTGCCTGCGCGCCCTTGGCGACTGCCAGCCGGTGCGAAAGAAAAAACCCCGGGTCGTTGACGATAAATAAAAGTACTTTACTCATGCCTGCTCTTCCAACCATGCCTGGAACATGAGGATGGTCCACAAGTGAGGCTGCCAGTTTCCGCGGCCCTCAAGATGTTCCTGCCACATGTGCCTGATGCGTTCAGGGTGGAAGTATCCCTCCTGGCGCAATCGCGCTTCATCCAACAAAGACTCTGCCCACTCCCGTAAAGGACCGCGTAGCCACGCCCCAAGCGGGATACCAAAACCTTGCTTGGGCCTTTCGATCAATTCCTTGGGAACATGCCGATAAAGCACTTCTCGCAACAGCCATTTGCCCTGGCCGTTACGAATCTTCAGGTCCAGAGGCATGCGCCAGGCCAGTTCGACAATCCTGTGGTCAAGCATAGGGACCCTGCCCTCAATGCTTGCGGCCATCGCAGCGCGATCCAGTTTCACCATGATGTCATCCGACATATAGGTCTGGGCGTCCATCGCCATCATCCAGTGTTCGAAACTATCGGTCTGGGGCCAGCGCGAAGGGTCCGTGAAAATGGTTTCGGGCTCCTTGCCACCGATCACGACGCTGGCAGGGTCAGTCCAATGACTGTTGAGCTGCAGGTAGAACTCGTGCCCATCCGCAAGCGCCAGGACGCTAGCCAATTTATGAGCCTTTTCCCCGGGCGTGCTGAGATGAAGACGTTTGGGCAGCAAAGGCTTGGAGAGACGGAACAGGCTGTCCCAAGTGGACGGTGAAAGTGAGCGTAAAAGCCCGGCGCTCGCCTGTCGGGCAAACGGCGGCAATTGCTGCATTTTTGACCAGACTTTCTTAGCGCTGAGGTAGCGGTTATAACCGCCGAAGAGCTCGTCGCCGCCGTCACCACTCAACACAACCTTGAGCTGTTGACTGGCCAATTGGCTAACAAGGAATGTGGGAATCTGCGAGCTGTCGCTGAACGGCTCACAATACATCGACGGTAGACGCGGGATAACAGCCAGGGCATCGTCCGGGCGCACGTACAACTCGGTGTGTTGCGTGCCCAGATGCTTGGAAACCGCCTTGGCATGAACAGCCTCATCGTAGCCGCCTTCGTCGAAGCCGATGGTGAATGTGCGGATTGGCTGGGCGCTTTGGGCCTGCATCAAGGCCACGATAGTGCTGCTATCTACGCCGCCGCTCAGGAATGCACCCAAAGGTACATCTGCGAGCATTTGCTGACCAATGCTTGAGCTCAGTTGAGTCTCCAGCAAATCCGTCGCTTGGGCGGGAGTGCCCTTGAAAGGGTCGGCAATGCCTTTTGCTACGGCGTCGTTGAGACGCCAGTAAGCCTGTGGGACTGCGGCTTTTGCAGCGGCCAGATTCTTCAGCGCAAGCGTTACGTAGTGACCGGGCTCGAGCTTGGCGATGCCTTTATAAATGCTGTAAGGCGCAGGAATGCAGTTGTGCCGAAGCAATAGCGTCAACGCGTTGCGATCGACTTCGCCAGTGAACTGCGGGAAAGCCTTGATAGCCTTGAGCTCAGACCCAAGCAGCAGCGTGTCTTCCTGCCAACCGTAATACAAAGGCTTCTCGCCCATCCGATCGCGTGCAAGCGTCAATACCTGCTCTTGCCTGTCCCACAGCGCGAAGGCAAACATCCCAACCGCTGCCTGCAAGGTCTTTTCGACACCCCAGCCTGCAAGACCTGCGAGCAGGACTTCGGTATCAGAATGGCCTCGCCATGCGGGTGGCGACAATCCTTCATTGTCCAGCTTCTGTCTGAGTTCGGTATGGTTATAGATCTCACCGTTGAAGACGATTAAAAATCGTCCACAACTGGAATGCATCGGCTGATGACCAGCCTCCGACAGATCGACAATTGCCAACCGTCGATGCCCGAGCGCGAGGCCTGCATTTTCGTCAACCCATACACCACGATCATCGGGGCCACGGTGCACGAGTGCATCGTTCATCCGGGTAATGATCGATGCCAGATCACTATTACGGGCCTGGAAAATTCCGCTGAAACCACACATCAATGAACGTCCTGATTTAAGTAAAGCCGGTCATAGATTTCTTTGAATTTATGCTCGGTACATTTCATCGTGAAATTTTCGACGATACGTGTATAGGCACCCTGCCCCATCATTGATCGCTCGGCATGAGACGCTGCAATCATCTTCGCCAGCGCTTCAGCCAACGCGAGTGGATCTTGTACGGGTACGACAAACCCATTTTCACCCAGCAGGAATGCCGCGTCTCCTGCATCGGTCGTCACACAAGGCAACGCTAGGCTCATCGCCTCGCCCAGCACATTAGGAAAACCTTCGGTAAATGAATGCAGGCAAAACATGTCCATCGCCATAAAGCAGGCGGGCACATCTTTTCGTTCACCCAGCAACACAAATCGATCAGCAAATCCGGTTGATGCAATCTGCGTCATCAATGCGCTATTCGCCTCATCGACATCACGTCCCACCATCAGGAACTTGACGTGCGGGAACCTGGGAGCGACAAGCCCGGCAGCCTCGACAAAACTGGCGTGATCCTTGACTTCGTTAAAACGCCCCAAACTTCCTACAACGAAGTCAGCTGCGTTTATTCCTTGCGCCGACCTTATGGCCTCACGCTCTTGCGGCGATGCAACCAGACGCCCAAGATCAAACCCGTTGGGAATGACAGCCATTCTGCTCGGGGAATAACCGGCAGCCACATGCGTCTTTCGTGACGCCTGGGCAGCGCACACGATAACGCTGGGGACAATCGCCGACAGCCAGGCACACAGTTTGCGAACAATAATTGTGGCCTTTGCGCCACCTCGGCTGACGTCAGTGGTCCTGATCCCCCAGATCACGCCCCTGATTCCCACCCAACGCGCTGCCAAGCCACCCAACAAGTCAGAGTGATACATCCAGGTCTGAACGATATCGGGCTTGTTCAGCCGAAGATGGCGAACCAACTTTGCAAACGTTGGCAGGACATCCCAGGCCCCCCGCATACCTAACGTATCAACAGTGACCCCGCAGGCACGCAGTCGTGCACCCACTTCACCCAAATCCGTCAATGAAATAACACGGTGTTCATCATCGCCGCTTGAATTGAATGACTCACAGAGCCGAAGCAGCATCAACTCGGCGCCGCCGATATGCAGACCGACAATAATATGGGTAACTTTCAACG
Source organism: Pseudomonas sp. Bout1 (assembly GCF_034314165.1). Classification (GTDB taxonomy): domain Bacteria; phylum Pseudomonadota; class Gammaproteobacteria; order Pseudomonadales; family Pseudomonadaceae; genus Aquipseudomonas. Next base: position 2,085,305 of record NZ_JAVIWK010000001.1, on the reverse strand, counting down.
GCCTTGTTCCTCCAACCACGCCTGGAACATCAGGACACCCCACAATTTGCTTGAATGATCCGCCCGACCACTGAGGTGTTGTTCCCAGGCACGCCGGATCGGTGCAGGATGGAAGAAACCCTCCCCGCGCAACCGGCCTTCATCCAGCAAGCTTTCCGACCAGTCGCGCAGGGGCCCGCGCAACCACGTCGCGATGGGTATGGAGAAGCCCTTTTTCGGTCGCTCGATTAACTCGCGAGGAACGTGACGATAAAGCACTTCCCTCAATACCCACTTGCCAACTCCACCTCGAATCTTCATATCCAACGGTATGCGCCAGGCCAATTCAACAACCCGGTGATCGAGCATTGGCACACGCGTTTCCAGGCTGCTGGCCATCGCCGCACGGTCGACCTTTACCAGGATGTCGTCAGCCATATAGGTCTGTGCATCCATCGCCATCATCCACTCTTCGTACCGCTGCGTAGCGGGCCACGCTGAAGAGGTATCAAGCACCGTAATCGGCTCTTTCGCGCCGATAACGACACTGGAAGGTGTTTTCCAGTGACTGACAAGTTGCCGATAAAAGTCCTCCCGGCTCGGAGTATCAAGAATATCCATCAACTTCTCGACCTTACCTTTTATCGGCAGTGCCTTGAGCGTTGCGGATGCAAAACGTCGCAGGGGTAACGGCACCTGGCTGATCTTCCCCCAGATACGTGGGGCAAATTGGTAAGGGTTATAGCCGCCAAACAGCTCATCTCCCGCATCACCGCTTAACGTGACGGTTACTTGTTGTCGCGCAAGGCGGCTGACCAGGAAAGTCGGAATCTGTGAACTATCGGCAAAGGGTTCACAGTAGATGTTCGGTAAATCCGGGATAACGTCCAACGCGTCTTTGGATTGAACATAGATCTCAGTATGTTCAGTACCTAAATGGCGGGATACGGCCAGAGCATGTTCAGCTTCATTGAACCCTGCCTCACTAAAGCCTATGGTGAACGTCTTGACCGGCCGCGGGGTTTGTTTCTGCATCAGGCCAACCACAAGACTGCTGTCCACGCCGCCACTTAGAAACGCGCCCAAGGGCACATCCGCGAGCATTTGCATGCCGATGCTTTCGCTAAGTTGTGCTTCAAGCGTATCAACTACGGCGTTGGCGTCAGATTGCAGCGGAGACGCAAGCCCCGCCTCAACCGCCCGATTGAAAGACCAAAAAGGAAGCGCTTTTACATCAGATCGGCGCTGGTCTATCGCGATCCTTACATAATGCCCCGGCTTCAGCTTCTCTATCCCTTGATAGATGCTGTAGGGCGCGGGAACGTAGTTGTGGCGCAGGTAAAGGGCCAACGCGTCACGGTCGATATCAGCGCAAAACGCAGGATGGACCTTGAGCGCCTTGAGTTCAGAACCAAACAACAGCACGTCATTCTGCCACCCCCAATAAAGCGGCTTCTCCCCAAGACGATCCCGAGCCAGTACCAGTTCATTTTGCCGGGTATCCCACAGCGCGATGGCGAACATCCCAACCGTTGCCTGCAGAGTCTTTTCGACCCCCCAGTGCTCAAAGCACTCAAGCAGCGTTTCTGTGTCTGAGTGCCCGTTCCAGGAAGGCGAAAGCCCACTCTCCTCTAGAAGGGCACGCAATTGGCCATGGTTGTAGATCTCGCCGTTGAACGCAATTACGAAGCGCCCACTCGATGAATGCATTGGCTGGTGGCCGGCAGCAGTCAGGTCGACAATCGCAAGCCTCCTGTGGGACAGACCTATACCAGCGGCTGAATCAAACCAATAACCGCCGCCGTCCGGGCCACGGTTGATAATTGAGCGGCCCATCGCCTCAAGCAGCGAAGACTCATCGGTAGAAAACTTCTTGTTCGTAAAATATCCGGAAAAACCACACATCAGGAAAGCTCGCAATTAATTTACTGGTCGGGCCGTTCTCGCCCGCCTGAGTCAAGCCAGATGAGCACTCGGGTTCACGCTCGCATAGCGATTATAAAACCGGCGCAATAGCGCGCTTGAAAATATCAATATAAACAAGCGAGACACGTCATTCTGATAAAACACAGGAGCCTTTACTTCCAAAACTAAAATCAGGCACAACAGTACCAAAACAAAATAGCCTGCATCGGCAAATCGCCGCATCCCTGCCCAGATTTTCAAGAACATCCAACCATAAGACGCGTAAACCAGCACAAAACCCACGATGCCACTGGCAAGCAGCGTTTTCAGATAACCGGAGTCAGACCGCGCGACGCCACCACTTTGATCATCAAACGAGCCACTACCTGCAATAATATTCAACAGATCCGGGACGAAAAGCATACTTTTCAGATCATCCGTAGAGGCAGAGGTGAGGCCCTGACCTTTCGAATAATTGATAAAAATCTCGAACGCATAATCAAAAACGTAGGTTGAAAAAAATTCGAACCTTTCCGGAAAAAAATACTGGAATAACACAATTGCCAGCGCAGCAAAGGCGCTAAAAGCCACCCCTACGATCAGGGACTTCAGAGGCCATCGTATCGCGAGAAGCCCCACACCAAGAAGGAACACGACCACACCAGTGCGTGCAACCAGCGTAATTGAAAGAGCGATTACGGAGATACTTAGAAATCGCCAAATGGTCGCGTTATTGGCTCGGGAATATACTGAGTAAACGCCGTATACAGCGGCCAGCGCAAGAATAGCGCTGAGGTTAAAGCCGCCGCTATCGTGAATACCGCGAAAGCGCAGAACACTATCAACTTCAATATTTCCACGGTTAGCCAACGACGCGGATAACAAATCCCTAAAAGCGGGCTCCACGAACGACAGCATAATGAAAAACGCTTGAAGAACAGTCGCCCAATAAATCAACTCGAAGCATCGATGAAATCCATAGAGCGCATCATCTGAATTCGTACGCCGGCCAACCGCATAATAGGTTATAACCAACGCCAAGAGCAGAACGACAATAAACTTTATGAAAATCTCCAGAAATATTGTCTCAGCGTTACCCCAGAGAACACTCAGCATTACGCCCAAGGAACCCGCGAGCAAGAGCGCCACAATGGCAAAGCGGCAGGTGACAAATGCATAACCAACAAAACCGCGGAGCAGCGGATCAGCAAGAATCAGGAGCAAAGCCCCAGGAATGAGAAGCGCGACGGAAGGCACGCCCAGAAAGCTGAGCGTAAAATTGAACACATAGAAAAAAACAACCAGTACCAAAAAAAACGACCGCACCTTGCTCACCCTGCTACCGAAGTTTAAGTTACGTTCTCTCGAGCGCCCTGCCAGGAACACCTACAACAACCGTATCCTGTGGAAAGCTTTTAACAACAACGCTGTTCGCACCCACAACGACATTGTCACCCAGAAAAATGGGCCCAAGGACTTTGGCACCCGTACAAATAACCACATTATTTGCCAGTGTCGGTTGATTGCCCTTACTGGTTTTCGATAGGTCCTGGTTCCCAAAAGTCACACCATTAAAAATCTTGCAGTTCGACCCCATTACTACGTCGGCACCTATCACTATGTCATGACCGTGCATAATGCAGAGACCTGGGCCAATTTTTGCCCTGCAAGAGATATCGCTACCAAAAACAACGCGAATTAAATACTCAACCAGAAAGCTCAATACACGCCCGATAACGGGAATTTTTAACAGGCTTTGGCCCAGTCGCAACATAATGGTCAAGTGAGCAGTGTGATCAAACACTACGCTTTTGAGCACTCTGAACGCGCGGTCACTACCTGCGATTGAGCGAAGGTCCTGAATCAAATAGGTTAACGACATAAAAACCTCATTTACTCTTGACCGCATCGGGAATTCTGAGCATTGAAAGCATCTTACTGGCACGCCATACTTTTGGTATAGTCGTCAGTCTAAAAGCGCGAACGAATATAGGGAAAAACAGTTTACAATCTTCAAAACGCCTATTTTTCAGTGCAGCAATAAACAAGAAGCTGATAGACACCGATATATCTGCGGCGCAACCTTTATATTTTTTCAAAAAGTAGTCAAAGGACTTCACCAGCAAAACTTTTGTCTTGTTTCCCGAGGAGGCAATACCGATACCTGTACGATAAACACCCAAAGGCTTCGCGCTGACGAACCCTGCGTAGCCGTGTCCAACTTGCTCGACATTTGCAAAGTAATCCAGCAATGGAAAATCTGGCAATTCAATGTCCCTTGCCGTGGCCCGATACATTTTAGAACTGTTCATTCCAATCGTTATGTATTGAAAAATATCCTTTCTGGTGAACGAATTACTCACGCGAGATAAATCAATAAGATCTTCTACGACAACCTTGGTTCCAGGATTCTCGACGAGCATCCTGTGCCAGACGATATTATAATTCGGGTGCTCGTCCAGAAAGTCACTTTGAGCCTGTAGTTTCCCTGGAAGAGCGTAATCATCACCATCCAGATGAGCAATATACTTGCCGCATGCCAAAGCGTGTACTTCAAGGTAATTTGCTGTGATACCAACATTCTGCTTATGTATAAGCGGCTTTACAATATCGGGGTATTGCTCCGCCAAACTACGTACTATGTCGCTGGTGCCATCTGTCGAACAGTCATCACCGACGATCACCTCAAACTTGAAATCCGTGACCTGATTAATCAAGCTTAACAGGCACTCGCCAATATAACCAACCTGATTATAAGTCAGCACACATACTGAAACCTTTAAATTTTCTCCCTCGGAAACAATACTCACACGCCTCTCCGCCCATCTATCTTGTTAGCTACCATTGCCCGGGCAGCACTTGAAAAAGCCACCGCGGTCAACATGATTAACCCACCTGAAACAAACACTATGAGCACGCTTAAAATCCTGCTTTCACTTCGCACATCTACCCAATTAACAAGCAGCCCGACTGCGGCTGCGGGCAAAACAATCAAACCTATGTCATGAGTCAGCCACTTTTTGTGGAGCCCAGGCTGAAGCCTCGAATGAACGAACCAAACCCAAAAGATCAAGAATGTCAGGTTGACCATCATCCAACTGTAGCCAGCACCAATGCTTCCGTAATAGGTCGACGAAAAATAGATAGTGGGAACCATGACACATAACAAAATCAGGTTACCCAGAAAATGAAGCCTCAGGTTTCCGCGAGCATACTGAAGATAGTAAGGAAATGCTGAAACCGCCAAGCACCCGTTTCCAATCGCATACAACACCATCGTCGGGGCAACGTTCTCGACAACGGTAGCGTCACCTGTCCATGCCCATAGTAAAGGACGCGCACAAATTGCAAGGGTAATCGATGCGACACCGGCAATAATGGAAACAAGTTGAGTAGAGTTACGATAAATCGTAATCACCTCAGCTTCCTTATGCTCGGCATGTAAGCGGGCCATTCGCGGCATAATCGCGCTGCTAATCGGTCCGGTTATAACCATTACTCCGCCAGCAATCAGCACCGCCAGAGTGAAGTATCCGTACTGGCTTAGCGGCAAGATGCTCGAAAGTATCAACTTGTCTGTCTGAGTGACCATTACCCAAATTGAGGCAGTAAACGCCACGGTGAGGGAAAAAGCCAAGACACTTCTGATGGGTTTGAGCGACCACCCCATCGACGCGCTGATTACCTTTGGGAGTACGCTGTACGACTTAATGTACAACCCGAGAATTTCTACAACCGCAATAATCAATTGATAAAAGAAAAATACAATCGGCGTATATCCATAAAACCACATCACCGGCAAAACAAATATAAATCTGAGTGTCGCAATGATTGAAGTATAGCCGCTCAACCAAACCAAGTGTTCGCCACCGGTAATGACGCCTCGATACAAGCCACATATCCAGCGGATTGCGATACATGCGGCCATGATCTGTATAGCAAAACTCGCCTGCTCGACACTCAACGCATCAAGCTTCAGCCAATGTTTTACAACAAGCGGGGCAAACAGATACAACGTAATAAAGCCGAGAATGCCGATGCCCAGAAACAAAACATGGAGCGCCCGGAACAACCGCCGAAAGTCCAACGCTGATACCGCACCGGCCTTGAAACGGGCAGTTTCTCTGCCGATTGTAGGTGTCAAGCCAAGATCAAGCAAGCTGAACCAGGCCTGTAGCATGGAGAAAAATCCAACCAAGCCATAGGCTTCCGCGCCCATATATTTTATATAGACAGGCAGCATCACGATGCCAATCAACGTCACATATATTTGACTTACGTAGTTAGCGAATATGTTCTTTTGAAGCGACAATTGTTTATATCCCGAATATTTATAGCCGAACCTGCATTTTTATGTTCGTTTCGCCGTCTGCTAATATCTTGAATCCATACCGAGAGTAAAGCTTTATCGCAGAACTGTTTCCTGCGCGCACCTCCAGGCTGCATGCAGTGAAACCACGACTCTTCATCACCATGAGTGCACTGCTCAGGAGCTCGGCCCCCAGACCTTTTCCTCGGCCACTTGCAGCGATCAAAAGCAACGCTATGTATCCCTCCTTGGATAAATCATTATTGCAGTAAAATGCCACAAACCCATTATACGCCCCACCAGAGTGATGGATGAGAATCTCTGCCTGGTCCTCAATTTTCAGAATGTAGTCTTCTGCAGAGATACCGCGAATAAACTCTCCTTTTTGAAGACGCTGTTCAATATGTATTAAATCTTTCAGCTCTGGGGGCAGCATAAATAACCCATCGTTTATCTATTAGTGACAAGCTGGCGAGCTTCATCAAAAGAGTTAAACATCATCACATCCAAAATAGAAAGGCCGGGCTCAAAATCCCGTCCCGCCTGTGGATACTCAACTAGCGCCGGTTTGATAAACTTCAGGTCAATACCCCGAGAAGCAAAACTCTCTTTCTCATAAAGAAGCGCACCACCTGGTAAATTCCAGTACTCGTCAGCCTGCTCTTTATTGCAGATATCCAGAATTCGGTCTTCGCTTTTCAGTTGCCCGTTTGCGTAAACCTTCGAGCTCATTACCATCTCAGCATCGATACCTAATGCCTCGACCGTTAACAAAACACTGGATTTTGCATAATCCGAAATTGAGTCTTGTTCTTGCTCGATAACAGCGTTGAACAACTCGAAACACGCTTTGAAGTTTGGCGCTTTCGAATAGTTCTGTTTGACAGCTTCTGTCAGCTTACGGGCCCAGAGTGATTTTTTCTGGGTTTGCACGTCACAAATTTTTTGGTTAGAGCTCGCCCCAAGGAGCGGAATAGTCATATAACCGACTTTGCCGGATATAAATATTCGATTTCTGTTTATCCATCCATTTTTAATGAAGTCAACATCATCATAAAAAACGAACTTATCTACGGACTCCATCAGCTTAAAATATCCGACATACGGAAAAAAGTAAGGCTGCATTATTGCGAGCTTCATTACGACGCTTTTCTCACATTATGAATTATTTCGACAACCTTATCAACGGCAGACATTTCCAGCGCCGGATAGATGGGAAGGCAAAGAACTTTCGATGAAATATCATGAGCCACAGGCAAGTTCCGACTGTCTGCTGAAGGCATGCTTCTGTACATGGAAAACTCGCTGATTAAAGGAAAAAAGTACCGTCTACCGAATACATTTTGCTCCTTTAACACTTCGTAAAGCTCGTCTCGCGAGAGCGGGTAATCATCTTCAACCAGAATGGGGTAATACGAATAATTAGACTCAAGGCCTGCACTGATGTGGCTCAGGCTGATACCTTCAACACTTTTCAATCCGGAACTGTAGCGTTGACCAATCTCTTTACGCAGACTCATCGCGCTGTCGATATGCTTCAGCTGAAGCAACCCAAACGCCGCGTTAATCTCACTTAATTTACCATTTATCCCTGGTGCAACCACTGTGACTTCATCTACAAAGCCAAAGTTCTTCAATTGCTCTATGCGCTTTTTTGTCTTCGCATCGGGGCAGACGATGGCGCCGCCTTCAAAGGTATTGAATACCTTAGTGGCATGGAAGCTCAAAATACTCAAGTCGCCATGGCGAAGAATACTTCCCCCTGCATCGTTAACGCCGAACGCATGAGCAGCATCGTAGATAATTTTCAAATTGTAATTATCAGCGATATTCTGAATAGCGTCGGTATCGCAGGAATAACCATAGCAATGCACTGGCATGATAGCTGTGGTTTTCGACGTAATTGCCGCCTCAACTTTTTTCGGATCCAAATTAAAAGTAACAGGATCGATATCCACGAAAACGGGCTGCAGCCCATTCCACAACAAAGAGTGAGCGGTCGCAACGAATGAGTAAGGCGTCGTAATGACTTCGCCTGTAACTCTGAGCGCCTGCAGCGCAGTCAATAACGCGATTGTACCGTTATTAAAAAGCGCAATGTGCTCCACCCCCAGGTACTCACAGAGCTCCTTTTCAAGCTGCTGGTGCATTGGGCCGCCATTGGTCAGTGTCTTGCTATCCCATATTTTTTCAAGATAGGGAACAAACTCTTCTAATGGCGGAAGGTAGGGCTGAGTTACATAAACAGGCTTATCGCTCATAAAACTTCCTTGCGCTATTCTTAATCACTCAACCGCGCCTCGTAGCTGAGTACTTATTTGTAAGTTATGTAGCGTGATAGAAAAAACCGCATCTCACACTACTCTTACTTCAGGAATTCCGCATACCAAGGCATGGCCTTTGCGATGCCTTGCCCAATATTAAACTTGGGGGCATATCCCAAAAGCGTTTGTATCTTGCCAATGTCTGCCTGTGAATGGCGCACATCACCCGCGCGAAAGTCTCGATACACAGGCGTCTTATCATAAGTTATGCCATTTTCCGACAGGGATTCGCGCAACGCCGAAAACAACATATTGAGGTTAGTGCGCCCGCTGACCGCCACATTATAAACCTGATTACGCGCGGAAGATTCGCTTGTAGTCGCGGCTAAAATATTAGCTTGAACTGTATTTTCGATGAAGCAGAAATCTCGACTGGTTTCACCATCACCATTGATGAAAACTTCCTCGTTTTTTATCATCGCAGCCGCCCATTTTGGGATAACGGCCGCGTAAGCACCATCAGGATCCTGGCGCTTGCCAAAAACATTGAAGTAGCGCAAACCGATTGTTTCAAAACCATAGCATCTGGCGAAAACGTCGGCATACAGTTCATTGACGTACTTGGTGACCGCGTAGGGGGACAGCGGCTTACCGATCACATCTTCGACTTTTGGCAGACCGGGATGATCGCCATAAGTCGAACTGCTCGCCGCGTAAGTAAAACTCTTTACCTCGGCATCCCGTGCCGCGACCAACATGTTGAGAAAACCGTCAATGTTGGTACCGTTTGTTGTGATCGGGTCGTTAAGGGAACGAGGCACAGACCCCAAAGCGGCCTGATGAAGTACGTAATCCACACCTTCGCAGGCCTGATGACAGTCCTTGAGCTCTCGAATGTCACCTTCGACAAATCGAAATCGTGCCCATTGCTCGGGGAGAACTGCGTTTTTCACTTCGTCGAGGTTTCTTTGGTGACCGGTAGCGAAATTATCCAATCCGACAACCGTCTGATTCAAACCAAGCAGTGTTTCCAACAAATTAGAGCCAATAAAGCCCGCAACTCCGGTGACTAACCAGGTTTTCGGCGAAGCTGGAAGTGTTTCCATCAGAGTTTCGTAGCGGGTCATCGATATTAGCTCTTAATTTGATTTAGGTTAACGACTTCAGAAACTTGGGACTACAGACGAATGTCCGACTCTTCACGGCTTAGAAGATATTTAAGATCATAAAGAACGTGCTCCGTCTTACCGAACCGGCGGATATTTTCTGCGCCTAGGGCACGGAACTCATTATGAGCAACCGCCAGAACGATACCGTCGTATGCATTTATCCCCGGCTCGGAAACAGGAGTGATCCCATACTCATGCTCCGCTTCGGCAACACTAACCCACGGATCATAAACATCCACGGCAATATTGTACTCTGCCAGTTCACTCACAATATCGACGATACGGGTATTACGCAGGTCCGGGCAGTTTTCTTTGAAAGTCAGGCCCATAATCAATACGCGAGCACCATCTACATGGATGCGCTCTTTCAACATTGCTTTTACCAACTGGGAAACAACGTAAGCGCCCATGCCATCATTCAAACGACGGCCGGCCAAGATAATTTCCGGGTGGTAACCGATTGACTGGGCTTTATGGGTAAGGTAGTAAGGGTCAACACCGATGCAATGCCCGCCGACCAACCCTGGACGGAACGGAAGGAAGTTCCACTTCGTACCCGCCGCCTCAAGCACCGCTTCCGTATCAATGCCCATCTTGTTGAAGATAATGGCCAGCTCGTTGATAAGCGCAATATTCAAGTCGCGCTGAGTGTTCTCGATAACCTTGGCAGCCTCGGCAACCTTAATGCTGCTAGCCTTGTGAGTGCCCGCGATAATGATCTGATTATAAAGTGCGTCGACCAGGTCAGCGATTTCAGGTGTGGAGCCGGAAGTGACTTTTTTGATCGTAGTAACCCGGTGCTCTTTGTCGCCCGGGTTGATCCGCTCAGGACTGTACCCAGCGAAGAAATCGACGTTGAACTTGAGACCAGAGACCCGTTCAAGAACTGGGACGCAGTCTTCTTCTGTAGCGCCTGGGTATACGGTTGACTCGTAAATTACTAGATCGCCCTTCTTCAACACCTTCCCGATGCTTTCAGACGCTTTGATCAGAGGCGTCAGGTCGGGCTGGTTGTATTCGTCGATAGGGGTCGGAACGGTAACGACAAAAGTGTTGCAGCCAGCCAGCTCATTCAGCTCACAGCTATAACTCAAATAGCCCGCCTGCTTCAACTCCTCGTCACTGACTTCGAGAGTAGAATCATGTCCTTCTTTCAAGGCTTGGATACGCGGCTGATTAATGTCAAACCCGACCACAGTCCGATGTTTACCAAACTCCACTGCGAGGGGCAGGCCCACATATCCAAGGCCGATAATGGCGAGCTTAATATCTTCCAGTTTTTGCATAATCAAAGCCTAAATAATCAGAGAATCCAAAATATTTACTGAATTAATTTCAGTATGAAGTGCTTCAAGCGCGACGCCGATTCGGTACTCTCTCCTGGTACAGTCATGGCTCGCACATCCAACTAATCCCTCAGTGATGCTTTTTGAGGCATTCCACCACCTATATTATTCGTCAGCAGCCTATTCCATCAGCGCCGGATAGCTTAAACACCACAACCCGCTGAACACCATAAAGAATATCGCCCTCAGCTGCGCTCGGAATCGAATAATCAGAACGGCGCAAAACATAGCGCAATGCCATCATGCTTCGATATTCTCAACTAGAAGAGTTCCATGACAGCTAGATAATCATACTACGCGATACCAATATAAATCAGAACTCGCGGCATCTCGATTCGGCGTCAGACATGCGACGCAAAGACCCCCAGGGCTCATGGCATGCCGGCGAGTCATTTTTTGAACTCCCGAAGGAGATTTGGTTCGGTATCGGATCAGCCCCGATACCGAGAGAAGAATTGGAGATCGGGTTGTTTGCACACAATCGAGCAAGACAACCCTACTGGATGCAGTTAACACACCCGCGTCTGAGCCTGAGCTTTTCTCTCTTCAAGCAGTTCAGAGCCAAGAACGGGCACTTGACGTGACGTCATTCTTTTCCTGCTTGCCAGCAGTGTTCGAACCAGAGCAATAAGAACACCAAGAATCCCACCCAAAACCAGTCCCATTGCGAGCACGAGAGCTTTCTTCGGCTTAATTGGACTCAGCGGCTCGAGCGCCTGCTTGTCAATAGTCACCAGTTTCAACTGACTCATATCGATATTCAATTTACGTAGCCGAGCCTCTTCAGCACGCAGGGGCTCCACATTGATCAGAAACAGGTCTTCATTCTCACGACGATTCAACACCTCAATCTGACGATTGGCGCGCAGCAGTTGGAGCTCTTTGGCAATTTGCGCAATGCGACCTTCAGTAAAGTCGTCAGACGTGCGCCGTTGCAGGGCGTTTCTCTCTGCCTCCAGTGCGTCTACGCCCATAAAATACAGGGGAATCTGCTGATTATTGATTTCGGTACGCATCATGCCTGGCGTCCCAGCGCGGTTTTCATCGCCGAGCGACGAGGGGGTAGCTGGCTTTATAATACCCAGTGATTTGGCGATGCCAATTGCCTCGTTCAGCAGCACAATCCGATCACCACGGATGATTTTCAACTGTTCCCTGAGCGCTTTGAGCTCATCCTGCAACTGGGCACGTCTAAGCACATCAGCTTCAGTCAGAGTGGCAATTTTTGCCTCTTTATCGAGCTCATAGCTAGAGCGAGCAGCTTTCAACTTGCCTTCAATCTCGTTCAGTCGGTTTTTGATGATTACGTTCAAATCTGCGCCGATCTGCTGACGCTCGGTATCAATCGCGAACCCAATAAACCCGTTCAAAATCGAAACACCATCAATCCCCTTGGGATAGCTCATCTCAAGTTTGATATAGGCGCTCAGGGAGTCGGCTTTTTTAGGATCAGGCAAAACCAGATTGATCGAATTACGATTGAACTCCTCAAAACTCTGCTCGAGAGTTCTTCCTGGACGCTCAAATGCCTTAAATAGATTTTGATGAGTCCGAAAAAAACTCAGGCGGGTGTCATACGACTCAAGAGACGCTCCAATCCTGATCAGCGCCTCTCCGGGGGGAAGAACGTAAATTTGAGATCGATTCAACGCATCCAATTCGTTGATCGCGGCAGGGCGCAAAACGCTACTGACTTGATATTCTGGAGTCGCAAGAAAGGCATAAACGGCAGCCATAGCGCCGATAAGCGCTGTGACTATGATTATGAGGATCTTTTGCTGCCATACCGCCTGAAAAAGCGCTACAAGATCAATTTCATCGGACGGTGGTACCGGAGGGGCATTAAAACTACGACTCACAACAAAAACCTGCCTTCAAAGAGAAACTGCGGGCTCGTTATGCAGGCATTTTGCGGTGCTTTTAGAATTATATCCGCCAACAGCCCCGGCTTCTCTGCTGGGGGTGAGGCTCACAAAATACCTGTTCTCGAGAACAGAAAGCATTTTGCCATCTAATGACTACATTACAAGCCTTGACATTCCGTAGGACCTTTCCTAAAAGGTTAAAAAACCCTACAAAAAGTCTTTAAAGTGACAGCTTTTCATACGAGGCACTCAGTTTTTGAGCACGACAGGTTTCACGCCGGCCCTATGGCCCACCCTCAACGCCGCCCCAACCAATGGGCCGATGATCATCCCGACAATCAAAGAAATCGTCACGAAAATAGAAACAGGTGCCTGTGGCGTAGACCACCCCAAAAATGACAACGTGGCAGTCTGCTGATTCTCTAAAACGAACGTCAGCACACCCAGCACGATGACCAAGATGATCAGTACCAATAAAACGCGTTTAGCCCCACGCATATTCTTCTCCTACCGCCAAAACACTCAGACGCCCTCTTCCTCGTCTTCGTTCACCCGATCACGCAATTCTTTGCCCGGCTTGAAATGCGGCACGAATTTGCCGTCTAGGCTAACGGACTGACCAGTCTTCGGGTTGCGCCCCACGCGAGGTGCGCGATAGTGCAGCGAAAAACTGCCAAACCCACGAATCTCAATCCGATCCCCAGTCGCCAGGCACTGTGACATCTGTTCAAGCATGGTCTTGATGGCCAGCTCAACATCCTTGGATGAGAGCAGCCCTTGATGGGTGACAATTCGTTCGATCAACTCCGACTTCGTCATATTTTTCCCTTCTTTTTCAAGCAGCTAGGAAAAGCGCTTCGAAGGTTTTAGCATGACCCGACGCTTTTGAACAGCCCACGCATTAACTTATCTGCGTGACGGACATATCCCCACAAAGGGCTTCTACCCGATCAATTGCAGGTCACCAGCATCGTGCGAGTAACGGCACCCGCCGGATTCCACCCGAAGAGATAATCACCCTCCTCGTCCTTGGCATCGCTGGACCGGGCCACGACCTTGTAACCCCGGCCATTGCACTCGCGCTCTGCGCGCTTCTCGCACCGGCCCCAGTTGCCCCCCAACCCCGAACAGTCAATTTCAACACCGCTTACACCATGCCGAGCATGCGTCTTGGCCCCAGCGGCGCACCCGGCCAGCATTGCCAAGGCGACAACCAAGATAAGCTTGTTCATTGCGCCCCCTATTACCGGAGAGCCTGGGAACAGGCCTCCAAGACCTATATACGGTTCTGACATCTATAAACCCTTCGAGGTTCTGGGTCGCCAAGCTATTAAATTACAGGCACAAAAAAGGGCGACCGAAGTCGCCCTTTTTCTATGGTCTAGCAGAACTTAGTTCTGTTTTTCCATTTGTGCGCGCAGCAGAGCACCAAGAGTGGTGTCAACTGGAGCATCAGCAGCAGCTGGCTTATCGCGCAGGCTCTGGATTGCTTCTTTCTCTTCAGCATCATCTTTCGACTTGATGGAGAGTTGGATTACGCGGCTCTTGCGGTCAACGCTGATGATCTTGGCTTCTACTTCTTCGCCTTCTTTCAGAACGTTACGCGCGTCTTCAACGCGGTCACGGCTGATTTCGGAGGCTTTCAGAGTCGCTTCGATATCGTCGGCCAAAGTGATGATGGCGCCTTTAGCGTCAACTTCCTTCACGATGCCCTTAACGATTGCGCCTTTGTCGTTCTCTTGTACGTACTCGGAGAACGGATCGCTTTCCAGTTGCTTGATACCCAGGGAGATACGCTCACGCTCTGGGTCAACCGACAGGATAACGGTGTCCAGCTCGTCGCCCTTCTTGAAACGACGAACAGCTTCTTCGCCCACTTCGTTCCAGGAGATGTCGGACAGGTGAACCAGGCCGTCGATGCCGCCGTCCAGACCAATGAAGATACCGAAATCGGTGATCGACTTGATGGTGCCGGAGATTTTATCGCCCTTGTTGAACTGGCCAGAGAAATCTTCCCATGGGTTAGATTTGCACTGCTTGATGCCCAGGGAGATACGACGACGCTCTTCGTCGATGTCCAGAACCATAACTTCCACTTCGTCGCCGACTTGTACGACTTTCGAAGGGTGGATGTTCTTGTTGGTCCAGTCCATTTCGGAAACGTGTACCAGGCCTTCCACGCCTTCTTCCAGCTCTGCGAAGCAGCCGTAGTCGGTCAGGTTGGTAACACGCGCGGTAACGCGAGTGCTTTCTGGGTAACGAGCCTTGATAGCGACCCATGGATCTTCGCCCAGCTGCTTCAAGCCCAGGGAGACACGGTTGCGCTCACGATCGTACTTCAGAACCTTGACATCGATCTCGTCGCCAACGTTGACGATTTCCGATGGATGCTTGATACGCTTCCAAGCCATGTCGGTAATGTGCAGCAGGCCATCGACGCCACCCAGATCGACGAATGCGCCGTAATCGGTGAGGTTCTTGACGATACCTTTGACTTGTTGGCCTTCCTGCAGGGATTCCAGCAGAGCTTCACGCTCGGCGGAGTTCTCTGCTTCCAGGACGCTGCGACGGGAAACGACAACGTTGTTGCGCTTCTGGTCGAGCTTGATGACCTTGAATTCGAGTTCTTTGCCTTCCAGGTGCGTGGTGTCGCGCACAGGACGAACGTCGACCAAAGAACCTGGCAGGAACGCACGGATGCCGTTAACGTCGACAGTGAAGCCGCCTTTAACCTTACCGTTGATAACGCCCTTGACCACTTCTTCAGCTGCGAAGGCTGCTTCGAGAACAATCCAGCATTCAGCGCGCTTGGCTTTTTCACGGGACAGCTTGGTTTCACCGAAACCGTCTTCAACCGAGTCCAGAGCAACGTGAACTTCGTCACCGACATTGATAGTCAGGTCACCAGCATCGTTGTAGAACTGTTCCAGCGGGATCAGAGCTTCAGACTTCAGACCAGCGTGAACGGTTACCCAGCGAGCTTGGTAATCGATATCAACGATAACACCGGTGATGATGGAGCCTGCCTGAAGGTTCAGGGTTTTTAGGCTTTCTTCAAAGAGTTCCGCAAAGCTTTCGCTCATTTTAATTCCTGTTGATAAGGGCGAAGAATACGCCCATCTCCACACCCCAGACGGTATGGGTCAGTTTCAATTAAAAGAAGCACCACAGGACTATGACTGGTCCCCTGCGGCCTTCTTGGTCATCCGGCGATATCGCGAATGGCGATTTCACTCAAGATGCGTTCCAGCACCTGCTCGATGGACAACTCCGTGGAATCCAGCTGTATGGCGTCAGCCGCCGGCTTGAGCGGGGCTACCGCACGCTGGGTGTCACGTTCATCACGTGCACGGATCTCATCTAGCAGACTCGACAGACTAACACCATCGACTTTGCCCTTCAACTGCAAGTAACGGCGACGGGCCCGTTCCTCGGCGCTGGCGGTCAGGAAAATCTTCAGTGGCGCCTCGGGAAATACCACCGTGCCCATGTCGCGGCCGTCCGCCACAAGCCCCGGCGGTTCCTGGAAAGCCCGCTGGCGCTGCAGCAACGCGTCGCGCACCGCCGGCAATGCGGCGACCTGGGAGGCCCAGGAACCGACTTGCTCGTTACGCAAGTCATCGGTCACATCGTCCCCTTCCAGGATGATGCGCTGAGGATGACCTTCCGTCGCCCCGACGAACTGCACGTCCAAATGCGCAGCCAGCAACTTCAGCGACTCTTCGTTGGTCAGGTCGACGCCATGGTTGCGTGCGGCAAAAGCCAGCAAGCGGTACAGCGCCCCGGAATCCAGCAGGCACCAGCCCAGGCGCTTGGCCAGGATGCCGGCGATCGTGCCTTTGCCCGAGCCGCTTGGCCCGTCGATGGTAATCACCGGTGCTTTGATATTCACAATTGAGCCTCTTGGGCAACACGAATGCCGACGTGGGCACACAGTGTAAGAAAATTCGGAAAAGACGTAGCCACGTTGGCACAGTCATGGATACGAATCGGCGCGGCCGCTCGCAGCGAAGCCACGCTGAAGGCCATGGCAATCCGGTGATCGCCATGGGCATGGACTTCACCACCGCCTATCACGCCACCATCAATAATAATCCCATCAGGTGTCGGTTCGCACTTTACGCCCAGCGCGAGCAGACCGTCGGCCATGACCTGGATCCGGTCGGACTCCTTGACCCGCAACTCCTGCGCCCCGCGCAATACCGTTCGGCCTTCAGCGCACGCCGCCGCCACGAACAGCACCGGGAACTCATCGATAGCCAGCGGAACCAACGCCTCGGGAATCTCGATCCCCTTCAGCGGCGCCGCGCGAACGCGCAGGTCCGCAACAGGCTCACCACCCACTTCCCGCTGGTTTTGCAGGCTGATATCCGCGCCCATCAGCCGCAGGATATCGATCACCCCGGTACGGGTCGGATTGATGCCCACATGCTCAAGCAACAGCTCGGAGCCTTCGGCAATCGAAGCGGCCACCAGGAAAAACGCCGAGGAGGAAATATCCCCCGGCACCTCGATATGCGTTGCGGTAAGCGAATGACCCGACTCGACCGAAGCCGTAGCCCCCACTACCTCCACCGGACAACCAAAACCCCGCAACATCCGCTCGGTATGGTCGCGTGTAGGCGCCGGCTCGGTTATCGAGGTTTTACCCTCGGCATACAACCCGGCCAGCAACAGGCAGGATTTAACCTGGGCACTGGCCATCGGTAATGCATAGTCCAAGCCCTTGAGCGCCTGACCGCCCCGAATGGTCAGCGGCGGCCGCCCTTGCGGCCCGGTCTCGATCACCGCGCCCATCTCGCGCAATGGTTTGGCCACCCGGCTCATGGGGCGCTTGGACAACGATGCATCACCGGTCAACACGCTGTCGAAGCGCTGGGCCGCCAGCAAACCGGACAACAGCCGCATGGATGTACCGGAGTTACCGAGGTAGATCGGGCCTGGCGCCGGCTTCAAGCCATGCAGGCCAACCCCATGAATGGTGACGCGCCCATGGTGCGGGCCTTCAATCACCACGCCCATGTCGCGAAACGCCTGCAAGGTTGCCAGGGCGTCTTCACCCTCCAAAAAACCTTCTACCTCAGTAATACCGTCTGCGAGGGAGCCCAGCATGATCGAGCGATGAGAAATCGATTTATCCCCGGGCACCCGAATCTGCCCGCTCAAGCGGCCACCAGGGCTGGCGAGAAACACCAGGTCATCCGCATTTGCAGCAGCATCCATATAAGCCCGACGCGCCAGAATCTTGCTGAAATGCTCCCGCGCCACCCGCGCACGGGTGAACACGCCCAACAACTGATGCCCGTCGCCGGCATCGACCGCATCGCGCAAGGCGTCGAGGTCGCTGCGAAACGTATCCAGAGTGCGCAACACCGCATCGCGGTTGGCGAGAAAGATGTCATGCCACATCACCGGGTCGCTGCCGGCGATCCGGGTAAAATCACGGAACCCACCGGCGGCGTATCGGAAAATATCGAGGTTCTCATTGCGTTTGGCCAGCGAGTCCACCAGGCCAAACGCCAGCAAATGCGGCAGGTGGCTGGTCGCCGCCAACACTTCATCGTGGCGCTCGACCTGCATATGCTCAACATCCGCGCCCAACTCGCGCCAGAGCCGATCCACCACGGCCAGTGCCGCAGGATCGGTTTCGTCCAGCGGCGTCAGAATCACTTTATGGCGACGGAATAACTGCGCATTGGACGCCTCCACCCCACTCTGCTCGGAACCGGCAATCGGGTGCCCGGGCACAAAGCGCGCTGGCATGCCTCCAAACGCCATCCGCGCGGCACGCACGACATTGCCCTTGGCACTGCCGACGTCGGTAAGGATTGCCTGGCCAAGGTCCATGCCGGCCAACAGCGCCAGCATTTTTTCCATGGCCAGGATCGGCACCGCCAACTGAATGACATCCGCCCCCTGACAGGCAACCGCCAGGTCCGCCTCGCAACGATCCACCACACCCAACTCAACCGCCAACTTGCGCGATTGCGGGTCCAGGTCCACACCGACCACCTCGCCACACAGGCCGCTTTCCCGCAAGCCCTTGGCGAAGGAGCCGCCGATCAATCCCAGACCGACCACCACCAGGCGACCGATCATAGGCACAGCAGGTTGCAATGCAGTGACATCAACCACGAGCCAGAACCTTGGCCAGCGCCTCAAGGAAGCGGCTGTTCTCAGCAGGCAGACCAATGGTGATGCGCAGGTGGTTCGGCATGCCATAGTTGGCCACCGGACGTACGATCACACCCTCACGCAGCAAGCCCTGGAACACAGGAGCAGCCACTTGACCAAGGTCGACACAAATGAAGTTGCCCTTGGACGGGATCCAGCCCAAGCCCAACTCACGAAAGCCTTCCTGCAACTGCAACATGCCGCTTTCGTTGAGGCGACGGCCTTCTTCCAAGTACTCGGCGTCCTGCACCGCAGCGCAAGCCGCCGCCAGCGCGAGGCTGTTGACGTTGAATGGCTGGCGAACACGGTTCAGCACATCGGCCACCACCGCAGTCGACAGGCCGTAACCGACCCGCAGCGACGCCAGGCCATAAGCCTTGGAGAAAGTGCGTGAGACCAGCAAGTTCGGATAAGCCGCAAGGAAATCCAGGCCGTCCGGCAGGTCACTGCCTTCGGCGTACTCGATGTATGCCTCGTCGAGCACCACCAGTACATGCTCCGGCACGTCCTGCAGGAAGTTGTCCAGCACCTCGGCGCTGAACCAGGTGCCGGTCGGGTTATTCGGGTTGGCGATGAACACGACGCGAGTCAGGCCATCAATGGCCGCCAACATGGCCGGCAGGTCATGGCCCCAATCTTTCGCAGGAATCACGCGCGCTTCAGCGCCCACGGCCTGGGTCACGATCGGATACACCGCAAATGCGTGTTCGCTGAACACTGCGTTCAGGCCCGGCGCCAGATAGGCACGGCCGACCAGCTCCAGAATGTCGTTGGAGCCGTTACCCAGGGTCACCTGGCTCAGGCCAACCCGGCATTTTTCCGCCAACAGGGATTTGAGCGCAAAGCCATTACCATCGGGATAACGGGTCAACTCAGCCAGCGCATCACGAATCGCCGCCAATACCTTGGGGCTTGGGCCCAACGGGTTTTCGTTACTGGCCAGCTTGACGATCTTCGACGGATCCAGGTTCAGCTCACGCGCCAGCTCGTCCACAGGCTTGCCCGGAACGTAAGGCGACAGTTGTTGCACGCCCGGCTGTGCCAGGGCGAGGAAGTTGCCACTCATGTTAAAGCCTCACAAAACCGCTTTCGGGTAAGAGCCCAGCACCTTGAGTGCCACGGCTTCCTGACTGATTTTCTCGAGCACACCCTTGACCAGCGGGTCACGGTGGTGGCCGACGAAGTCGATAAAGAACACATAAGTCCATTTACCGCTGCGCGAAGGACGAGTCTCGATTCGCGTCAGGTCAATCCCGTTGTCGTGGAACGGCACCAGCAGCTCATGCAGCGCGCCGGGCTTGTTGCTCATGGAGACGATGATCGATGTCTTGTCGTCGCCGGTCGGCGGCACTTCCTGGCTGCCGATCATCAAGAAGCGCGTGGAGTTATCCGGGCGATCCTCGATTTTCTCGGCCAGGCGCGTCAGGCCGTACAGGCCAGCGGCCATATCACCGGCAATTGCCGCCGAATTCCACTCGCCCTTGACCCGCTTTGCCGCTTCGGCGTTGCTCGACACCGCCACGCGCTCCACGTTCGGGTAGTGCGCGTCCAGCCACTTGCGGCACTGGGCCAGGGACTGGGCGTGGGAGTAGATGCGACTGATGCTGTCGGTCTTGGTGTTTTCGCCCACCAGCAGGTGGTGGTGGATACGCAGCTCGACTTCGCCGCAGATCACCATGTCGTGCTCAAGGAAGCTGTCGAGGGTGTGGTTGACCGCGCCTTCGGTGGAGTTTTCTACCGGCACCACGCCAAAATTCACCGCACCAGCGGCCACTTCACGGAACACTTCGTCGATCGCAGCCATTGGCTTGCTGATTACGGCGTGGCCAAAGTGCTTCATGGCGGCGGCTTGAGTGAAAGTGCCTTCAGGGCCCAGGTAAGCCACTTTCAGCGGCTGCTCCAGTGCCAGGCACGAAGACATGATTTCGCGGAACAACCGCGCCATCTCTTCGTTGCCCAACGGCCCCTTGTTACGCTCCATCACGCGCTTGAGCACCTGGGCCTCACGCTCCGGACGGTAGAACACCGGCACTTCGCCTTCAGCCAGGGAGGCCATTTTCACCCGTGCAACTTCCTGGGCGCACCGCGCGCGCTCACTGATCAGCTCCAGGACTTTCTCGTCCAGGCTGTCAATGCGTACGCGCAGAGCCTTGAGTTCTTGCTCAGACATTAGCCGTGTTCCTTTTCGAACTCTGCCATGTAAGCCACCAGCGCCTTGACGGCGTGGATATCGACAGCGTTATAGATGGAGGCGCGCATGCCACCTACCGAACGGTGGCCCTTGAGGTTCAACAAGCCGCGCTCGTCGGCGCCAGCCAGGAATGGCTTGTCCAGGCGGTCATCCGCCAGGCGGAACGGCACGTTCATCCACGAGCGGTCCGTCAGGTTGATCGGGTTGCTGTACAGGCCGCTCGCGTCGATGAAGTCGTACAGGGTACGTTTCTTCTCTTCGTTGAGCTTGCCCATGGCAGCCACACCGCCCTGCTCTTTCAGCCATTCGAACACCAGGCCCGACAGGTACCAGGCGAACGCCGGCGGGGTGTTGTACATCGAGCCGTTATCGGCCGCGACCTTGTAATTGAGCATGGTCGGGCACACCGAGCGGGCGCGACCCAACAGGTCTTCACGGATGATGTTGACCACGATGCCGCTCGGGCCGATGTTCTTCTGCGCGCCGGCGTAGATCATGCCGTACCTGGATACATCGATAGGGCGCGACAGGATGTCCGAAGACATGTCGCACACCAGCGGTACATCACCCACCTCCGGCACCCAGTCGAACTCCAGGCCGCCGATGGTTTCGTTCGCTACATAGTGAACATAGGCCGCGTCTTTCGAGAGTTTCCACTCGTTCTGACCGGGAATGGCGAAGTAGTCGTAAGGCTTGGCCGTGCCCGCCACGTTGACGTGACCATAACGAGAGGCTTCTTCAATGGCCTTCTGACCCCAGATACCGGTGTCGATATAGTCGGCAGTGCCGTCTTCCGGCAGCAGGTTCAATGGAATCTGGGCGAACTGCTGGCTCGCACCACCCTGCAGGAACAGCACTTTGTAGTCGGACGGAATGCCCAGCAAGTCGCGCATATCCTGCTCGGCCTTGGTGGCAATGGACACGAACTCATCGCTGCGATGGCTCATTTCCATCACGGAGAGGCCTTTTCCATGCCAGTCGAGGAGTTCACCCTGCGCACGCTGCAGGACTGCTTCAGGAAGCGCCGCGGGACCGGCACAGAAGTTATAGGCTCTCTTGCTCACATCCAATCTCACTTTGATTTGGTGGGGCTGCAATCATATTTGGCCACAACCTCTGCCTGGAGCGTACATCTGTGGGAGCTGGCTTGCCTGCGATAGCCGCGCCGCGGTATCACTGAATGACCGAGGCGCCCGTATCGCAGGCAAGCCAGCTCCCACACTGATCGCGTCCAGGCCGAGGACGTGTTGTTTCATAAGGAACAAACAACAAGGGGGCGAATCTTCATCCGCCCCCTGTGTGTCCGCTTATTCCTGCGGTTCTTCTTCGTCTGCAGCAGCGTCGAGTGTTGGCTCGTCGACGGCGTCATCACCACCGGCGATCACCTCGCCCTCAACCTCTTCGCCTTCCAGCTCCTCGCCTTCGACTTCCGATGGTTCCTGGACACGCTCCAGGCCTACCAACGTCTCGTCGCTGGCCAGTTTGATCAAGGTCACACCCTGGGTGTTACGACCCAGGCTCGACACTTCATCAACTCGGGTACGCACCAAGGTGCCCTGGTCGGAAATCAGCATGATTTCCTCGCCATCCAGCACCTGGACCGCGCCGACCAGGCGGCCGTTGCGGTCGTTGCTGACCATGGCGATAACGCCTTGGCCGCCACGCTTGTACTCAGGGAATTCGCTGATAGCGGTACGCTTGCCGTAGCCACGGGCCGAAGCAGTGAGGATCTCGCTGCCTTCTTCCGGGATCAGCATCGAAATCAGCTTCTGCCCTTCTGGCAGGCGCATGCCGCGCACACCGCGGGCGGTACGGCCCATGGCGCGAACGTCGGATTCCTTAAAGCGCGTGACCTTGCCGCCGTCGGAGAACAGCATGACTTCACGCTCGCCATCGGTGATGGCCGCGCTGATCAATACGTCGCCTTCGTCCAGTTCCAGGGCGATGAGGCCCACGCTGCGTTGGCGGCTGAAAGATTCCAGCGGGGTCTTCTTCACGGTGCCCATGGCAGTTGCCATGAAGATGAAGTGACCTTCGGTGTACTCGTCTACCGGCAGCATGGTGGTGATGTATTCATCACTGTCCAGCGGCAGCAGGTTGACCAACGGACGACCACGGGCGGCGCGGGAGGCTTCCGGGATTTCATAGGTTTTCAGCCAGTACACCTTGCCCTTGCTGGAGAACAGCAGCAGCGTGGTGTGGCTGTTGGCAACCAGCAGGTGAGCGATGTAGTCCTCATCCTTGACGCCGGTAGCCGATTTGCCTTTACCGCCACGACGCTGGGCCTGGTACGCAGCCAATGGCTGGGTCTTGGCATAGCCACCGTGGGAGATGGTCACGACGCGATCTTCTTCCGGGATCATGTCACCCAGGGTCAGGTCGAGACGGGCATCGAGAATCTCGGTGCGGCGCACGTCGCCGTATTCGGCGCGGATCACTTCCAGCTCTTCGCGGATCACTTCCATCAGGCGCACAGCGCTGTTGAGGATGCGGATCAGCTCGCCGATCTGGTTGAGAATCTCCTGGTACTCGGCCAGCAGTTTTTCGTGCTCCAGGCCGGTCAGGCGGTGCAGACGCAGCTCCAGGATGGCCTGGGCCTGTTCCGGGGACAGGAAATACTTGCCGTCGCGCAGGCCGTATTGTGGGTCCAGGGTCTCCGGACGGCACGAATCGGCACCGGCACGCTCAACCATCGCCACTACGGCGCTGGATTCCCACGGCATCTTGATCAGCGCTTCTTTGGCTTCCGACGGGGTCGGCGAGGCCTTGATCAGGGCGATGACCGGGTCGATGTTCGACAGCGCAACCGCCTGGCCTTCCAGGATGTGGCCGCGCTCGCGGGCCTTGCGCAGTTCGAACACGGTACGGCGGGTTACCACTTCGCGGCGGTGACGTACGAAGGCTTCCAGCAGGTCCTTGAGGTTAAGGATGCGCGGGCGGCCGTCGATCAGTGCTACTACGTTGATACCAAACACGCTTTGCAGCTGGGTCTGGGCGTAGAGGTTGTTGAGGATCACCTCAGGCACTTCGCCACGACGCAGCTCGATCACCACCCGCATACCGTCTTTGTCAGACTCGTCGCGCAGTTCGGTGATGCCTTCCAGCTTCTTCTCTTTAACCAGCTCGGCGATCTTCTCGATCAGACGCGCCTTGTTCAACTGGTAAGGAAGTTCGGTGATGACGATCTGCTGACGGCCACCGACCTTGTCGATGTCTTCGATCATCGAGCGGGCGCGCATGTAAATGCGCCCACGACCGGTGCGGTAGGCTTCGATGATGCCGGCGCGACCGTTGATGATCGCGGCCGTCGGGAAGTCTGGGCCGGGGATGTATTGCATCAGCTCATCGATGGTCAACTCAGGGTTGTCGATGAGGGCCAGGCAACCGTCGATGACTTCACCGAGGTTGTGTGGCGGGATGTTGGTGGCCATGCCCACGGCGATACCGCTGGAGCCGTTGACCAGCAGGTTGGGAATACGGGTTGGCATGACCGCCGGGATCATTTCGGTGCCGTCGTAGTTCGGCACCCAGTCCACGGTTTCTTTGTGCAGGTCAGCCAGCAACTCGTGCGCCAGCTTGGTCATGCGCACTTCGGTGTATCGCATGGCCGCGGCGTTGTCGCCGTCGACCGAACCGAAGTTGCCCTGGCCGTCTACCAGCAGGTAGCGCAGGGAAAACGGCTGGGCCATCCGAACGATGGTGTCGTACACCGCAGTGTCGCCGTGAGGGTGATACTTACCGATCACGTCACCGACAACACGGGCAGATTTCTTGTACGGCTTGTTCCAGTCGTTACCCAGCTCGCTCATTGCGAACAGCACACGCCTGTGCACGGGCTTCAAGCCATCGCGCGCATCAGGCAGTGCCCGCCCGACAATTACGCTCATCGCGTAGTCGAGGTAGGACTGTTTCAGCTCGTCTTCGATATTGACCGGGAGGATTTCTTTGGCCAGTTCGCCCATGAGAAGCCTGATTCCTTTTTCGGGTGAAACCTCGTCACATCCATATGGGACGAACGAAGCTCGCCGCTACCGGCATGGTGCCTGGCAACGACTTACGACAAATCAACGAGTTATGACACGGATCTGCGCATTAAAGGTTACCCCTTGAGGTGACCCTGGAAACCGCCGAATGTTATCACAATCGCCGCCACGCACCTATCCCCCTGATGAGCATGGAGCATAGTAAGTTGACGGATGACAGGCTTGACGGCGACGAGAGGGCCTTAGAGCCGGTTCCAAGGCGTTTTTTGCGGGCAAATAGCCTTAATGCAGGCGTTTACGGCACATCAATTGCGCCATCTTCGCCGTGTCGGGGCGCTCGACGATGCCTTTTTCGGTGACGATCACATCAATCAGGTCTGCTGGCGTCACGTCAAACACCGGGTTGAAGGCGTCTACGTCGGCGGCGACACGGGTGCCGCCGACTTCCAGCAGCTCCCGGATGTCGCGCTCTTCGAGCGGCACGTCATCACCACTGGTTGCCATCATGTCGATGGTGGAACTGGGCGCCACCACCATGAAGCGCACACCGTGATGCATGGCGCACACCGCCAACTGATAAGTGCCGATCTTGCTGACCACATCACCGTTGGCCGTAATACAGTCGGCGCCGACAATCACCCAGGTCACGCCTTTGGTCTTGAGAATGTGCGCGCCAGCCGAGTCGGCATTCACGGTGACCGGAATTCCCTCGCCGGCCAGCTCCCAGGCCGTCAACCGCGAGCCTTGCAGCCAAGGCCGGGTCTCGTTGGCGTAGACCCGCTCTACCATGCCCTCCAGAAATGCTGCGCGAATCACACCCAGCGCCGTGCCGACGCCGCCGGTGGCCAGTGCACCCGCGTTACCATGGGTCAGGATCGCCTGGACGTTGCCCTGGTGCTTGCGGATCAGTTCCACCCCCAACTGCGCCATGGTCAGGTTGGCTTCACGATCACTCTGGTGAATCGCCACCGCCTCGGCCTCCAGCACCTTCAACGGGTCAGCGTGTTTCTTGAGGCGATCCAGACAATCGCGCATGCGTTTCATGGCCCAGAAAAGGTTCGACGCCGTCGGACGGGTATCCGCCAGCAGCGCGTAGTCCTCTTCCCAGGAGGCCTGCCAGTCATCACCCTCGGCGATGCGCGCACGGGCGGCCAGCACCAGGCCATATGCGGCACTGATACCAATGGCCGGCGCACCGCGCACCACCATCGAGCGAATGGCCTCGGCCACCTCGGCGGCGCTGGTGCAGGCCATCCAGGTTTCTGCAGACGGCAACACACGCTGATCGAGCAGGTACAGTGCGCCATCACGCCACTCGATGGCCTTCACTTTCTCCGCAGCCAACAGTCGATCGCGCATCCCTCACCCCGCACTCATGAACAAAAGCCGCCGATTATAGCGATCCGCCAGCCAGGACGCTCGGGTATACTTCGCCGTTCTTTATAGATGCCTGGGAAACTGCCCTCGATGACACCGACTGCCGCCCCGCTCGACTTATTACTGCTGCCCACCTGGCTGGTACCTGTCGAGCCTGCCGGCGTGGTGCTCAAGGAGCACGGCCTGGGCATTCGTGACGGGCGCATTGCGTTTATCGGCCCACGCGCCGCGGCCTTGAAGCTCGCAGCGAGCGAAGTGCGCGAGCTGCCGGGCATGCTCCTCAGCCCCGGCCTGATCAACGCCCACGGCCACGCGGCCATGACACTGTTTCGCGGCCTGGCCGACGACCTGCCGCTGATGACCTGGCTGGAAAACCACATCTGGCCCGCCGAGGCCAAGTGGGTCGACGAGGCCTTCGTGCGCGACGGCACGGACCTGGCGATCGCCGAACAGATAAAGGGCGGCATCACGTGTTTCTCGGACATGTACTTCTTCCCGAAAGTCGCCAGCGAACGCGTGCACAACAGTGGCATGCGTGCACAAATCGCCATCCCGATCCTGGATTTCCCGATTCCTGGTGCCGCTGACGCCGACGAGGCGATTCGCCAGGGCGTCGAGCTGTTCGGCGACCTCAAGCATCACCCGCGGATCAAAATCACCTTCGGCCCCCACGCGCCGTACACCGTGTGCGACGAAAACCTGGAAAAAATCCGGGTGATTGCCGAGGAGCTGGACGCCTCGATCCACATGCACGTACATGAAACCGCCTTCGAAGTGCAGCAGTCCGTTGAGCAGCACGGTGAGCGCCCGCTGGCACGGCTTGGCCGCCTCGGCTTGCTGGGGCCGCGCTTCCAGGCCGTTCACATGACCCAAATCAGCGATGACGACCTGGCTTTACTGGTAGAAAGTAATACCAGCGTGATCCACTGCCCGGAATCCAACCTGAAACTGGCCAGCGGCTTCTGCCCGGTAGAGCGCCTGTGGCAAGCCGGCGTCAATGTGGCAGTAGGCACCGACGGCGCCGCCAGTAACAATGACCTCGACCTGCTGGGCGAAACCCGCACCGCCGCGTTGCTGGCCAAGGCCGTCGCTGGCTCGGCCACCGCCCTGGATGCCCATCGCGCATTGCGCATGGCCACCCTCAACGGCGCCCGGGCCATGGGCCTGGAAAGTCAAATCGGCTCGCTGGAAGTCGGCAAGGCTGCCGACCTCGTGGCCTTTGACTTGTCGGGCCTGGCGCAACAACCGATCTACGATCCGGTCTCACAGCTTATATATGCCACCGGACGTGATTGTGTGAAACACCTTTGGGTCGGCGGCAAGCAATTGCTCGACGACCGGCAACTGACCCGCCTGGATGAACAACAGTTGTGCGCCACGGCCATCGCCTGGGGCCAGCGCATCAGCGGACACACCGAATAACGCCCGCCCTGGCAGTGCATGCCAGGACCGGCAAAACGTTTTATCAGATTTAGAGGATTCCCCATGAGCAACGTCGACCACGCTGAAATCGCCAAATTCGAAGCCCTCGCCCATCGCTGGTGGGACCGCGAAAGCGAGTTCAAACCCCTGCATGACATCAACCCGCTGCGGGTCAACTGGATTGACGAGCGCGTCAACCTGGCCGGCAAGAAGGTACTGGACGTGGGTTGCGGCGGCGGGATTCTCAGCGAATCCATGGCCCAGCGCGGCGCCACCGTGATGGGCATCGACATGGGCGAGGCGCCACTGGCCGTGGCCCAGCTGCACCAGCTGGAGTCGGGCGTGAACGTCGAATACCGGCAGATCACCGCCGAAGACCTGGCCGAAGAAATGCCCGGCCAGTTCGACGTGGTCACTTGCCTGGAAATGCTCGAGCACGTGCCCGACCCGTCCTCGGTGATCCGCGCCTGCTTTAGCATGGTCAAGCCCGGCGGCCAGGTGTTCTTCTCCACCATCAACCGCAACCCCAAGGCCTACCTGTTCGCGATCATCGGCGCCGAATACATCATGAAGCTGCTGCCGCGCGGCACCCATGACTTCAAGAAATTCATCCGCCCTTCCGAGCTGGGTGCCTGGAGCCGCCAGGCCGGGCTGACCGTCAAGGACATCATCGGTTTGACCTACAACCCGCTGACCAAGCACTACAAGCTGGCCAGCGACGTTGACGTCAACTACATGATCCAGACCCTGCGCGAGGAGTAAGCCTGTGAAGTTGCAAGCGGTTCTTTTCGACATGGACGGTACCCTGCTGGACACCGCGCCAGACTTTATCGCCATCTGCCAGGCCATGCGGGCTGACCGCGGCCTGGCGCCGATAAACGACCAGCACATCCGCGATGAAATCTCCGGCGGCGCCCGGGCAATGGTCGCCGTGACTTTTTCGATGGACCCCGAGTCCCCAGGCTTTGAAGAACTGCGCCAGGAGTTCCTGGAGCGTTACCTCAAGGGTTGT
Source organism: Pseudomonas sp. Bout1 (assembly GCF_034314165.1). Taxonomy (GTDB): domain Bacteria; phylum Pseudomonadota; class Gammaproteobacteria; order Pseudomonadales; family Pseudomonadaceae; genus Aquipseudomonas. Next base: position 2,056,309 of record NZ_JAVIWK010000001.1, on the reverse strand, counting down.
GCGATCCACAGCAAGCTGTTCGACGGCATGGAAGAGCTGCTGGTAGATATCGAGAAATCCAGGCTGGTGTGGGGCGTGGTCACCAACAAGCCACTGCGCTTTGCCGAACCGATCATGCAGCAACTGGGCCTGGCGCAACGCTCTGCGCTGCTGATCTGCCCGGACCACGTGAAGAACAGCAAGCCGGACCCGGAACCGTTGATCCTGGCGTGCAAGATGCTCGACCTGGACCCGGCCAGCGTGTTGTTCGTAGGTGATGACCTGCGGGACATCGAGTCGGGCCGCGACGCCGGCACCCGGACCGCCGCAGTCACCTACGGCTATATCCACCCGGACGACAACCCGCGTAACTGGGGTGCGGACGTGGTGGTGGATCACCCGCTGGAACTGCGCAAAGTGCTGGATAGCGCGCTGTGCAGCTGCTGATCGGGAATGCTTGAGGCTGATGCAACTTTGTGGCGAGAGAGCTTGCTCCCGTTCGACTGCGCAGCAGTCGCGAAAAACCGGGGCTGCTTCGCAACCCAACGGGAGCAAGCTCCCTCGCCACAGAAGCCTTAGCCAGCCTTAGCCGCAATCAATCACATGGATTTTCTGTGAACTTTGTCGAGGTTGTTTATGTTTGATTACTCCGCACGTCCAGAACTGCTCAAGGGCCGGGTCATCCTGGTCACCGGCGCCGGTCGCGGGATCGGCGCAGCGGCGGCAAAAACCTATGCCGCCCATGGCGCCACCGTGCTGTTGCTGGGCAAGACCGAAGCCAACCTGGCGCAGGTCTATGACGAAATCGAAGCCGCCGGCCAGCCACAGCCCGTGGTGATCCCGTTCAACCTGGAAACCGCCCTGCCCCATCAATACGATGAGTTGGCAGCGATGATCGAAAAGGCATTCGGCCACCTCGACGGCCTGCTGCACAACGCTTCGATCATCGGCCCGCGCACGCCGATCGAACAGTTGTCGGGTGAGAACTTCATGCGGGTGATGCACGTGAACGTCAACGCGATGTTCATGCTGACCAGCACATTGTTACCGCTGCTCAAGCTGTCACAGGATGCGTCGGTGGTGTTCACCTCCAGCAGCGTGGGCCGCAAGGGCCGTGCTTATTGGGGTGCGTACGGGGTGTCGAAGTTTGCTACCGAAGGCCTGATGCAAACCCTGGCGGACGAGCTGGATAACGTCGCACCGGTGCGCGCCAACAGCATCAACCCGGGCGCTACCCGCACCAGCATGCGGGCCCAGGCGTATCCAGGCGAGAACCCCGCCGATAACCCGACACCGGAAGAAATCATGCCGGTGTACCTGTACCTGATGGGCCCTGACAGTACCGGTATCAACGGGCAGGCATTTGACGCGCAATAACAAACACTGGCTTTCGTGGTGAGCGGGCTTGCCCCGCGCTGGGCTGCGAAGCAGCCCCAATAAAGACACCGCATGCTTTCAGACAGTCAGACAGAATGAGGTGACCGGCTTCAGGGCTGCTTCGCAGCCCAGCGCGGGGCAAGCCCGCTCACCACAAAAGGGCTGGCCACACATTAAAGGGCTGGCCCCACATTGGGTTTACGACAGTACCGGTATCAACGGGCAGGCGTTTGACGCGCAATAACAAACACTGGCTTTCGTGGTGAGCGGGCTTGCCCCGCGCTGGGCTGCGAAGCAGCCCCAATAAAGACACCGCATGCTTTCAGACAGAATGATGTGACCGGCTTCAGGGCTGCTTCGCAGCCCAGCGCGGGGCAAGCCCGCTCACCACAAAAGGGCTGGCCACACATTAAAGGGCTGGCCCCACATTAAAGGGCTGGCCCCACATTGGGTTTACAACGCTTAGTTTTTCACCACGTCCTCAAGCGTGAAGCGCCCCAACGGGTTTTGCAGGAAGTTGCTGACGTTCTTGCGTGAGATGTTGATGTACGGGCTGTAGTACAGGTCGATCCAATTCACATCCTGTTTCGCCATTTTCTGCAGGTCGACGTACATCTGCTCACGCTTGACCGGGTCGGCCTCGATCCGCGCGGCCGCCACCAGGTCCTTGACCTTGTCGTTCTTGTAACGGGTCATGTAGTTCTGGTTGGTGTCGTGGCCCAAGACGAAGGTGGTCTTCTGGTCCGGGTCGAGGATGTCGTTGGTCCAGTACATCACCGAAATATCGTAGTCGCCGTCCACCAGCATCTGCCAGCTTTGAGTCGGGTCGACCTTTTGCAGGTTGGCCGTGACGCCGACCTTGGCCAACTGGTCCTTGATCATCACCGCAATCTGCTCGTCGGCTTCGTTGCCGGCGTTGACCACGTAGTTGAGTTTCAAGTCCTGGGCACCGGCAGCGGCCAACAGTTTCTTGGCTTCGGTGGGGTCATACGGACGCTGCAGGTTGTTCGCGTAGTGGTACAGCGAGCCTTTTGGAATGTAGGAATAAGCCACGGTGCCTTGGCCGAAGGTGGCGGTTTTCACCAGCGATTGTTTATCGATGGCCATGTCCAGCGCCTGGCGCACTTGCGGCTTGGCCAGCAGGCCGTGAGCGTGGTTGATCAGCAGGTGATCCTCACGGGTCGACGGGTCGGAATGGACCACCACGTTCTTGTCTTTTTTCAGCTCTTCAACCCGGGAGAACGGCACGAAGATCGCCGTGTCCAGTTCGTTGTTCTGCACCATGCGCATGCGCGTATTGTCGTCGGTCACCGACACCCACTCCACGCCATCCAGGCTCACCTTGCCGGCCTGCCAGAAGTTCGGGTTCTTCTTCAAAATCACCCGGTCCCCTTTGCGCCACTCGTCCACGGTAAACGCGCCGGAGGTCACCGGGTTTTCCGAGTAGGCATCCTCGCCCATTTTGGTCATGGCCTTTTCCGACAGGATCGATACGGTCGGCGAGGCGAGTTGCGAGAGGAAGGCCACCGCTGGAGTTTTCAGCGTCACCACCAGGGTTTGCGGGTCGCTGGCCTTGGCGGTGTTGATCAGGCTGAACGGGTCGCTCCACAGCGAGGCCTTGTTGTCGCGGATGCGCAACAGGCTGAACGCGGCGTCGTCTGCGGTGATCGGCGAGCCATCCGAGAACTTCGCGGTACGCAGTTTGAAGGTGTACGTCAGGCCGTCCTTGGAAATGTCCCAGCTTTCTGCCAGCCCCGGCTCCATCCTGGTGCCCAGGTTATCCACGCGCACCAGGGTGTCGTAGACGTTGGCGAACACCCAGGTATCGCGGTTCTGCGCGCTTTTGATCGGGTCAAAGGTGGTGCTGTCTTCGCGGCAGCCGATGGTGAGTACACCAGCAGCCTGGGCGATACCCGCGGTCAGCGACCACGCGGTGAGTGTGGCGGCGGCGAGCAACTTCAAGTGACGGGATTGCATGTCATAACTCCTTGTCTATAACGGCGGTTGTTCATGATCGGCAGGAAGGGTTCAAAGCAAAGGTTCTTCAAGCACGCAACTGTACCGATGCGTTTGCACAAACTGAGTCGGCGGCAATGCCTCGGCACACACGGTTCGTGCATACCGGCAACGCGGGTGAAAGGCGCAACCATTGGGCAATTTCAGCGGGCTCGGCGGCTCACCCGGCAACGGTTCGCTGGGCAGCGGGCGGTACGGGTCAATCTCCGGAATCGCCTGGATCAACGCTGCCGTATACGGGTGGCGCGGGGCCATGAAGACCGCTTCCACCGGGCCTTCCTCGACGATTTTCCCCAGGTACATCACCGCCACTCGGTCGCACAGGCGGCGGACGATGGCCAGATCGTGGGCGATAAACAGGATCGCCAGGTTCATGCGCTGTTGCAGTTCCAGCAGCAGGTTGATGATTTGGCCCTGGATCGACACGTCCAAGGCGGCTACGCATTCATCGGCGATGATCAGCCGGGGCTCAACCGCCAGCGCCCGGGCGATGCCGACGCGCTGGCACTGGCCACCGCTGAGGGAGCCGGGCTTGCGGCTGGCGAGTTCGGGGCGCAGGCCTACCAGGTCGAGTAACTCGTCGACCCGGCGCGGGATATGTTCTGACGGCACCTTGCGCTGCACCCGCAGGACTTCGGCAATCGTTTCGCCGACGGTAAGGCGCGGGTTCAGGGCGGCGTAGGGATCCTGGAAGATCATTGCCGTCTCGTGCCGCAAACGCGCGATGTCGACCGGCCCGGCGTGGGCCATGTCGATGCCGTCGAACACCACCTGCCCGGCGCTGATCGGGTTGAGGTGCAGGATCGCCCGCCCCAGCGTGCTTTTGCCGCTGCCGGACTCACCCACCAAACCGAGGGTTTCACCGGCGCCCAGGGTTATCGATACCCCGTTGACCGCCCTCACCCACTGTTTATTCAGGCCGAACAGGCCGCTGCCGGCGGCGGCGAAACGCACCTCAAGGTCATTCACCTGTAGCAACGTCATGGGCGAACTCCCAAGGGATAGTGGCAGGCAACCCGTGCGCCTTCCGGCAACAGTTCGGTGCACAAGGGGCCGACCTGCGGGCAACGCGGGTTGAACCGGCAGCCTTTGGGCAATGCATCGAGCAACGGCGGTTGCCCGGCGATGGTGCGCAACAAGGCGTGGCCGCTGCTGGTGGCGGGCTGGCACTCGATGAGGCCGGCGGTGTACGGGTGTTGCGGATGCGCCAGCAGCTCGTATTTGCTGCCGTGCTCGCACAGGCGGCCGGCGTACATCACGGCAATGGAGTCACAGGTTTGCGCCACCACGCCCAGGTCGTGGGTGATCATGATGATCGACAGGCCGCGCTGGTCCCGCAGGTCCAGCAACAGGCGCAGGATCTGGGCCTGCACGGTGACGTCGAGGGCGGTGGTCGGCTCGTCGGCGATCAGCACGTGGGGGTTGCAACCCAGGGCCACAGCGATCATCGCCCGCTGGCGCATGCCGCCGGAAAACTCATGGGGATAATTGTCGACACGCGCTGTGGGATCGGGAATGCCAACCTGGCGCAACACCTCGATGGCTTGCCGGCGCGCCTCCTTTTTCGACGCGCCCTGGTGCAGGCGGATGCCTTCGGCGATCTGATCGCCAATGCGCATCAGCGGGTCGAGGTGGCTGCTGGGGTTCTGGAAAATCATCCCGAGTTGCCCGCCGCGCACCGCGCGCATGCCGGCATCATCCAGCTTTAGAAGCTCCTGGCCCGCCAAGCGTACCGAGCCACCCTGCACCCGCAAGCTTACGGACGGCAGCAACCGCATCAGCCCGCGACAGGCCATGGTCTTGCCCGAACCGCTTTCACCTACCAGGCCGAGGATCTCACCTTCGGCCAGGTCGAAAGACACCCGGTCCACCAACGTCACGTCGCGCCCGGTGTTATTGGCGATCACGCTCAGGTCTCGCACCTGTAACAGGCTCATGAGCGATCCCCCAACACGTGCGCCACACCATCGGCCAGCAGGCTGAAGCCCATGGCCAGGGTCACGATGGCCAGGCCCGGGAAGGTGCAAATCCACCAGGCCGTGGTGATAAATGCCTGGCCTTCGGCGACCATGGTGCCCCACTCGGCGGTCGGCGGCTGTACACCCAGGCCGAGGTAGCTGACCGCCGCGCCGTTGAGCAGCACCAGCACCGCGTCAGACATCGAGAACACAATCGAGCCGAACATCGCGTTGGGCAACAAATGCCGGAACAGAATGCGCCCATGGCCAAAACCCAGGCTTTTGGCGGCCAGGGCGAAGTCGCTTTCCTTGAGTACCAGGATTTGCGAACGAATCAGCCGCGCGTAAGACACCCAGCCCACCAGCGCCATGGCGATATAGAAGCTCTTCAAGCCCGGGCCGAGGATGGCCATGATCGCCAGCATCAGCACCAGGAACGGAAACGCGAGAATCACGTCGATGACCCGCATGCAGAAGCTGTCGAAACGCCCGCCGATATAACCGGACACCGCGCCGACAAAGGTGCCGATCAGGAATGGAAAGATCACCCCGACCACCGCCAGTTGCAGGTCGATGCGGGCGCCCCAGATCACCCTCGAAAGAATGTCGCGGCCGTAGTTGTCCGTACCAAATGGATGGGCCAGGCTGGGGCCCAATAAACTGATGTCGGTGTTTTGCGCAATCGGATCAAAGGGTGCGACCCACGGGGCGAACAGCGCCAGCGCCAGCCATATCAGCAGAATCAACAGGCCCCAGGCCGCAGTCAGTCGGCCGTTGCGAAATCCAAAGCGCAGGCGCAAGCGCCACGGGGCAATCAATGGGCGCGTGCTCATTGCATCTTCACTCGCGGGTCCAGCGCTACCGTCACCACGTCGGCGAAAAAGTTGACCAGCACGGTTGCGCAGGCCAGCACCATCGCCACGCCCTGCACCACCATGTAGTCGCGGGTGAAGATGCCGCGCACCAGCAACTGGCCGATGCCGGGAATCGCGAACAGGCTTTCGATCACCACTGTGCCGCTGATCAGCCAGCCAATGTTCACCGCCAACAGGTTGACCGCCGGCACCAGGGAATTGGGCAGCACGTGGCGACGAAATACAGCGGCCTCCGACAAACCCCGCGCCCGGGCAGCGGTCACGTGGTCGGCCTGCAATTCCATCAACATGCTCGCCCGCAGGTTGCGCACCAGCACCGCCGATAACGCGAGGGCGATGGTCAGGCACGGGAGGAGCATGTGGTGCGCCTTGTCCAGCCAGGTGCGCCCATAACCGGAGACCGGGAACAGGCCCCATTGCACGCTGAACAACAGGATCAGCATCAAGCCCAGCCAGAACGCCGGCATGCCCAGGCCGACGGTGGTGAACAGACGGACCAGGTTATCCGCCCAGCCGCCTTTATTACGTGCGGCCACGGTGGCCAGCGGCACCGCGATCAATAGCGCCAGCAGCACACTGCCCAGCACCAGGAACAGGGTCGGCTCGATGCGGGTGACGATCAGCTTCAATGCGTCGACCTTGTACAGCAGCGACTGGCCAAGATCGCCCTTGAGCAGGTTTTTCAGGAAGTAGAAATATTGCAGCCACAGTGGTTGGTCGAGGCCGTACTGGGCGCGGATCTTCAGCAACGCATCCGGGGTGCTGCGCGAACCCAGCAGGGCCCGCGCCGGGTCGCCGGGAATCGAGCGCACCAGCACAAAGGTGATCAGGCTGATGCCAAACAGCACCGGCAGCAATTGCAGCGGCCGGGACAGCACGAAACGGTAACGCGCCAGGTTCATCCGTCAGCCTCGGTGACGAGCAAGGAAGTCCAGCAGCACCGGGAAGTAAGCCTGCGGCTCCTCGTAAAACGGCATATGGCTGCTGTTGGGGAACACGTGCAGCTCGGCATGCCTGGCTGCGCTTTTCATGCGCATGGCGCAGGCCGGGGTGAGTTCGTCGTGCTGGCCGGTGGTGATCAGTATCGGCATCTTGAACTCGGCCATCTCGGGGATGCGGTTCCAGTCCTTGAGGTTGCCGATGTAGAGGAATTCGTTGGGGCCCTGCATGGTTTCGTAAGGCCCCATGTTCCAGTCGCCGAGGGAGCGCTGGACCGGCGCCGGCCACTCGTCCAGGCGGCAGACATGACGGTAGTTGAGCAAGGTGATGGCGGCCTGGTACTGCGGGTGGTCGAGGGTGCCCATGGCTTCGTGGCGTTGCATCATCGCCACGGTTTCGCTGCCCAGGGCGCCGCGCAGGCGCTCCAGCTCCAGGGACAGGTGCGGAATGTCGCCGACGGTGTTTTCCAGGATCAGGCTTTTCAGCGCGTCGGGGTAGTGAATGGCGTATTCGATGCCCAGCCATCCGCCCCACGAATGCCCCAGCAGGTGCACGCGACCCAGGCCAAGGGCCTGGCGCACGGTTTCGACTTCTTCGACATATCGGCTGATTTCCCACAGCGAAACATCGGTCGGCCTGGCTGATGCGCCGGTGCCAAGCTGGTCGAATGCAACCACTCGCAAGCCGTTTTCCTTGAGCCAGCCATGAGCATCGCGCAAGTAGTCGCAAGGCAGCCCTGGGCCGCCATTGAGACACAGCAGCACCTCATCGCCTTCGCCAAAGCTGTAGGCCACGAGGTTGTGGCCGTCGACTTGCACGTTGTACTGCTGGTCGGGGGCAATTTCACGCCACATGCATACATTCCTTGTTGTGTGTCGGCCCTGTGGAGAGTGGCCGTTTAGAGGCCAACACTACCGAGGATGCCGCGCGTCCATAACCTGGTAATTCTTATAGGTTTGGTCTGGCAGTCCTTCGCCGGGGCGTGGCATTCTACTTGCAGCAAGACGAGATTCAAATGAATTCGGGAGCAGAACGGATGCTGGCCAGGCTAACTGCATTTAATGACCGTCTCATCCCCGGCAGGAGCCTGGATGAACAGATGGACAACACCCTCGTATTGGCCCAGCACCTGGGTTTCGATGCGTTGGTCTACGATTACACCCCCGTTCCCATTGACCATAATGGTGCACTGATTACCCCGTCTGTGCTGCAACTGCGCAATACGCCGCCCGACTGGTACAACTTGTGGTGCAGCGCCGGGTTTTATCAGATTGACCCGGTGCAACACCTGGCGCTGTCTACGGTTTCTCCGTTTGTCTGGTCCTACGAGGCCAAGGCCGACACCGCGCTGCAAAAGATCATCGACCCCTGCCACGCCCCCGTTTCGAGCTACCTGCACGACCGGCAGATGACCTGCGGCGTCAGCGTACCGATCCACTTGCCCCGGGGCGGCTTCGCTTCACTGACCGGCTTGCGTACCGGCAAGGCCAGCACGGTATTACAGGATGCCCGCCATACCTTGTCGGAATTCAGCCTGATCACCCATGCCTTGCAGGAAGCTGCCTACCCGCTATTCAGCAAGGAACTGCGCTCCTACCCGCATATCCGCCTGACCAAACGTGAGCGCGAATGCCTCAAATGGGCCGCCGACGGTCTGACCGCCGCCGATATTGCCACGCAATTGAGCCGTTCCCTGGCCGTCGTCACCCTGCACCTGGCGTCAGCCATGCACAAGCTGGGGGCCAAAAACCGGGTTCAAGCGGTGGTACGCGCCACCCACTACCGGCTACTGGAAGACTGATCCGAAGGAAAAACCTAGCTGTTTTGCTAGTTACTTAAACGTTGCGTGCCGGCTATCGTGTACCTGATCACTTTTTCTCAGGGCAGGGCACGAAATGGAATTCATCGAAACAATCCGCGAAGGCTATGCGGCCTTTCGCGACTACCAAACCTGGTATCGGGTAACCGGCGACCTGCACAGTGGCCTCACGCCGCTGGTCATCCTGCATGGCGGCCCGGGTTGTACCCATGATTATGTCGACGCCTACAAGGACGTTGCGGCCAGTGGCCACGCGGTCATTCACTACGACCAACTGGGCAACGGCCGCTCCACGCACCTGCCAGACAAAGACCCGTCGTTCTGGACCGTAGGCTTGTTTTTGGAAGAACTGGACAACCTGCTGGACCACCTGCAAATCAGCAACAACTACGCCATCCTGGGGCAATCCTGGGGCGGCATGCTTGGCAGCGAGCACGCGATCCTGCAACCTGAGGGCTTGCGTGCGTTTATCCCGGCCAACTCGCCAACCTGCATGCGTACCTGGGTCAGCGAAGCCAACCGCCTGCGCAAATTATTGCCTGAAGGCGTGCACGAAACCCTGCTCAAGCACGAACAGGCCGGCACCTATCAAGACCCTGAATACCTGGTCGCTTCGCGGATTTTCTATGACCAGCACGTGTGCCGGGTCAATCCGTGGCCGGAAGAAGTCGCCCGCACATTTGCCCAGGTGGATGCAGACCCCACGGTGTATCACGCCATGAGCGGCCCGACCGAATTCCATGTGATTGGCAGTTTGAAAGACTGGAACGTGATTGGCCGGCTGTCGAAGGTCAATGTACCAACCCTGGTGATTTCCGGTCGGCATGACGAGGCCACCCCGTTGGTGGTCAAGCCGTTCCTGGATGAAATTGCCGATGTGCGCTGGGCGCTGTTCGAAGACTCCAGCCACATGCCCCATGTTGAAGAGCGGCAGGCGTGCATGGGCACGGTGGTGCAGTTTTTGGATGAGGCTTGTTCCGTGCCCCACAAAGCACTCAAGACTGGCTAACCAGCCGTAGCAGCTGTCGAGCCTTGGCGAGGCTGCGTAGCGGTGTGTCAGATACACCGCCGACGCAGCCTCGCCAAGGCTCGACAGCTGCTACGCAAAGATCGTCTGCTCCTTCAGACCTCGCTGGTCTGCGCCCTGCCCGGCACCGCCGCTTTCTTCGGCACATCAGCCAGCAATGGAATCTCCTTGCCCTCGGCATCAAACAACTTGCCGCCGCTGAAGTAATCCCCATCCCGCAACGCCGCTACATCCTGGAAGCACAAGCTGCGCTCGGTCCCGGCGACAAACACCGACTGCTGGTCCGAGTTGCCGGTGGTGAAGTGGTTGAACGCCAGGTTCAGCAGGATGGCCATGATCGCCGACGAACTGATGCCCGAATGGAAAATGGTCGCGAACCAGCTTGGGAAGTGGTCATAGAAACTCGGTGCCGCAATCGGGATCATGCCAAACCCGATGGAAGTGGCGACGATGATCAGGTTCATGTTGTTGCGGTAATCGACCTTGGACAAGGTACGGATACCACTGGCAGCCACAGTGCCGAACAGCACGATCCCGGCACCGCCCAACACTGAAGTCGGCACCGCCGCAATCACCCGGCCCATGAACGGCAGCAGGCCGAGGATCACCAGGAATACCCCGCCGGTGGCGACCACATAGCGACTCTTGACCCCGGTTACCGCCACCAGACCGACGTTCTGGGCGAAGGCACTCTGGGTGAACGAGCCAAAAATTGGCGCAAACATGCTCGACAGCATGTCGGCGCGCAGGCCATTGCCGAGGCGTTTGGAGTCGACCTTGGTGTCGATGATTTCACCCACCGCGAGAATATCCGCCGAGGTTTCCACCAGCGTCACCATCACCACGATGCACATGGAAATGATCGCTGCCAGGTGGAAGGTGGGCATGCCGAAATGGAAGGGCGCAGGGAAGCCGAACATCGGGCCCTGGGTCACGCTGGAGAAATCAGCCATGCCAAGGAACACCGCGATCACCGTACCGATCACCATCGCCAGCAAAATCGACAGCCGCGAGATAGTCGCACTGCCGATCTTGCTCAACAGCAACACCAGCGCCAGGGTCAGCGCCGCCAGGCCGATGTTCGGCATGCTGCCGAAATCCGCGGCGCGGCTGTTGCCGCCCATGGCCCAACGTGCGGCGACCGGCATCAAGGTCAGCCCGATGGTGGTGATCACAATGCCGGTGACCAGCGGCGGGAAGAATTTGGTTATTCGAGAGAATACCGGGGTGATCAACAAGCCGATCAGGGAGGCGGCCATCACCGCACCGAGAATCGCCGGAATACCGCCCGCGCCGTCGCTGCCAACAATCGCCACCATCGTCGCCACCCCGGCAAAGGACACCCCTTGCACCAGCGGTAACTGGCAGCCGAAGAACGGCAAGCCCAGGGTTTGCAACAGCGTGGCCAGGCCACCGGCAAACAGCGAGGCGGCGATCAGCAGGCCAATATCGGCCGGCGACAACCCGGCCGCCTGGCCGACGATCAACGGCACAGCCACGATGCCGCCGTACATGGTCAGTACATGCTGCAGGCCGTAAGCCATGTTGGCCGCGACGCCGAGATTCTCATCTTCTGGCCGCTGCGGTGACGCCTTCGGGATAGTCATGGTGGGGGTTCTCTGTTTTTGTTGTGCACTCACTGTATGCAATAGAAAGATTGGATGTCCATAGAGTTGTATACAATCACTTTCACAAAACAACCATGAACGCCGTTACAAAAATCCATTCAGCCGCCGTGCCCCGTGGCTTAGAGCGCTGCGCACAAGGACTTGAAAAAAATGCTCAATCGCAAGCTGCGCATTCACGCTCCGGCGATTTACTACTTCGACATGGTTCGCCGCTGCCATTCGATCCGCGAAGCTGCGCGCCGCCTGAACGTGGCCTCTTCAGCGGTGAACCGGCAGATTCTCAAGCTGGAAGATGAAGTCGGCGCGGCACTGTTCGAGCGCTTGCCCGGCGGGTTGCGCCTGACTGCGGCCGGGGAAATCCTGACCCGCCATGTGAGCTTCCTGTTGCAGGATGTGGAACGCGTGCGCGGCGAACTGGATGGCTTGAACGGCGTGCAGACCGGCCATGTGGAAATCGCCACGGTGGAAGGTGCCACCGTGGAACTGCTGCCCGCCGCCCTCAAGCGCATGCGTGAGCGCTATCCGAAGGTGACGATTGGCGTCACGGTGCAGGGTTCGCAGTCGATTCCTGGTGCTGTGGTGAATGGCCAGGCTGACCTGGGGCTGGCCTTTGCCTTACCGCGCAGCAGCGAAACCATCCAGGTGTGTGTCGGCCATTTCCGCCTGGGCGCGCTGATGGCGCCGGGGCATCCATTGGCCGGCGAGGCCAGCGTGAGTTACGCGCGTTGTTGCGAACACGGGGTGATCCAGGCCAAGAGTGAATTGTCGGTTCATCACCTGATTGCGCCGCTGCACAAGCGGTCCGCGGCGGCGAACAAGCCACTGCTGCACAGCAACTCCATGGAACTGGCCCGGCAATTGGCGCGCCAGCAACTGGGCATCGCGTTCCAGACGCGTATCGGCGTTGAAGCGGATTTAGCCCGCGGCGAACTGCTGCATATCCCGCTCAGCGACCAGGGCGGGATCTTCAGCGACCTCGGCTTGTACGCCCGCAAAGACCGCGACTTGCCGATGGCGGTGCAAGCCATGGCCCATTTGCTCAGTGAAGAAATCAGCCTGCGCGAACATCAGGAAACACCCTGGACACCGCGTATTTCCTGACTCACGGGCCAGCTTCAGTGCTGCCGTTTCGGCATCGGCCCAGGCGAGATTCTGTTCTTTGGAACCCACAACGGATGTGCGGATACTGCGCCCGGCGACCCTTGCACGGTTGCCATGAGCCAAAACGCCAAAGGAATTAAAACAATGAAAAAGGCACTGCACGGCGCAACCGTTCTACTCACTCTCTTCGGCGGCGGGGAGGCTGTCGCGCTGGAATGGATGAACAACAGCGTAGGATTTCGCTACGGGCAACAGTTCACCAATCCGAACAACCCGGACGACTTCAGCAAGCGCATCTACAGCTTCACCCACGCCAGCGGTTACCAGTACGGCAGCAATTACCTGAACCTCGATGTGTTCCTGTCCGACAGCCGCGACCCGCGCAAGGGCACCGACCACGGTGGCAGCGAAGTGTATGCCGTGTACCGGCATCAGCTGTACGCCTCACGGGTGTTCGATGTGCCGCTGGGCACCGGCGTGATCAAGGATTACGCCCTCACCTTCGGCTTTGACGCCAACCGCAACAACAACCTGGCGTCGGCGAAAAAGCGTGCGCTGGTGATTGGCCCGACCTTGAAGTTCAACACCGTGGGCGTACTGGACCTGAGCTTGATGTACTACAAGGAACGGAACCATTCAGGCATCCCTGGTGCGAAAGAACCCGACCACACCTTCGACGATACCTACATGGTCAACCTGACCTGGATGCGGCCTTTCGAGATCGGCAGCCATGGGGCCAAGTTCCAGGGGTTTATCAACCACGTCGGGGAAAAGGGCGAGGACTTCCATGGCCGCGATACCGCGCCGGAAACCCTGATGCGCACCGCGCTGATGGTGGCGGTGCGCCCAGGCAAGAGCGTCAAGCCTAACCTGTATCTGGGCGTGGGCTACGAGTACTGGCATAACAAGTTCGGCGTGGACGGTGGCCGGGGTAGCCGCACCTCCACGCCGACGGTGAACATGGAAGTGACGTTCTAGTCCCCCATGCTTGCTCAAGGAACCCGATCAACTGTGGGAGCTGGCTTGCCTGCGATAGCGGTGGGTCAGCCAATAATGATGTCGGATATGCCGCCCTCATCGCAGGCAAGCCAGCTCCTACACTTTGACGGCATTATCAGATCAAGCAGGTGCAAGTTCCGAGTCACTACCCTTCGGCCGCGCCAGCCAGTAGCCCAACACGGCCAATGGCGCGGTCGCCAGCATCACGATCGCAGTGATCAGCAGCGGCTGGTCGATCATCGACGACACGACCAAGCTCGCGAGAAAGCACAGGCCCAATTGCAAGGTGTTCTGCAAGGCCGCCGCTTTGCCGGAATTTTCCGCAAACGGCATCAGCGCATTCGCCACCACGATCGGGTAGCTGGCGCCGTTGACCAGCGCCATCAGGCAGAATGGAATCAGCAAGGTGGTGAGCGTCGGCACGGTCATGGTCGCAACCAGATACAGCGCCACCATGCTGATGCAATACGCCAGCAGCAGCCATGGCAACAAGGTCTTGCCCTGAAACCGCTGCAACGCGCTGCGGCAACTGTAGCCACCGATCAGGAACGACAGCGTCGGCAATACGTAGCTCAAGCCGATGTCGTTGGGGCTGTAGCCCATGCCGCCGAGGATGAACGGCGAGGCGGTGAGCCAGGCGAAGAAACTGGCCGAGCACGCGGCAAAGATCATCACGTTGCCGGTGAACACCCGCGACTTAAGCAATTGCCCATAGCCGAGACGGGAAGGTTCTGCATCGGTTGTCAGGCGTTTCGGCAGCGGTTTGAGAAACAATGTCGGCAACAGTAGCAACAGCGCCACCACCAATAACACGCCGAAAATCGCCTGCCAGCCCCAGTGATTCAACATCAACGCCCCCAGCAGTGGCGCGAGGGCCGGTGACAGCGACATCAGCGGCATGATTCCGGCAAAAACCCGATGCGCCTTGTCTGCCGGGTAGCGGTCAATTACCAGCGCCTGCCAGCTGACGGCGGCGGAACACACGCCAATCGCCTGCACAAAACGCAAGGCCAGCAGCTGCGGTGCGGTCTCGACCCAGAACATACCCAGGCAACCGAGTACAAACAAAGAGAGGCCGGTGAGCAGGATCGGCTTGCGCCCCAGCCGGTCGGAAAGCGGCCCCCACAACAACTGCCCCACGGCGAAGCCGGCGAGGAAAATGCTCAGGCTCGCGCCCACCGCGCCGGGAGAAATCTGCAATTGCTCGCCCATGGCGCCAAACGCCGGCAAGTACATATCCATGGCCAGATAGCCGAGCATGCTCAACCCCGCCAGGTACCACGTGAATCCAAAAGAATTTTTCATTGAAGCCTTGTATAACCTGCCATCAAACTATTTGCTGACTGGCGCCTATTATGAAGCTGAGTGCTTCCCTGTGAAGCGATAATAATTGGACTCTCTTATCAATTTTTTTGAAGGCAACGCCCATGTGGTCTGAATATTCCCTCGATGTCGTGGATGCGGTGGCCCGCCACGGCAGCTTCAGCGCCGCCGCCCAGGAACTGCACCGCGTGCCATCGGCCATCAGCTACACCGTGCGCCAAATCGAGGAGTGGTTGGCGGTACCGCTGTTTGTCCGACGTCACCGAGACGTGGAGCTGACACCCGCCGGTAAATTGTTCGTCGACGAAACCCGCAGCGTCATGAAAAAATGCTTGGCACTCGCCGGCTGTGCCAGCAGGTGGCCAATGGTTGGAGCGGCCAGTTGAAAGTCGCGGTGGATTCCATCGTTAAACAGCAGCGCTGCCGGCAACTGGTGCTGGATTTTTACCGGCAGTTCCCGGAGGTGGAATTGCTGCTCGATTACGAGGTGTACAACGGTGTGTGGGATGCCCTGGCCGACGAGCGGACCGACATCGTGATCGGCGCCACCAGCGCGGTGCCGGTGGCCAGTCAATTTACCTTTCGCGACATGGGCCTGTTGAACTGGTTGTGCGTGGTCAGCAGCCGCCACCCGCTGGCAGCGGTAGAGGGCCTGCTCAACGATGATCAACTAAGGCCCTTTGCCTCCCTGTGCATGACCGACACCTCGCGCAACCTGCCCAAGCGCGACACATGGACCCTGGATAACCAGCGCCGGTTGGTGGTGCCGCACTGGGCTTCGGCGATTGATTGCCTGCGCGATGGCCTGTGCGTCGGCATGGCACCGGCGCACCTGGTGCAGCCGTGGATCGAGCGCGGCGAGTTGAGCGCCCTGCAACTGTCCCGGCCCTTCCCCGCCAGCCCATCGTGCGTGGCCTGGGCGCAAAATAAACTGTCGCCCGCCATGGCCTGGCTGCTCGACTATCTGGGGGATACCGAGACCCTGAACCAGGAATGGCTGAACGGCCCCGTAGCCGCTGTCGAGCTTTAGCGAGGCTGCGTCGCCAGCGCCACCGTCATCGAGTCTGGCCCGAGACCGAGGTGCGGCCGACGCAGCCTCGCTGGCGCTCGACAGCTGCTACTACGGGGGATGGGGAGATCTAGTCCAGTAGGCGGCACAGCGCCCGCACGATCATCTCCACTTCCTTGGCATCGAGGGTCAGCGGCGGCAGCAGGCGAATGATCTTGCCCCGCGTGACGTTGATCAGCAGGCCATGCTCGTGGGCCGCACGCTGGGCCAGGTCGCGGTGAGGCGTCGCCAGCTCGATTCCGATCATCAGCCCCTGCCCACGAATCGCCAGCACCTGTGGATGCTCGCTCAACTCCACCCGCAGGCGCGCCAGCAAGCGCTCGCCCTGTTGCGCCGCGTTGTCCAGCAAGCCTTGTTCTTCAATGATCTCCAACACCGTACAGCCCACGCGACAGGCCAGCGGGTTGCCGCCAAAAGTGCTGCCGTGGCTGCCGGGAGTAAACAGTTGCGCAACGGCAGTTCGGGCCAGGCACGCGCCGATCGGCACCCCATTGCCCAGGCCTTTGGCCAGCGTCATCACGTCGGGCACGATGCCCTCATGCTGAAAGGCAAACCAGCGACCCGTGCGGCCGATCCCGGTCTGGATTTCATCGAGCATCAACAGCCAGCCTTGCCGGGTGCAGTGCTCGCGCAAGGCCTTCAGATACCCCGGCGGCGCGACTTGCACGCCGCTTTCGCCCTGGATCGGTTCCAGCAGCACCGCGACAATGCGCGGGCCGAATTCCTGGGTCACCGCCTCCAGCGCAGCCATGTCACCGAAGCCGACCTTGATAAAATCCCCGGGTAACTTTTGAAACCCCAGCCGCACCGACGGCCCGTCGCTGGCCGACAGGGTGCCCAGGGTGCGCCCATGAAAGGCATTTTCCATCACCACCACCAGCGGCTGTTCGATGCCCTTTTTCCAGCCATGCAGCCGGGCCAGCTTAAGTGCCGTCTCGTTGGCCTCGGCCCCGGAGTTGTTGAAAAACGCCTGGTCCAGGCCGGAAAGCTGGGCCAGGCGCTGGGCCAGACGTTGCTGCCAGTCGATGCTGTAGAGGTTTGAGGTGTGCAGCAGCAAACCGGCCTGTTCGCTGATCGCCGCCACCAGCCGTGGGTGGGAGTGACCGACGTTGGTCACCGCCACGCCCGCCACGGCGTCCAGGTATTCGCGGCCCTGCTGGTCCCACAGGCGCGTGCCAAGGCCACGGGTAAAGCTCAGGGGCGAGGGTTGATAAGTGGTCATCAGGCAGGCGGCGGTCATGGCGTCAGGCTCCAGTGCATCGTTGTGATGGCACCAGTATCGTTAGCCACCCGAGCTGGATAAACTGCACAACACTGCGATCACTTTAAATCAGGGCTTTACAATGGATCTGTTCCAGGCGATGACGGTGTACGTGAAAGTGGTGGAAGCCGGCAGCATGACGGCCGCGGCTCAGTCGTGCGGCATGTCTACCACCATGGTCGGCAATCACCTGCGCGCACTGGAGCAGCGCCTGGGAGTCAGCCTGCTCAAGCGCACTACGCGCAAGCAAAGCCTGACCGAGTTTGGCGGGATTTATTACCAGCGCTGCCTGGAAGTGCTGGGGCTGGTGGCCGACTCCGAGCAGATGGCCGAGCAAGCCAACAGCGACGTGCCCAAGGGCCTGCTGCGGATCACCGCACCACCGGCCTTTGGCACCGAGCGCCTGGCTCCGGCACTCAGCGAGTTTTCCCAGCGCTATCCACAGATCAAACTGTACGTGGTACTGAGCAACCAGCGGATGGACATGGTCGACAGCGGCTTCGACGTGGCCATCCGCCTGGGCGAACTGGACGCTCCCAGCCTGATTGCCCGGCCCATGCAGGATTACACCATCACCCTCTGCGCGTCCCCCAGTTACCTGGCGCGCCGGGGCACGCCTCAATTGCCCGACGATCTGCAGCAGCATGACTGCCTGGCATTCGCTTACCCCGCAACCGACGATTGGCGCAATGCCGACAAACTCTGGCGAATGCGCGGCGCAGAGGGCGAGGTGGAAATTCCGGTTGCCGGCTCATTGACCATCAACAGCTCGCAGGCCTTGCGCCAGGCTGCCCTGGAAGGCATGGGTATCGTGATGCTGCCGGATGCACTGGTAGAGCCCGACCTGCGGGCCGGGAAACTGGTGGCACTGCTGACGGACTACCAACTGCCCAGCCGGCCTATGCACTTGCTGTACGCCCAAGACCGCTATCGCCTGCCCAAGCTGCGGGCGTTCGTGGATTTCGTCATGCAGAACTGGGCGCGCTAGAGGCTTACCCCCAGTGCTTGCAGACGTTCGCGGGTATGTGCCGCCGAGACGTGGTGGACCCCCTGCCAACCCAGGGCAATGGCCGCCTCGACATTGCTGGCCACGTCATCAATAAACACCACTTCGCCCGGCTGAATATCCGGCAGATGGGCGCGCACCTGCGCCAGGCTGGCGTGGTAGATCGCCGCATCAGGCTTGATCAGTTTGATTTCGCCGGATACCACGATGTCGCGAAAATACTGCAGGAACGGGTAATTGGCCCGAGCATACGGAAAGGTTTCGGCAGACCAGTTGGTGAGGCCGAACAGCGGCATCTTCACTTCATGCAGGGCTTCGAGGATCGCCACGCCCTCGGGCAACGCGCCCCGCAGCATCTCGTGCCAGCGGTCGTAGTACGCCTGGATCAAGGGCTCGTGCTGCGGGTGTTCGGCAATCAGGGTGCGGGTCGCCTCGGCCAGGCTGCGCCCGGCGTCCTGCTCGGTGTTCCAGGCCTGGGTGCAGACCGTGTCCAGGAACTGCTGGCGTTCATGGTCGTCGGCAATCAACTGGCGGTACAGATGGTGCGGGTTCCAGTCGAACAGGACACCGCCGAAATCAAAGACTACTGCGCGAATCGTCATAAGGACATCTCCGTTTCAAACACCTGCAGATGCGGGATAAATGGACTGCATAACTACGTCTCGAACCACTTCAGATATGTCCGACAGACCGGACTAGACGGGTTGCTTAGCGTCGACGGTGCAATCGCTCACACATTTGTCCGGAAGGGAACTCCACAAAACTTACGACACATCGCAATGAAGTTGGAGGTAACCCATGAACACTATTAATACTTCCCTTATTTCTCCATCAAACGCCAGTAGAGCAATGATGGAAAGTCGCCAAATTGAACAGAATGGCGGATCGGTCCCGCTGGAAAAGCCGTCCGTGGAGTCGGCGATCGAACGGGTCAAGGGCCAGACCGGAATTGCGTCAGGCCATCTTGCACCTTTCCAGCGCCTGGCCGCCGAGCACAATACCATCATCGGGGTACGTGCCGTCGAGCCAGTGGCAACCGGGCTGATTGAGGCAGGGCATCCCACCAAGGACTTTCATATCAAAGGCAAAAGTGCCGACTGGGGGCCGCAGGCCGGCCTTATCTGCGTGGACCAGGCGCTCAGTAAACTGGAGAAGTTTGCCGAAAACAATCCGCAGAAAATCGCCAAGGCCAACGAGCAAACCACCGGCAGCATCCAGGATGGCTCTGCGGTTTCAGTTCCGTTGACGGTGTCGAGCAACCGCCTTAACGACCTGCTGAAGCTCGGTAAAATTGATCAGCTCCAAGCCGAGACCCCACACGGCGTCATACGTTTCAGTGCACAAGGGCCAAGCCATCAAATGTATGCATTCGAAGGCAAGCGCCAATCCCCTTTAGATAACAACTTTCAAATCACGCACCAAGGCAAGCCTGTCGAAGTGCTGGCAAAAACCGAAGGTGGCAAGGCCCTGACGGCTGACTATGACTTGTACTTGATCGGCCCTCACCTAAGTGACTTGGGCCCGCAAGACAAACTGCCCGTGCCGGATATCGCCCACAGTGTGTTTAAAGAACGGATTGATGGCTACAAACAGCGCAGTGCAGATCCCAATCAATACGAGGCGCCACATGAACTGCGCGAAGACTATGAAAGCGCCGGTCGTTTTTATCAAAAGGAAGACAGCAACATCGGCAATGCCACGTCGCGAATAGCAAACATGATCCCGGCGATCAATGAGGCGCTGGTGGGGAGCGGAGAGTGGGTAGTTCACCACAATGCTGATTCAGGAAGCCCGGCAACAGATGTTGCTGCCAACTATCCAGTGACCTTTTTCCTGCCTGCCAAACTCGGACGGTTCGACGAAGTCTCCATCATCAGCGACGGCAAGGAAATGGCAGAACTGATCCGAACAGCCAAAGACAGTGGTTACCACATGCCCTTGAACCCACTGTGGGAAAAAGAGGTGGTAAACGTCAGGCGGCCCGCGTTCAGCGAGGCACAAGCGCGCCTCTCTTCATCCCGGACCGCCTGAGGTTGTGAAGTAACCCGGCCACGGCCTTGATAACACCTCTTCAAGGTCGCGGCCTGCTCACTTCGCTTAAGCCTGAACCAGGCCCTTGATCTTCACGGTCGGGTTGACGTCAGCGTCGTAGTCCACGCCGTCAATCTCAAAACCGAACAGGCGCAGGAACTCCGCCTTGTAGCCGGCAAAATCGCTGATCTCGTTGACGTTGTCGTCAGAGACCTGATTCCACAGCGCCGCGACCGCGTCCTGAACCTTCGGCTCAAGTTCCTTGAGGTCGGCACGCAGGCGGCCATCGGCGTCGAGCTTGGGCTCTTTGCCATACAGGCTGTCCTTGAACAGGCCGTAGACCTGCTCGATGCAACCTTCGTGGGTGCCCTGCTCTTTCATCACTTTAAACAGCAGCGACAGGTACAGCGGCATGATCGGGATCGCCGAGCTGGCCTGGGTTACCACGGCCTTGAGTACCGACACACGGGCGTCGCCCTTCAGTGCAGCCAGGTTCTCGCGCAGGGTCAGGACTTTTTTGTCCAGGTCTTTCTTGGCCTCGCCAATGGAACCGTTCCAGTAGATGTCCTGGGTCAGCTTCTCGCCGAGGTAGGTGAACGCGGTGGTCTTGGCGCCTTCGGCCAATACATCGGCGTCACGCAGGGCGTCGATCCACAGCTGCCAGTCTTCGCCGCCCATGACTTTCACGGTGCCGTCGATTTCTTCCTGGGTGGCCGGCTCAAGGGTAGTGTCGACCACGACGCCCTTGTCGGTGTTGATGCCGCGCAGGGTTACGGCCTTGCCGATCGGCTTGAGCGTGGAGGTGTGCACCACGCCTTGCGGGTCGGTACGGCGCGGCGCGGCCAGGCTGTAGACCACCAGGTCGATCTTGCCCAGGTCTTTCTTGATGGTTTCGATGGTCAGGCGCTTGATCTCATCGGAGAACGCATCGCCATTGATGCTCTTGGCGTACAGGCCTTTTTCCAGTGCAAACTTCTCGAAGGCGGCGCTGTTGTACCAGCCGGCAGAGCTCAGTTTGCCTTCTTCGCCTTCTTTCTCAAAAAACACGCCCAGGGTGTCGGCACCGCAGCCAAAGGCAGCGCTGATGCGCGCGGCAAGGCCGTAGCCGGTGGAAGCCCCGAGGACCAGCACCTTTTTCGGGCCGCCTTCAATGGCACCGTGTTCGGTCACGTAGTCGATCTGCTCTTTGACATTCGCTTCACAGCCAACCGGGTGAGCGGTCACACAGATAAAGCCACGAACCCGCGGTTTGATGATCATAAAATTTCTGCCTCTTCCAAGGTGCCGAAGGCCAATGGTGGCCATTACAGCGTCAATCGTACCGGTCTATGACGCCCGGAAAACCGAAGCGTCACGATAGTCGCAAATCTTCTGTTCACAAAATGCTATCCGCAACACGCCGGATCCGGCTATCAGCGCGGCATTTTAAGGGGACAACGGTAAAAATCTGTGTAGTGGCTTCACACATTTCCCGCATTTAAAACGCCACGTGCACGCGATAACACCCTATCATGACCGAATCATTTCGATATGTTTCAGCTCAGGCATGATGGCCCACGGGTTGACTGACGCCTTTGCCTTGGCCTGCGAGTCCATCGCGGACGGTTTTGAAGCAATCGAAAGCCGCCCGATGGAGCCACGTTTCATGAGTAAGAGTGTCATCCGCAAACGCCTGGCGTCCGCCGCCTGGGTACTTGGCGTGTTGCTGTTCATTTATTGCTTCCCGCGCACCACCCTGGTGTTTCTGCTGCTGGTGGTGTTCTGCGGGCTGTACGATTTTTTGCGCAATGGCCTGTACGACGGTGCGACCATTAAAAAGTACTTCATCGGCAACGGCCGCAATACCTGGCTGCTGGCGCCGTTCAATACGCTGTTTGACCTGGTGAGCCAGCGTAATCGCCACGTTTATAAAATGAACGACCTGCCGCCGGCCTGGCGCGAAGACCTGCAAAAGGTCATCGACGATGCGATGGCCAACAAAGACGAAATCATCCATTACCTGGATGAGCGCATGGCCGAGAAAAAGCGCGGCATGTTGTTCTTCCAATGGTACGGCCGCCCGATCGAGACCAGCCTGGATATCCCGCAACTGCGGGAAAAACTGCCCTACGTGAAAACCATCGGCGTGTCGGTATTCAATGAAAACCGCTCCACCTCGTTTCACTTCGGCCCGCTGCGCATGATGTTCCGCGTGCTCTACAACATGGCACCGGCACCGCATCACGAGGGCGTTTACATCCAGGTCGGCAAGCACAAGCATTACTGGCACGATAACCCGCTGTTTATCTTCGATGACACGCTGATGCATGCCTCCTTCAATAAGAACGATGCCAAGCGCTACTGCCTGTTCATCGATATCGTGCGGCCAACCCGGGTACCGTCCCTGCTCAATGGCCTGATCGCGGGCTTTGCCGGAGCGGTCTTTACCTTGCGGCGGTTTTTCTACAAAAACTGGAAGCTGATTCAGTAACTTCTGCGGCATGATGGTGCGCGACGGTGTTTGCGCTCGGCTCCAGTGCCGAGGAAAATAACCGTCCAATGCGACCGAAAACGGCGCGTACTCTCCTCAAGCCACTGGCCTTCCATGGTCCGGTGGCTGTGCTTTCAGGGAATCAGAATGCCCCAAAGACAAGTCATCAATGCCTCCGTAAGCCCTAAAGGCAGCCTTGAAACGCTGTCGCAACGTGAAGTCCAGCAACTGAGCGAAGCCGGTACCGGCAGCATCTACACCCTCTTTCGTCAATGCGCCCTGGCCATCCTCAACACCGGCGCGCATATCGACAACGCCAAGACCATCCTCGACGCCTACAAAGATTTCGAAGTGCGCATCCACCAGCAAGACCGCGGCGTGCGCCTGGAACTGCTGAACGCCCCGGCTGACGCCTTCGTGGATGGCGAAATGATCGCCAGTACCCGTGAGATGCTGTTCAGCGCCCTGCGCGACATTGTCTATACCGAAAACGAACTGGACAGCCAGCGCATCGATCTGAGCAGCTCCCAGGGCATCACCGACTACGTGTTCCACCTGCTGCGCAACGCCCGCACCCTGCGCCCGGGCGTGGAGCCGAAGATCGTGGTGTGCTGGGGCGGGCACTCGATCAATACCGAAGAATACAAATACACCAAGAAAGTCGGCCACGAACTGGGCCTGCGCAGCCTCGACGTGTGCACTGGCTGCGGCCCTGGCGTGATGAAAGGCCCGATGAAGGGCGCGACGATTTCCCACGCCAAGCAACGCATTACCGGCGGGCGCTACCTGGGCCTGACCGAGCCTGGGATCATCGCCGCCGAGGCACCGAACCCGATCGTCAACGAGCTGGTGATCTTGCCGGACATCGAAAAGCGCCTGGAAGCCTTTGTGCGCGTCGGTCACGGCATCATCATCTTCCCGGGCGGCGCGGGCACGGCTGAAGAGTTCCTGTACCTGCTGGGCATCCTGATGCATCCGGACAACCGCGACGTGCCGTTCCCGGTGATCCTCACCGGGCCGAAACACGCCGCGCCGTACCTGCAACAGCTGCACGCGTTTGTCGGCGCAACCCTGGGGGACGCGGCCCAGGCCCATTACCAGATCATCATCGATGACCCGGCTGAAGTGGCACGGCAGATGACCGCCGGCTTGAAAGCGGTCAAACAGTTCCGCCGTGAGCGCAACGACGCGTTCCACTTCAACTGGCTATTGAAGATCGACGAGGGCTTCCAGCGCCCGTTCGACCCCACCCACGCCAACATGGCCAGCCTGCAACTGAGCCACGCGCTGCCGCCCCATGAACTGGCGGCCAACCTGCGCCGGGCGTTCTCGGGGATCGTGGCGGGCAACGTCAAGGACAAGGGTATTCGCCTGATCGAGCAGAACGGGCCGTATGAGATCCATGGCGACCCGGCGATCATGAAGCCGCTGGATGAGTTGCTGAAGGCATTTGTGGAGCAGCACCGGATGAAACTGCCGGGCGGCGCTGCCTATGTGCCGTGCTATCGCGTGGTGCAGTGAGTCAGCGCTGAACCGCGACGCACTTGATCTCCAGCAGCAAGCCTGGGTTAGCCAGTTCTGATACACCGATGACTGTCCAGGCGCACAACCCGCGGGGGAACAGGCGGTTTTTCACTTCACGGAAAACCGCCATGTGTTCGCTCATGTTCACGTGGTAGGTGGTCATGTCGACCACGTCTTCGAACGTACAACCACCTTCCTCCAATACCCGCCGCAGGCTCTCCCAGGCGGCGACGAATTGCGCCTCGGGGTCGGTGATGACTTCCAGGTTTTGCGTACGGCCGACCTGGCCCGCGCAGTAGAGGGTCTTGCCGACTTTTACCGCCGGGACGTAGCCGGCGCGCTCGACGATGGGGCGCATGGCAGCGGGGATGATGAGCTGGCGATCCGTCATATGTTGTATCTCTTCAGGCCGTTATCAGGCGTGTCGATGGGGATGGTTCGGACTATCGTTTTACCTGTTCCCACCCACCTATGCCAGATGAGCAACCTATGGACCAATTTATCTTGCCCTCCCCTATTCCTTACCCTAAGGTAAGGAGTATCACGAGAGAGGCTGTCAACATGGCTACCGCCACACTCACATCAAAAGGACAAATCACTATCCCCGTTCAAGTCCGGGCCGCACTTGGGCTGGACACTGGTGACCGCGTCGAGTTTGTCGAAATGGAAGATGGTAAATTTGCGATCATCGCGGCCAGCAAAACGGTGACGGACCTCAAGGGGCTGATCCGCAAACCCGCCAAGCCCGTCAGCCTCGAAGAAATGCACCAGGCCATCGCTGCACAGGGAGCAAAAGCGCGATGATCGGACTGGATACCAATGTGCTGGTGCGCTACGTCACCCAGGATGATCCTGTTCAATCGCCAAAGGCATCCAGACTGATCGAATCCCTCACCACGGCCTCACCGGGTTTTGTCAGCCTGGTTTCAGTGGTGGAATTGGTGTGGGTCCTGCAGTCCTGCTACCAGTCAGCCAAGAGCGATGTGGTTGCGGTCCTGGAGACGCTGCTACGCACTCGGGAACTGACCGTAGAGCACGCGGAAGTTATCTGGCAGGCACTGCGGCGATTTACAGGCACCAAAGGCGATTTCGCCGACTGCCTGATTGAACGCTGTGCCCACGCAGCGGGATGCGAATATACCGCGACATTTGACCTCGACGCAGCCAAGGCTACGGGCATGCGGCGGCTGACCTGAAACGCCGCGTTGCGGCAACGTGAAGGGCAAGGCCGCCGGCACGCCGATCAACCTGGATATCCCGCAATACGCGCTGCATGTTGACGAAGGCACAGGCAAGCAAACACCGGTGATTCTCACCCAGGCAGAAGAGAACGGCGACGTAAAAGCGGTGGGTTACAAGGAGTTGGGCACCGGCCAGTTGGGCGCGGCGCTGCTCAGGGAAGTTCGGCTTTTGGGTACAAAGAAGCCGATTTAAGCCACCGGAAAACGGTCAGCGAACCCAACCGCCGCCCTGCCAGTGATAGCCGTCATTGCTCTGTACCCAATGCGGATGCACATAGCGATAGCCTGGGCGCTGCGGCTCCCAGTGGCCATGCACGGCCATATAACGCCCGCCTTCCCAACGCCAGTAACCGCGCGACCACAGGTAGCCCGGCCGCCCTTCGGGCTCGACCTCGATAACCTGCACCGGCGGCGGTTGTGGCGCGACGACTTCTACATATTCACGCTGCACCGGTCGTCGATCATGCACGACCCGCTCCTCTACACACCCGGAAGCCGCGACGACCAACGCCGCCAATGCCGCATAACGTAACAACATACAGAACCCTCGGGCGTCACCGCCCAGCGTTTATTCCAGTAAAAAAATGCCCCCTTGTTCCAGCCGCGCTCCTGCTTGGCTATAAGACTTTTTAACAGGTGCCAACTGTCAGGTTGCTGAACCCACAGGCAGACTTAAGGTAAAGAAAAACTGACCTTTTCAGGAGGTACACACGGCCGCTGGCTGTTTAACGCGGACCAGAATCAGCCCCGCCACCACCACGGCGATCCCTGCGTACGTCGATGCATGAATCACGTCGCCAAACATCACGGCGGCCCACACCAGCGTCACTGGTGGCTCCAGGTACACCAACGCCGCCACGTGGGTGGCCGTCATGACCCGCAGCAACAGCCACAGGCTCAGGTAAGCGACGAAGGTAGAAAACACCGTCAGCCAAATGATGGAGATCAATACGTCCGGGGATCGAGGAATACTCAACGTATCGGTGTACAACACTGCTGCGCTAAAGCCGATCAAGGTCAACAACGATTGGATAAACAACGCCAGGCCAAGGTCGCCGGACTGAGCCCGTGCCGCCCGTCGTTCGTACAGCGTGGCCACGGTGAGACCGAGCGCCGACACCAGCGGCAGTAAATAGGTGACCAACCCGACGTCGGTGCCGCCGTTGCGGTATTGCCCGGCGATCACAATCGACACACCGGCGAAACCGATCACCAACCCCAGCCACTGCCAGGCGCCACTGCGCTCGGCCACACTGCCCGATGACAAAGTAGCCGTCATCAACGGTTGCAATGCCGCAATGATCGCCGCAATCCCCGGCGGCAAACCGTTCTGGATCGCCACGTAGACACAGGTCAGATAGAGAAACTGCGAGAGAAAACCAATCACCGCGTGATGGCGGATGCACGTCCAGGAAACCTTCAGCAGCCGCACGTTCAAAAACACCGCCAGGCACACCGAGACCAACAAAAACCGCCAGAACAGCACATTAAAAATGCCATCGCTGCGGGTCGCCAATTTCGCGCCGATAAAGCCCGAACTCCACGACAGCACGAACACCACCTGTAACAGCAGCAGCCCCAAGGTTGATCGTTTCATAGAACCTCCGGTTGGCTTGATTGACCGAAAGGCTAAGGGCCGCGCATGATTCTGTATATTTGAATAAGCTGCACCACTAATCCTTAAAAGTGGAATCATGAGCAAACACCTGAACATCGACCTGTTGCGCACCTTCCACGCGGTGGCCCGCTTTCAGCGATTCAACGAAGCGGCCAATCACGTGCACCGCAGTGCCTCGACCGTGACCACTCAGATTCAAAAGCTCGAAGACCAAGTTGGCCAACGCCTGTTCAGCCGCAACAACCAAGGGGTTGAGCTGACCATGTATGGCAAGAAACTCCTCGGTGAAACCACCGAGTTCCTCAAGAGCCACGACCGTTTGCTGGCGTCCCTTACGCCGCAACGCATGCAGGGCAAAATCCGCCTGGGTTTACCTGACTCGTATGCGCCAGACTTCATGCAGGATTTTCTGCCCCGTCTGGTCGCCGACAACCCGCTGCTGGAACTGGAGGTGGAAGCGCGCTCCAGCGGCGAATTGCTCGCATTGTTCAACAGCAAGCAACTGGACCTGGCCCTGGTTGTCAGCGCCCAGCCTTTGGAGCAAGGCGAACGCCTGGGGAAAATTCAGCCGCTGTGGGTCGCCGCCGAACACTTCAGCTATCCACAGCAGGCGCCGCTGCCGATTGCCGTGCAACTGTCAGGCTGCCCTTATCGGGCTGCGGCGATTCGGGCGCTGAAGGAGCACGGCACTTACTACCGGGTGCTACTGGAAAGCGCCAGTTCGCCCGCCGTTGAGGCCTGTATCCGCAGCGGGATGGCGGTGGGCCTGATGGAAGAAAGCCGGATGGGTAAGGGATTGACCCGTGTGATTGCCAGGGCCGGATTGCCCCCATTGCCGGTGCATCACCTGTACCTGCTGGGCGATAGCAGCAACCTGTTGGCGCTGCATGTGCATGAGCAGGTCAAAGCCGGCTTCAGCGTCTAGGACGAACCGAACCGCAGCAGCACCGCGTCGACAAATCGCCGCAGCGTGGCGCAGTGGCGCTGCCCGCCGGTGACGGGTACACGCCCAGACAGTAAACCCTGTAGAAACCCGCTGGCGAGTATCGTATCCGGCCGATCCTTACGCGCCGCGGGCCCCGCAAATACGACCTATAGTCACACGACGAACCATTTCGAAGGGTTGCTGCACATGCCATCTCGTCGCGTCCCGCTCTACGTGCATATCTCCTATCTGTTCGTCGGGTTACTGGTGCTATTTGCACTGATCAACCTCAGCTATCAGTTCCTGCAGACCAAGCGGTTCATGGCTGATGAAGCACGTCTGCGCTTCGAGATTGCCGGGCAACTCACTCTCAAGGAATTACAAAACCTCTACGGTCCCGCCGAACTCAGCGCGGGCCTGCTGTCCCAACAACGCTTGATGAACGCCACCACGCTGGAAGAACGGCTCGACAGCATCCCGTTTCTGGTGACCCTGCTCAAGAGCCAGCCTGCGGTGCAGAGCGCATACATAGGCTATGGCACCGGCGACTTCTTCATGGTGTTTCGCGGGAGTGAAAGCTCAACCCTCGATCCCAGGTTCTTGCCCCTGCCAGGTACCGCCTGGGTCGTACAGAACATTCACGCGCGTGACGGCAAGCACGCTGGTGAATACCTGTACCTGGCGCAAGACTTATCCGTCCTGGAGCGCCGGGCCGATCCTGGTGATCAGTACGACCCGCGCACACGCCCGTGGTACGACGGGGCAAAGTCCCAGGGAAAGCTTTTTGTAACAGAGCCATATCCGTTTTTCGATACAGGAGAAGTCGGCGTCAGTTTTGCCCAGCCGACACAAAATGGCGCCGGGGTTGTGGGCGTTGATATCAGTTTGCACTCCATCGACCGACTGCTGCTGTCGGCCAAAATAACCCCGGGGTCGCACCTGACCATACTCAATAGCAAGAACGAGGTGATCAGCTCTGAAAAGGGATCGCGTTTGATCTCAACCAGTAATGGCGAAAACCGCCTGGCGCGCCTGGATGAGCTAAGTCTGCCGGTGACTCAACAATTTGTGGCGGCAGCGGCCACCCAACACAACGACCGATTAAGCCTCGGTACGCGCGACGGTGAATGGCAAGGCATGCGCGTTGAACTGCCGCTGGCAGACACCGGAAATCTCGCGCTATGGATGACAACGCCCTATAGAGAGCTCATGGCCGATGCCATCGCCACTCGAAACAAAGGCTTGCTCATCTCCCTCGCGTTTCTTGCCGTGGGCATCCTTGTTGCGCTGGCAATGTCTCGGGCGGCATCCCGGCCCCTGGCAGCATTGACCCAACAAGCGGGGCAGATAGAACAGTTCAACTTTGAAGCGTCCACGCAAGTTAAATCAAATATCGCTGAAGTGATCGACCTGGCGCATGCGATGGGCAGCATGAAGACGACCATTCAGCATTTTTTGGAACTGTCGAGGGTGCTGTCCAGCGAGACCAACTTTCAGAACCTGCTGGCGCGTTTGCTGATGGAAATGCAGGGGATCACCGGTGCCCAAGGCGGCTTGATCTATCTGGCTGATGCCAATGCCAGCCATTTGAAAGTGGCGCGAGTGCGTTGGGGCGATCAGCTGCGGGAAACAGCCGAGGATACGCCAATTGAACTGGCCGATAACCCGGGCGATCCGCTGGTGCAGGCCCTGAACACACCCCTGGCAAAACCTGAGCGATTAAGCCGGGAACAACTTCAGACCCACTTTGGTTTTCTGGGCGATATCCAAACGTCACTGACGCTTTGGGCGTTACCGCTGAAGGACCGCAACGGTGTATTACTGGGTGCCCTGGCCTTGCTCGTGGATGAGAACGAGCGAGCACTTACACCCTCGCTGATGGCATTCGTAGAAGCACTGTCGAGTACGGCCGCCATCGCCCTTAACACCCAGCGGCTGATTGACGAGCAGAAGACGCTGCTGGAGTCGTTTATCCAATTGATTGCCGGTGCGATCGATGCCAAAAGCCCCTACACAGGCGGCCACTGCCAGCGCGTCCCCGAACTCACCAAAATGCTCGCCCATGCGGCCTGCGCGGAAAAAGACGGGCCATTCAAGGATTTCGCGCTCAGTGAAGAACAGTGGGAAGCGTTGCATATTGCGGCGTGGCTACACGACTGCGGCAAAGTCACTACGCCTGAATACGTAGTCGACAAAGCCACCAAACTTGAAACACTGTATGACCGCATTCACGAGGTGCGGATGCGCTTCGAGGTGCTCAAGCGCGACGCCGAACTCGACTACTGGAAAGGTCTCGCCGCTGGCGGCGCAGCCGAAGCATTACAAACCGAATTGACCGAAAAACTGGCGCAACTGGATGACGATTTCGTCTTTGTGGCCCAGTGCAATATCGGCGGGGAGTTCATGGCGCCGGAGCGCGTTGAGCGCATGCAGCAACTGGCCAACTACACGTGGCGACGCACACTGTCGGACCGTCTCGGCGTCTCCCATGAAGAAAATGCGCGTAAACAACGTTCGGCTGAAGCAGAGCTTCCCACCCTGGAACCGTTATTGGCCGACCGCCCCGACCACCTGTTCCCGCGCAGCGAGCGTGAAACCCTCAGTGACGACAATCCTTATGGCTTCAAGGTCAAGGTTCCCGAGCACCTTTATAACCGTGGAGAGCTATACAACCTGTGTATTGGCCGCGGCACCCTGACCGAAGAAGAGCGCTACAAGATCAACGAACACATCATCCAGACCATCAGCATGCTGGAAAAACTGCCGTTCCCGCGCCACCTCCAGCAAGTCCCGGAAATAGCTGGCGGCCACCATGAAAAAATGGACGGCAACGGCTACCCGAAACGCCTCACCCGTGAGCAAATGAGCTGGCCGGCACGCATGATGGGCATCGCGGATATTTTCGAGGCACTGACGGCCGTCGACAGGCCCTACAAAAAGGGCAAGAAGTTGTCGGAAGCGATCAAGATCATGGGCTTTATGAAACAGGACCAGCACATTGATCCGCAGGTTTTCGACCTGTTCCTGCGCTCGGGAATCTACCTTGAATACGCCAGGCGCTACCTGCCCGACGAGTTGATTGACACCGTGGACATCCAGCCCTACCTGGACCTGAACAGCCCAGAAGACGCTTGACCCACAGCCAACAAAAAGCCCGCTGACCGTTACCGGTTCAGCGGGCTTTTTACATCGGCGGGGTCCTGAGCCAGGCCCCCACCAACGTCTTACAGCGCGAGGTCAGAAGCTGGCTTGCTCGGCTCAACCGCAGGCTGGGCAGCCTCGGTGGCCTTAGGAGCGGTCAGCTGCGGAATCGCTGGTGGAGGCGTCAGTTGCAGAATGTTGGCGGTGTAGGCCCATTCTTTAGCCACAGCTTCAGGACTGTCGTTCAGCTTGGTGCCGTAGCTAGGCACGATCTGATGCAGCTTTTCCTGCCAGGCCGGGGAAGCCACCTGATCCTTGAACACTTTCTGCAGCACGGTCAGCATGATCGGAGCCGCGGTGGACGCGCCTGGCGATGCACCCAACAGGCCTGCGATGGTGTTGTCGGCGGAGCTGACCACTTCGGTACCGAGTTTCAGGACGCCGCCCTGCTCTTCGTCACGCTTGATGATCTGCACACGCTGACCGGCTTGCCACAGGCGCCAGTCTTCTTTCTTGGCGTTCGGGAAGTATTCTTTCAGGGCGTTGAAGCGGTCGTCATCCGACAGCATCAGTTGGCCGGCAAGGTACTCGACCAGCGGGTATTCGCGGATACCCACTTTGGTCATTGGCCAGATGTTGTGGGTGGTGGTGCTGGTCAGCAGGTCCAGGTACGAGCCTTCTTTCAGGAACTTGGTCGAGAAGGTGGCGAATGGGCCAAACAGAATCACACGCTTGCCATCCAGCACACGGGTGTCCAGGTGCGGAACCGACATCGGCGGTGCGCCAACCGAAGCTTTACCGTAGGCCTTGGCCAGGTGCTGCTCGGCAACCGTTGGGTTATCGGTCACCAGGAACGAACCACCCACAGGGAAGCCTGCGTATTCCTTGGCTTCAGGAATGCCCGACTTCTGCAGCAGGTGCAGTGCACCGCCGCCTGCGCCGATGAACACGAACTTGGCGTCGGTTTCAGTCTTGCTGCCGTCTTTCAGGTTTTTGTAGCTGACACGCCAGGTGCCGTCGGCGTTCTTGGTGATGTCCTGCACTTCGCTCGACAGTTTCAGGTCGAACTTCGGCGTAGTTTGCAGGTGAGCGACGAACTGGCGAGTGATCTCGCCGAAGTTCACGTCCGTACCGATCGGGGTCCAGGTGGCCGCGATTTTCTGGTTCGGGTCACGCCCTTCCATCATCAACGGGACCCATTTGGCGATTTGCGCCCGGTCTTCGGAGTACTGCATGCCGGCGAACAGCGGGCTCGCTTGCAGCGCTTCGTAACGCTTCTTCAGGAACTTGATGTTGTCATCGCCCCACACGAAGCTCATGTGCGGAGTGGAGTTGATGAACGAACGCGGGTTCTTCAGGACGCCCTGCTGGACCTGCCAGGACCAGAACTGACGGGAGATCTGGAACGCCTCGTTGATCTCGACCGCTTTCGGGATTTCAACGTTGCCGTTCTTGTCTTCCGGGGTGTAGTTCAGCTCAGCCAGGGCCGAGTGACCGGTACCGGCGTTATTCCAGCCGTTGGAGCTTTCTTCGGCCACGCCATCCAGGCGCTCGACCATCTCCATCGACCAGTCTGGTTGCAGCTCGTTGAGCCACACACCCAGGGTTGCACTCATGATGCCGCCGCCGATCAGCAGCACATCGACTTTCTCTGCCTCTTCCGCGTGAACGGACGTGATCCCCATCGACAAAGCCAGCCCCAGCAGGGCAGTGTTTACTTTTTTAAACATCAGTAGCACCTATGATAAAACGCCATCCGCCCCACTGCCCCTGATCCTGGGAGACCCTGATTTACGCCGCGCCAGGCAACGCACCGCAGGTTTCCACATTCATGAGGGCCGCAGGGTGGGCACACAAGGTCGATGCATCGACCTCACTTTTATGTCCCTTCTGCGCTGACTTCTTATCATTATTGGCTTCAGCTACCTGGGCGACAGCCAACCGCCGGGACGTATACGGGTGTACGCACGGAGGAAAGACTAGACCAGGACGGCGCGCAGAATATCACGGCAGGCGGCCGATATGCGCTGTTTGGCCAATTGACAGCTCTAAATCGCGGGTTTTGGCGCGAGCGTGTCAAGCCTGGCGGCCGCGACGTGGCGTCACAGGCGCCTTGATGAAACTGAACGATCACGCGTCACGCCGTTCTAGACACCTTCACCGCCGCTTGCGTAGCATCGTCGGCTCTGCACCGTGTCATCCATCCAAACAGAGCGATCCATGTCTATCCACCAAACTCCCGGGCACGTGCTGCCCGCGCGCAGCGCCGCCAAAATGGAAGCTGCCATGGCCGTGGGCGCATTCGCGATCGGCACCGGCGAATTTGCCATCATGGGCTTGATGCCCGACATCGCCCACAACCTCAATCTCAGCGAACCTCAGGTCGGCCATGCCATCAGCGCCTACGCGTTAGGCGTGATGGTCGGCGCTCCACTGCTGGCGATCCTCGGCGCCAAATTGCTGCGCAAACACATGCTCCTGCTGCTGATGGGCCTGTATGCCCTGGGCAACCTGGCCACGGCATTTACCCCGACCTTCGGCTCACTGGTGGCTTTTCGCTTTATCTGCGGCCTGCCTCACGGCGCCTACTTCGGCATCGCCGCCGTGGTCGCCTCCAGCATGGTGCCCAACGACAAACGCGCCGGCGCCGTGGCCCGCGTAATGATGGGCCTGACCCTGGCCATGCTGCTCGGCAACCCCATCGCCACCTTCCTCGGTCAACACTTTGGCTGGCGCTCGGCGTTCGCGCTGGTCAGCGCCATCGCCCTGTGCACCATCGCGCTGGTGTGGCAATTCGTCCCGGACCGCCACGACGAACCGCGCAGCGACCCACGCAAAGAACTGCGCGCCTTCACCAAACCACAGGTGTGGATGGCGCTGTCGATTGGCGCTATTGGGTTTGCCGGGATGTTTTGCGTGTTCAGCTACCTGGCGCCGACCATGCTGGAGGTGACCAAAGTGTCGCCGCAGTGGATCCCATTCGGCTTGGCTGCGTTTGGCGTAGGCGGCATCATTGGCAACATCGCCGGCGGCAAGCTGTTTGACCGCCTGCAATTTCGCGCAGTGGGTTGGATCATCGTGTGGTCGATGGCCGTGCTGATTTTCTTCACCTTCGCCGCGAGTTCGCTGTGGAGCGTACTGCTGGGCATCGGTCTGGTCGGCACCATGATTGCCATGGCCGCACCGCTGCAAATCCGCTTGATGGATATTGCTCATGAAGCACCAAGCCTGGCGGCGGCGTCCAACCACGCGGCGTTCAACCTGGCGAATGCGCTAGGCCCGTGGTTGGGTGGGATGGCGATTACGGCGGGGTATGGGTGGACCAGCACGGGCTACATTGGCGCGGCCACGGCACTTGTTGGCTTGGGCATCTACCTGATCGCACGACGTATGAAGGGCGGGCACTAACGCCACACCTCCAAAGCCCGCCCACGATCCAATGTGGGAGCGAGCTTGCTCGCGAAAGCGGTGGGTCAGTCACCCAGTAAATGACTGCCCCACTCGCTCAGTCAGTCATCATGCAACAACCCCGAACCATACTCCCCATAACTACTCCCCAGCGCACTGCCCCCAAAACTCATCTTGGCGGCTTTGCTGGGGCTGTGGTCGCCAAAGGCCTGGCATCCGCCGGTGAAACAAGGGTCGCTACTCACGCCCGATGAACCCGACGAACAAGCAGCCAACAGCAACGTACCAGCGACCATCGCGACTTTGACGAGATTGGAGATCATTTTAAATTCCCTGTGGACTGGAGGCGTGGGCATACCCTCTTGTCGGTGTGAGCGTAGGCCTTAACATCCGTGAGAATTATGAAACCTTACCGGGCGACAGTGTTGGTTCAGCTTGATGTCGTTTTGGCGACGAATTATCCCGGCACATATTCTGATTGGCGATATCAACAGTTAGCTCCTACATATTAAATCCGACCGGGCATCAATTCAGATGATCCGGCGACCTATATTCAGGGAACCTCAGGTAATGGCTAAAGACGAAAAAACCAGTGAAAGCGTCGCGTCAAAAGCAGCAAAGCTGCTGGCGGATCCGAGCACGCCGCCGGATGTAAAATCTGTGGCGGCGTCGGCTCTGACTCAAGCGCCTGACAAACAAAAGAAATAGGCTGAAACCGTGCCAGGGTGGCTGAAGCTCTGGCACTGCCGGCCACGGGAGTGGACCCATTCCTGTTAAACTGTCCGCCCTTCGCCTTTTCCACCTCAGATCCCAATGTCCTCACCTATCGCACCAACCCCATCGTTCTCCCGTCGCTTCTCCGTTGCACCTATGATGGATTGGACTGACAGACACTGCCGCTTCTTCCTGCGCCTGCTCTCCAAAAACACCCTTCTCTACACCGAGATGGTGACCACCGGCGCGATCCTCCACGGCGACCACGAACGCTTCCTGCGCCACAACGAGGCCGAGCATCCACTCGCCCTGCAGTTGGGCGGCAGCGTCCCCGCGGACCTGGCCGCCTGCGCCCGTATGGCCCAGGACGCCGGTTACGACGAAGTGAACTTGAACGTCGGCTGCCCAAGCGACCGGGTGCAAAACAACATGATCGGCGCGATCCTGATGGCGCATCCTGCTTTGGTGGCGGATTGTGTGAAGGCCATGCAGGACGCGGTCTCGATCCCCGTGACGGTTAAGCACCGCATCGGTATCAATGGCCGGGACAGTTACGCCGAGCTATGCGATTTCGTCGGCCAGGTGAAGGACGCGGGCTGCACCAGTTTCACCGTGCATGCGCGCATTGCGATTCTGGAAGGTCTGTCACCGAAGGAAAATCGGGACATCCCGCCCTTGCGCTACGACGTCGCCGCGCAGTTGAAGCAGGATTTTCCGCAGCTTGAGATCATTCTCAACGGCGGGATCAAGACGCTTGAGCAATGCCAGGAGCATTTGCAGACCTTTGACGGTGTAATGCTCGGTCGCGAGGCTTATCACAATCCGTATTTGCTGGCCGAAGTGGATCAACAGCTGTTTGATAGCACCGCGCCGGTGATCACCCGTGCGGAGGCGCTGGCGCAGTTGCGTCCTTATATAGCCGAACACTTGGCGACAGGTGGCTCGATGCATCACATCACCCGCCATGTACTGGGGCTGGGGACCGGTTTCCCGGGGGCGCGGAAGTTTCGGCAGTTGTTGTCGGTGGATATTCATAAGGCCAGTGATCCGCTGGCGTTGCTGGATAAGGCTGGGGAATTGTTGGAGGGGCGGTGATTGGGGTGTCAGTGGGTTTATCTGGAGGCTGACACTGCGCTTTCGCGAGCAAGCTCGCTCCCACATTTGGATGGGAGTACATCAGGGAGGTTGGGTGGTCATCGGGCAGTCAGGTTGAACCTGCTGGCTGTTTTGGCCTCTTATTCAGCACTGGCCGGTGATTCAAACGGCTGTTTTCAGGTTGTTGCCCTCGCAAACGATCGAATGCATTTGCGCCCTTGAGCGGCTGTCAGCGCTCGGGTAATGTCATCAGACCCACAGGACAGAGCACGCCCATGACTTCCAAGCTGGAACAACTCAAGCAATTCACCACCGTAGTAGCCGATACCGGCGATTTTTCGACTCTCGCCAAGCTCAAGCCGCAAGACGCCACTACCAACCCTTCCCTGCTGCTCAAGGCCGCATCGATCCCGGCGTATGCCAAGCTGCTGGATGAGTGCGTTGCCGACTGCAACGGCGACGTAGGCCTGGCCAGCGACCGTTTCGCGGTAGCCGTCGGCCAGGAAATCCTCAAAGTGGTGCCCGGCCGTATTTCCACCGAGGTGGATGCCCGCCTGTCATTCGATACCGACGCGGTACTCAAGCGCGCGCATCGTTTGATCGACCTGTACGACAAGGCCGGCGTTGGCCGCGACCGCGTGCTGATCAAGATCGCTTCCACCTGGGAAGGCATCCGCGCCGCCGAGCAGCTGGAAAAAGAAGGCATCCAGACCAACCTGACGCTGCTGTTCTCCTTCGCCCAGGCCGTGGCTTGCGCTGAAGCCGGCGTGTTCCTGATTTCGCCGTTCGTGGGCCGTATCTACGACTGGTACAAGAAGGCCAACGGCAACGACTACACCGGTACCGATGATCCGGGCGTGCAGTCGGTGACGCGCATCTACAACTACTACAAGGCCAATGGCTACAAGACCGTGGTAATGGGTGCGAGCTTCCGTAACCTGAGCCAGATCGAAGAGCTGGCCGGTTGTGACCGCCTGACCATCAGCCCGGACCTGCTGGAGAAACTGGCTGCCGACGATGGCAAGCTGGAGCGCAAGCTGGCGCCAGGCCATGCAGGTGAGGCTCGTGTGCACTTGACCGAAGCGCAGTTCCGTTGGGAATCCAACGAAGATGCGATGGCCACCGAGAAGCTGGCCGAGGGCATTCGTCAGTTCGCCCGTGACCAGGAAAAACTCGAAGCGCTGTTGACCGCCAAGCTCTAAAAACGGGCGACGGCAAAAAGGGCGGTACCCTCGCGGGTACCGCCCTTTTTCGTGCCTGGCTCTTTTTTAAAAGAGGCAGCTATAAACTCAGTGGCGCTCCAGCGCATTCACCAGGTCGTGGAACGCCTCGCGGTTGGAGTCGTTCAAGCCCATCAGGATCTTGTGGGCTTCCAGCACCTTGATCCGTACCACTTCCTCGGACTGGTCCTGGGATGGCAGGTCGGTCAGGCATTCCGGGCACGGGATCGGGCGGTCAACGATGTTGAACACTTGATCAAAACCCATGGACTGCAACAGACGGGTGATGTCTTCGTGGGTGGTGACGACAGTCGGCAGCAGTCCGACCTTCTGCCGAGACAGAATGGACAACTTGGCCAACAGCCCAAGGGTGGTGCTATCGATGCTGCGGGTTTCGGTCAGATCGATCACGATCGCCGAGAAATTCAAGGCTGTGAAGATCCGCTCAATCGTCGCGTCCAGCGCCGAACACAAGGTAAGGCGCACTTCACCGACAAACTTCAGGACAAAAGTCCCGTCTTGCTCGGCGAATTGGATTCTTCCGGTACTCATCAAAGATTCCTGCTCAACACCAATAGGGCGATATCATCCGGCATCTCCCCTAGCGTGGCCAATCCAAAAACCTGCCGCAGGCCATCCAGGCTGCCGCCCGCCGACCTGACCCGTTGGGGTAAGGCGGCTTCTTTCTCTTTGAGTGTAGGCTCTGGCAAAAGGTCCAGGATACCGTCGGACATCAGCGTCAGGCTGAATGTCGGCGGTAGCTCCAGGATGTGGTCTTCATAGGTGGCTTCATTGAACAAGCCCACTGGTAAACCACGCCCTTCCAGGTAACGCACACTGTCTGGAGTGTATAAAACCGGCAATGGCAGGTGACCGCCAATGCTGTAGGTCAAAAGACCCGTTTCTTCATCAATCACGCCGCCGACCATCGTCACGTGCTTGCCCAGCTTGCAGCTGATCAGGCCCCGGTTGATGTGGCCCAGCACTTGCGAAGGGGTGAACTCCGGCAAGGTGCCATTGCGCTTGGATTCGAACAACAGCCGTGTGGTCATGAACTTCAACAACACGGTCACGAATGCCGAGGAGGCGCCGTGGCCGGAAACGTCGGCCAGGTAGAACGCGACACGCCGCTCATCAACGCGGAAGTAGTCGACAAAATCACCCGACAGGTACAGCGACGGGATGATCTGGTGGGCAAACTTGAACTCGTCGATGGTCCACGGGCTCACCGGCAGCATGTTCATCTGCACCTGGCGACCGGCATTCTGGTCTTCCTGGAGCAGGTTCAGGCTGGCTTCGAGTTCGCGGTTGGCGGTTTCGAGCTTTTCACGGTAACGCTGGTTTTCCAGCAGCAACCGTGCACGATCCAGGGCGCGGCGCACCGAGTGCTCCAGCACCGCCAGGTCTTCCAGGGGCTTGATCAGGTAGTCGGCGGCGCCCAGGCGCAAGGCCTCGACGGCATCGTTCATCACGCCGGCACCGGACACGACGATCACCGGCGTCTGCGGGGAAAGGTCGGTCACCTGGCGGATCAGCTCAAGGCCGCCCACCTGAGGCATGCGCAGGTCGCAGATCACAAGGTCGGGCTTGTCGCGCTCGAATACCTGGAGACCCTGGAGGCCGTTGCTGGCCTGCAGGACGCTGAAGCCACTGTCTTCCAAATAGGCCGCGAGACTCGCGCGCACTACTTCGTCGTCATCGATTATCAGCAGCGTGGCACTGGTTTTCTGCATGTGGGCAAACGGCGCCAGAATTAGGTTGGCGTAGGCAGCTCGACAATGGCCGGGCTCACTACTGGATTCGCTTTCTAGCCTCTCTGTCCTACAAAGCGCCGGGATATTGCCCATGCACAAAGGTAAAGCAGAGGTGCCCTTCTAAGGCGCAGACGGTACTCCCATCCGCCAGGGGTTTCAAGCTCATGGCGATGGTCGCCGGGCGTCTTTACATCGCAAATCACCGGTGGTTATAAGAACGCATAAAACCGCGACGCAAAGTAAGGACGTAACCCACCGGCAAACCTCAAATTCCGCTCGCAAAAAAGGCGGCCCGAGGGCCGCCTTCTGCATTCAAGCCCGAGGCTTAAAAATCGTCTACAACCTTGCCGTCCTTGACCTTGTACTCGCGGTTTTGCAGGTACGCATTGCGGATGAAGGTGTATTTGTCGCCGCTGATCAGCTTCTCGGAAGACAGCAGGCTGGCGCGGGTGTCGATAATGTCGAGCCCCATGGTGCTGTTACGCCAGTCGATATCATTCATGTAGCGGTATGGTTCGGTGTAGCTGTCCACGTACTTGGACGGCGCGTCACGCAGGGTGCTTGGGCCCAGCAGCGGCAGCATCACGTAAGGACCGCTGCCGACACCCCAGTGGCCGAGGGTCTGGCCGAAGTCTTCGTCGTTGCGTTGCAGCCCCATTTTGGTGCCGACATCAATGAAACCCAGCACGCCGAACGTGGTGTTCATCAGCAGGCGGGCAGTGTCGACGCCGGCAGCATGCGGCTTGAGTTGCAGCACGTCGTTGGCAAAGTTGCCGACGTCGCCGATGTTGCGGAAGAAGTTGTGCACACCGTCCTGCACGAACTGCGGGGTGACGAACTGATACCCTTGGGCCAAAGGCTTGAGGGCGTAGGTGTCAACGGTGTCGTTGAAGGTGAAGATCGGGCGGTTGATGCTTTCCCATGGATCATCTTCCGAGGCCGCCTGGGCCGCGAAAGGAACCAGCAACACACTGGCACACACGGTTAGCTGAGCTAGACATTGGCTCCAGCGCATAGCTTGAACTCCTTGAATGGTCTGTCATGGGCGCTATGCCCTGAATGAGGCCGTCAGTATATGACGGAAGTGTCGGATTAGGCAGCCTTGCAGAAATGTCATTCGGCAAATGCACAAAATTCCTACAATTACAGCCGATGTAACTTGCCTGTCATCAGCGTTCGGTAGCGTCACTGTTATTTCAGGGACGTCGAAATGCCACACGCCGAAATTGTTACTGCCAGTGTCCCGTCCCTGACGGCCGTACTGTTCGGGCTTAGTGGCTGCCTGGTGGATTTTGGTTCCCAGGCCCGCGCCGGCTCTGCGCGCTCAAGCGACTCCCATGCCACTGTCGGCGCCCTCAAAATCCTGCGCAGCCTCGAAGAACAGCGCGTTCCTTGCGCATGGCTGGATGAGTTACCTGTTTCGGTTTGCATGCCTTTGGCCGCGGGGTTACCACGTTGGATCAAGGCCGCCAAACCCTCCTCTACCCGCTGGCCCGCGCCCCACGCATGCTGGCAAGCGTTGATGGAACTGAACATCGAACGCCTTGAAGGCTGCGTCCTGGTCAGCGGCGAACCGCGCCTGCTGCAATCGGGGCTCAACGCCGGCCTGTGGACCATCGGCCTGGCATCCTGCGGTTCACTGTGCGGGGTCTCTACGGAGCAATGGCAAGCACTCAGCGAGAAGGAACGCGAGCATAAGCGTGCCAAAGCCACTGTCGCGCTCTATGGCCTGGGCGTGCATTCGGTAATTGACCACCTCGGCGAACTGCACACCTGCCTGGCAGACATCAGCCTGCGCCAGCTCAAAGGCGAGAAGCCCTGATCGAGATCATGCACAGTCGGCGCCAGTGGATTAATCTACAGGTCAGCCCGTAGACCTTTCACGGCGTGCCGCGGTCTATGCCAGTGCCTATCGATAAAAGGAAGAACGCCATGCCTGCCCGCGAACAACTGCAAGAACAGGTCAAAATTTTGCGCGAGCAATTGGATCAGAATCCAGAAATGCCACTCGAAAAGCGCGAAGAGCTGCAAACATTGATTGCTGAACTGGAGGTTCAGGAGCCGCTGGAAGGCGCCATTCAGGATCCGAGTATCGCCGACGGTGTGAACCAGGCGGTAGAGCGCTTCGAACTGGACCACCCGGGCATCGCCGGGACCCTGCGCAATATTGTGCTGACCCTGGGTAATATCGGGATCTAACAGCCGGGCACCTACCCAACGTGGGGGCGAGCCCGCTCCCACATTTATTTTGTGTGAAGGCTACTGACGAGCCAGGCGCAAGTTCTGGAACTGCAGATCTTCAGTGCTGCGATACGGGTTGATATCCAGCCCACCGCGACGCACATACCGCGCATACACCGTCAGTTTCTCCGGTTTGAGCAAACGCTGCAGATCGAGGAAGATCCGCTCCACACACTGCTCATGGAAGTCCGAATGCTGGCGAAAGCTCACCAGGTATTCCAGCAGGCTGGCGTGGTCCAGCGCCGCACCGCGATACTCCACCGCCACGCTGCCCCAGTCAGGCTGGCTGGTCACCGGGCAGTTGGACTTGAGCAGATGGCTGTGGACGCTCTCTTCCACCACACGCGAATCGTCGCAACGCAGCAGTTCCGGGCGCGGGTGCTCATAGTTGCTGACCGTAATGTCCAGGTCATCAATGCACACACCCGGCAACGCGACCACGCCTTCGGCTTCAACCTCGCCCAGGCTGCGGATGCGTACGCCAACCGGCTTGCCGGCGGCTGCACTCAGGTCGGTGTGCAAGGTCGCCTCAAGGCTCTGCACGTCGGCAAACGCAGTCTGGTTCAGTGAGTTGAGGTACAGCTTGAAGGACTTCGACTCGATGATGTTCGGCGAGTCGGCCGGGATACTGAATTCACCGATGGCCACCACGGGCTTGCCGGAAGGCAGCAGCCAGGACAGTTCGAAGCAGTTCCAGAAATCCACGCCTTTATACGGCAGCGTCTCGGCGCTCAGGCCCAGCTCGGCCCACTTGGCGGCGCGGGGAATCGGGAACAACAACGAAGGGGTGTAGGTGCAGATGTATTCACTGGACTTGCCCAGCGGCGAATGTTCGGCTGCGGGATGCATGGCGGAAACCTGGCTAAATAAACGCGGCCATTCTACCCGCCTTTGCACCCCAGTTGCTTACTGGCTGACGGTCAGCTTGCCAACCATGCCCGCCTGGTAGTGGCCAGGGATGTTGCAGGCGAACTCCAGGCCGGTGGTCTTGACGAAGGTCCAGGTCAGTTCGGCGGTCTTGCCCGGCTCTACGAGTACGCTGTTGGGGTCGTCGTGTTTCATGCCGCCCATGTCGCCATGGCCCATCGCACTGTGGTCCATTTTGCCCATGCCGGTAGCCGTCAGCATGCCGCTGGCCTGCATCTTGAGCATTTCCTGCTGGTGCGCAGCGTGCATCGCCGCGTCGCCCAGGTTGAACTCGTGAAGCAACTGGCCTTTGTTGATCAATACGAAGCGCACGGTCTCACCGGCTTTTACATCAATAGCCTTGGGCGAAAAGGAAATGTCCTGCAGCACCACTTCCACGGTGCGCGTGGCCTTGGCGGCGGGTGCAGCCTCACCGAAGGCGAAGGTTTCGGCCGGGGACGCCAGCACTGGAAAACTCAGCGCCATCAGGCAGCCAGCCAACAGCCAGGGTTTACGCAAAAACATGGTCACACTCCAAAGGTTCTGAATCAGTCTGTGGGACACTTTACAAACGCCGCGCTGCCAGCCAACTGACGGCTAGATTACAACTTTGTCAGCTTGAGCCTGCTGTAGGGCGCGCGCTGTATAACGTCTGTGTTTACGTAAAACCATGAGCCGCCCATGAAACTGCTGATCGTCGAAGACCAACCGAAAACCGGCCATTATCTGCGCCAGGGCCTGGCCGAGGCCGGGTTCAACACCGAACTGGTGGCCGACGGTACCAGCGGCCAACACCTCGCGCTGACCGGCGACTACGACCTGTTGATCCTCGATGTGATGCTGCCAGGCCGGGATGGCTGGCAAATCCTCCAGGCGGTACGCAGCGCCGGGCTCGACATGCCCGTGCTGTTCCTGACCGCACGGGACGCGGTGGAAGACCGGGTGCATGGCCTGGAACTGGGCGCCGACGACTACCTGGTCAA
Organism: Pseudomonas sp. Bout1; assembly: GCF_034314165.1. Taxonomy (GTDB): domain Bacteria; phylum Pseudomonadota; class Gammaproteobacteria; order Pseudomonadales; family Pseudomonadaceae; genus Aquipseudomonas. The sequence continues at coordinate 2,012,661 of NZ_JAVIWK010000001.1, read as the reverse complement.
GCCCTTCGCTTTTTCCGAATTGCTGGCCCGGGTGCGCAGCCTGTTGCGCCGTGGCAGCAGTACGCCCCAGGAAACCAGCCTGCAACTGGCCGACCTGCGCCTGGACTTGATCCGCCGCCGGGTGGAGCGCGACGGCCAGCGCATCGACCTAACGGCCAAGGAATTCTCCCTGCTGGAACTGCTGCTACGCCGCCAGGGCGAAGTACTGCCCAAATCACTGATTGCCTCCCAGGTATGGGACATGAACTTCGACAGCGACACCAACATCATCGAAGTCGCGATCCGCCGCCTGCGCTTGAAAGTCGACGACAGCTTCCCCAACAAGTTGATTCACACCGTGCGCGGCATGGGCTACGTGCTTGAGGAGCGGTTCAGTTGATCAAGCGGATTTCCCTGACCAGCCGCCTGGCGCTGTTGTTTGCCGGCTGTACCGCGGTGGTCTCGCTGTTGGCGGGCGTATTGTTCAACCACGCCAGCGAGGTGCACTTCATCGAGCTGGACCAGCAGTTGCTCGACGGCAAGCTGATAGCGTTGCGCAGCACATTGCAGGGTGCGGGCACTCCCGAGCTATTTGCGTTACAAGAGGCGAAACTGCGCGAAGAACTCAATCGCCAGCCCGACCTGGCCCTGCGCATCACCGCCGGCAATCAGCGCTGGTTCGATGGTGCACCGGGCGTCACCTTGCCCCAGGAACCTGGCCTGCACAGCGTGCAGAACGCCGGAACCGATTACCGGGTGTACAACGCGCCCCTTGTTTCCGGCAACGCCGACTCGCCACAGCTGACCCTGATGCTCGACATCACCCACCATCAACACTTCCTGCAACGCATGCAGCATCTGATCTGGCTGACCGTCGGCCTTTCCGCCCTGGCCACCGCCCTGCTCGGCGCCTGGGCGGCCCGCAGCGGGTTGCGACCCTTGAGGCGCATGAGCGAAGTGGCTGGCAGCGTGTCCGCCCACTCCCTGACCCAACGTCTGCCCCAGGAACAGATGCCGGCCGAACTGGCGGAACTGGCCCAATCCTTCAACGCAATGCTTGGGCGCCTGGACGACGCCTTCCAGCGGCTGTCGGCGTTCTCTGCCGACATCGCCCATGAATTGCGCACGCCGCTGTCGAATTTGCTGACACAGACCCAAGTCATCCTCACACAGCCACGGGCGCTGGAGGACTACCGCGAGGCCCTGCACAGCAACCTTGAGGAACTGCAATGGATGGCGCAGTTGGTCAACGACATGCTGTACCTGGCCAAGGCAGACCATGGGCTGCTGATGCCCAAGCGCGAAAAACTGATGCTGGCGGACGAAGTGGACGCATTGCTGGAATTTTTTACGCCACTGGCAGAGGACGTCCAGGTGCGGCTGGTTCGGGAAGGCGCCGCCAATACCTCAGGCGACCGCAGCATGTTGCGCCGGGCGATTTCCAATCTGCTGGATAACGCACTGCGGTTCACCCCGCCGGGTGGCGAAGTCAGCGTGCGGATTGCCGAGGGTATGCAAGGCGTGACGCTGAGTGTGGAAAACACCGGGGAAGGCATTCCGGAGGCGTTGCTGCCAAGGTTGTTTGACCGGTTTTACCGCGCAGATCCGGCGCGTCATGAAGGGAGTAGCGAGCATGCAGGGCTGGGGCTGGCGATTACCCAGTCGATTGTGCGGGCCCATGGCGGGCAGATTTTCTGTGAGTCGGGGACGGGATGGTCGCGGTTTGTGATGGCGTTGCCGCGGGGGTATTGATGCAAGCTGTACCGGCCTCATCGCGGGCAAGCCCAGCTCCCACATTAGACTGAGTTGTTCTGGCGAACGCGGTCAAATGTGGGAGCTGGCTTGCCTGCGATAGCGGTCTTAAGAACTACGAATATCTCAGGGCATGCGCCGGCTCAATCTTCGCCGCCCGATACGCTGGGTAGATCGTCGCCAAGAAGCTCAACACAAACCCCGCCGAGCAAATCAGCACCACATCCCCGCCCTGCAATTGCGAAGGCAGGTTGCTGACGAAATACACGTCCGAGCTGAAGATATGCTGCCCGGTCACCCGCTCCAGCCACCCCACCAGTTCACTGACGTTCAGCGCCGCGATCACGCCCAGGATGCCGCCGATCAAGGTGCCGACGATCCCGATCACCGTGCCCTGCACCATGAAGATCGCCATGATCTGCCGTGGCGTGGCGCCGATGGTACGCAGGATCGCAATGTCGGCGCCCTTGTCGTTCACCACCATGATCAAAGTCGCGATGATGTTGAACGCCGCCACGGCAACGATCATCAGCAACAGCAGGCCGATCATGGTCTTTTCCATCTTCATCGCGCTGAACAGGCTGCCCTGGGTGTGGGTCCAGTCGTCCGCCTTGTAGTCGGCGCCGAGGCTGGCGGCGATATCCGCCGAAACCTTGGGCGCCGCGTACAGGTCCTTCACCGCCAGACGCACACTTTGCACCTGGTTCGGTTCCCAATGCTGTATCTCGGCGGCGTCGGCCATGTGGATCAACGCCATGGAGCCGTCCAGCTCCGCCCCCACCTTGAACACACCGACCACATTCAACCGCTGCATGCGCGGGGTGATGCCACCGGGTGCGCTGCTGATTTCCGGGACGATCAAGGTCAGCTTGTCGCCAACGTTCAGGCGGAAACGCCGGGCTGTGATCTCACCGATCACTACACCGAACTCGCCTGGTTTCAGATCTTCAAGACGGCCCTGGACAATATGCTGGGCCACAATCGACACCTTGCCTTCCTGGGCCGGATCAACGCCACTGATCTCGATCGGCTGCATTCCGCCCTTGTAGGAGAGCATGCCGTCCATCTGTGTGAACGGTACCGCAGCGGTGACTTCAGGATTTTTCATCGCCGCCGCCGCCACCGGCTGCCAATCGCTGATCGGCTTGACGCCAACGATGGTCGCGTGGGGCACCATGCCGAGAATGCGCGAGCTCATTTCCCGCTGGAAACCGTTCATCACCGACAGCACCACGATCATCGCCAGCACGCCCAGGGCGAGGCCGATCATCGAGGTCATCGAGATAAACGAAACAAAACGGTTGCGGCGCTTGGCGCGGGTATAGCGCGTGCCGATGAAAATCGATAACGGTCTGAACATTCGCGGGCACCGTTGAAAAAATAGAAAACCCGGCGTCAGGCGCCGGGCTTGAAACAGGTCAGATGGCGACCAGATGACCTTCCTGCAGGTGCAACACACGGTCCATCTGGCGGGCCATGCTCATGTCATGGGTCACCACCAGGAACGCGGTGCGCATCTGGGTGCTCAGTTCGAGCATCAAGTCCTTGATGCCCTGGGCGGTGTGGGAGTCGAGGTTGCCGGTGGGCTCGTCGAGCATCACCAGGCCCGGGTTGTTGACCAGGGCGCGGGCAATCGCCACACGCTGGCGCTCACCGCCGGACAATTCAGCCGGCTTGTGCTCCAGGCGATGGCCCAGGCCAACCCGCTCCAGCAACGCCTTGGCACGCTGGAGCGCCTCGGGAATGGCGGTCTTGCCGATCAACAGCGGCATGCAGACGTTTTCCAGGGCGGTGAACTCAGGCAGCAAGTGGTGGAACTGGTAAACAAAGCCCAGCGAGCGATTGCGCAACTGGCCACGAGCCTTTTCGCCCAGGGCCGACAGTTCTTCGCCGGCCAGCCACACGCTGCCCTGGGACGGCGTATCAAGGCCGCCCAACAGGTTGAGCAAGGTACTTTTGCCGGAGCCGGAACTGCCGACGATCGCCACGCGCTCGCCCGGGTGCAGTTCCAACTGCAGGTTGGACAGCACCACCACGGACTCCGGGCCTTCCTCGTAGGATTTGCCCAGGTTGCGGCAGCTCAGGATTGCTTTTTCACTCATGCCCGATTCACTCATAACGTAAAGCCTGCGCTGGCTGGGTACGTGCCGCGCGCCAGGCTGGATACAGGGTGGCAAGGAAGCTCAGGACCAACGCCGCAGCACCGATCATCAACACGTCCTGGCTCTGCACCTGGGACGGTAGGTAATCGATGAAATAGACGTCGGAATTCAAGAATTTGTGGCCAATCAACACTTCAAGGCCGGCGATGGCAGCGCTGACGTTCAGCGCGGCGAGAATCCCCACCGCAGTGCCGATCAAGGTACCCACCACGCCAATCACGGTGCCCTGCACCATGAAAATCGCCATGATCTGCCCCGGCGTAGCGCCTAGGGTGCGCAGGATCGCGATATCGCCCTTCTTGTCGTTCACCACCATCACCAGCGTGGAGATGATGTTGAAGGCCGCCACGGCGACGATCAGCAGCAACAGCAGGCCGATCATGGCTTTTTCCATGCGGATGGCCTGGTACAGGTTGCCGTGGGTACGGGTCCAGTCGCGGGCGTAGTACTGGTTTTCACCCAGGTGCTGGGCGATTTCCCACGAGGTACGCGGCGCGTCGAACAGGTCGTTGAACTTCAGGCGCAGGCCCTGGACCTGGTCCGGCTTCCAGCGATGCAGGCGGGCCAGGTCAGTCAGGTTGGTCAGGCCCAGGTAGCCGTCGATCTCACCGGCGCCGACGTGGAAGATGCCGACCACGGTAAAGCGCTTCATGCGCGGGAACATGCCGGCCGGGGTCACGGTGACTTCCGGGGCGACGAAGGTCAGCTTGTCGCCGATACCCACGCCGAGCTTGGCCGCGGCCTTGTCGCCGATCGCGATGCCAAAGCTGCCGGGCGACAAGTCGTCCAGTTTGCCCTGCTGCATGAAGTTATCGATGATCGAGACGTTGCGTTCCTGCGCCGGGTCGATGGCATTGAGCAGGACTTTCTGCACCTTGCCGTCGTTGGTCAACAGGCCCTGCATTTGGGTGAACGGCGCGACCGCCAGCACTTTGGGGTTCTGCTTGACCTTGGCGGCCAGGCTTTGCCAGTCGCTGATGGGCTCACCCGACTCGATGGTCGCGTGGGGCACCATGCCCAGCACGCGCGTGCGCATCTCATGATCGAAGCCGTTCATCACCGACAACACCACGATCATCACGACAACGCCAAGGGCGAGCCCGATCATCGAGGTCAAGGAAATGAACGACACAAAATGATTGCGACGTTTTGCACGGGTATAACGCGTGCCAATAAATACGAAGAGAGGTCTGAACATGTCGGGGCTTGTTCGGAGGAAAAGAAGACGTCCTTGTGGCGGGGTCAGGTAAGCAGCTTTACACTCAGACCATCACCGCTGCCTTGGGTTCGCCATGTCGACATTAGATGAAGAAGATCGCCGCGAATACTACCGTATCGAGGACATGATCGCACTGGAAATTACCCCGCTGTCGGCCCCGGAAGCGTTGAGCAAGGAAGTATTGCTGGATGATTCCCCGCTGTTCAATCTACTCAGCGAGTTACACCTGAGTGAATTCGAATCCCAGCACCTGCTGCGCCAGATCGGCGAGCGGGACCGCACCCTCGCCGCCTTCCTCAAAGTGCAGAACAAACGCATGGATTTGCTCAGTCAGATCATGGCGCAAAGCCTGCTCGGCGAGATCGGGACGCCGCAGCCGGTAGTTATCTCTGAAGGTGGCATCGAGTTCCTGAACCCCACGGCGATCCAGCCCGACAGCCACCTGGCGGTCAAGCTGGTGCTGATGCCCCAGGCGCTGGGCCTGTTGCTGCGAGCTAAAGTCACCCATTGCGATGCCAAGACCGGCGGCTTTGAGATCGGCACGGAATTCGAAGCCATGACCGATGCCCAACGCCAGTTGCTGGCGCGCTATATCCTGCAGAAACAGGCCCAGGAACGGCGCCTGGCGCGGGAAAAAAGCGACGAATCCGACACCTGAATACGAACACTGAATGGCGCGTCGCGCCATCCATCCAGCCAGGAACCCTGGCGTAAAGGAGCAACTGTGACCCTGATTTATGGCCACCGCGGTGCCAAAGGCGAAGCACCGGAAAACACCCTGACCAGCTTCCAGGAATGCCTCAAGCACGGCGTGCGCCGTTGCGAACTGGATTTGCACCTGTCCATGGACGGCGAGCTGATGGTCATTCACGACCCAACCCTCAAGCGCACCACCGACCGACGCGGCAAGGTCGTCGAGTATTCAGCCGCCGACCTGGTCAAGATGGACGCGCGCAAAGGCGGCCCGGGCTGGGTCAACCCCTGCCCGATCCCACGCCTGGAAGAACTGTTTGAACAGTGCGACTTCGATCACTGGCAACTGGAAGTCAAAAGCGCATCGCGCACCCGTGCGGCAACCACCGTGCTGGCGATCCGGGAAATGGCCCAGCGTTTCGGGCTGATGGACAAGGTCACCGTCACCTCAAGCTCGCGGGAGGTGTTGAAAGCGGCGCTGGACCTCACCCCGGACCTGTCCCGTGGGCTGGTAGCCGAATACGCCTGGCTCGACCCATTGAAGGTCGCGGCCAACTATGGCTGTGAGATTCTGGCGTTGAACTGGACGCTGTGCACCCCTGAGCGTCTGGAAAAAGCCCAGCGCCAGGGTTTGCACGTGTCCGTGTGGACCGTCAACGAACCCGCGCTGATGCGCAGGCTCGCCGACTTCGGCGTAGATAGCCTGATTACAGACTTTCCCGGTTTGGCCACTGCCACCCTCGGGAATTACTGAAATCGGTCTCCCCGGCCGGCTCAGGCCACCGGCCGGAGCCGCTCAAAAAAGCCGGTTGAGACCGTCGTAGGCCGCTACCCGATAGGCTTCAGCCATGGTCGGGTAATTGAACGTGGTGTTGACGAAATACTTCAGGGTATTTTGTTCACCCGGCTGATTCATGATCGCCTGGCCGATGTGCACGATCTCCGACGCCTGATAGCCGAAGCAATGCACGCCGAGCACTTCGAGCGTTTCGCGGTGGAACAGGATCTTCAGCATGCCTTGCGGCTCACCGGCGATCTGCGCACGCGCCATGCTCTTGAAGAACGCCTTGCCGACTTCGTAAGGCACCTTGGCCTTGGTCAGTTCGTGCTCGTTCTTGCCGATCGAGCTGATCTCCGGAATGGTGTAGATCCCGGTCGGCACGTCGTTGACGTAGCGCCAGCTGCCGTTGTCGACAATGCTGCCCGCCGCAGAACGGCCCTGGTCGTGCGCGGCACTGGCCAGGCTTGGCCAGCCGATCACGTCACCGGCACCGTAGATGTTCGGTACGCAGGTGCGATAGTTCTCGTCCACTTCGATCTGGCCCCGGCTGTTGACCTTGACCCCGATATTTTCCATGCCCAGCTTGTCGGTGTTGCCAGTACGGCCGTTGCACCACAGCAAGGCGTCGGCCTTGATCTTCTTGCCGGATTTGAGGTGCAGGATCACACCGTTGTCCAGGCCTTCGACCCGTTCGTACTCTTCGTTGTGGCGCACGGTGATGTTGTTGTTGCTGAAGTGGTAACTCAACGCCTGGGAAATTTCCGAGTCGAGGAAGCTCAACAACTGGTCGCGGTTATCCACCAGCTCGACCAGTACACCCAGGCCACTGAAGATCGAGGCGTATTCACAGCCGATCACGCCGGCGCCGTAGATGATCAGTTTGCGTGGGGTGTGGCCCAGGCTGAGGATGGTGTCGCTATCGTAGATACGCGGGTGGTGAAAATCGATATCCGCCGGGCGATACGGGCGCGAGCCGGTGGCGATGATGATGTGCTTGGCCACCAGCTTCTCGACCACGCCGTTGGCGCAGACCACTTCGACGGTTTGCTCATCGGCAAAGCTACCGGTGCCGAAGAACAGGTCGACGCGGTTACGGGCATAGAAGCCGGTACGCGAGGCAACCTGTTTGGAAATGACTTTTTCAGCGCTCTTGAGCACGTCCGGGAACGAGAACCAGCGCGGCTCACCAATGGCCCGGAACATCGGGTTGGTGTTGAACTGCATGATCTGGCGCACCGAGTGACGCAAGGCCTTGGACGGGATGGTACCCAGGTGGGTGCAGTTACCGCCGACCTGGCGACGGCTATCGACCATCGCCACCTTGCGCCCTGCTTTGGCGGCGTTCATCGCCGCACCTTCTCCAGCTGGGCCGGAACCCAGTACCACCACGTCGTAGTTGTAGACAGCCATGCGTACTCCTCAGAACAGGCCAGGGCGCACGGTTGGACGCCTGGCTAAATCATGCCGCGGCCAGCGGTCATGAAGGATCAATGTGGCTCAAGTGTGTGAGCCGGGGCACAGTCTATAGAAGGCTCAACGTCGCGCACATTAACCCTTGGTCGCGTCGTAGGCCAGTTTTGCCTTTACTACACGGCGCTCGTTATTGAATTAACCTGTAGGCAAGCACCTTTCAGAGCGGGCCATTATGCGACATGTGGTTATTTGTTTATTACTGATGTTTTCGGTCCCGGTGTTGGCGAATGAGGCTGATCGCCTCAAACAAGCCGATTTTGCGGCGCAATCCCATCAACTGGTTCTGAAAAACCAGGCCGTCCTGACCTACCTATGGGCAGATGTGTATGCGGCGGCGCTGTTCGCCCAACCTGACCTGAGCGCCAAACAGGCCCTGGACCAGCAAAAAGACCTGCGCCTGGAGCTGTATTACTTTCGCGATATCGACCGCAACGATGTGATCAAGGCGGCGACGGCCACCCTTGAACGCCAGCAGAAAGCCACCGCCCTCGCCCGCCTGAAGCCCGAACTGGATCAATTGCACAAAAGCTTTCGCGATATCCGCAGCGGTGACCGTTATGCCCTGGATTTTCGGCCACAGCGCGGGTTGAGCCTGGAAATCAACGGCACGGTGGTTTTCAGCAGCCGCGATGACGCGCTGGCGAAGGCTTATCTCGGCATCTGGCTGGCACCGAAAGGCCTGTCCGACAGCCTGCGAAATACCCTCCTCAATTGATCGCTCCCGCATTGGACTTTTATCACCCGCAGCCCTGCGGCAATTTGCCAGCTTGCTATCGGTTTTTTGTTGCCTGTGGTGGCTTATACACATATCGTTACAAAACTGTTCAGCGCCAGCTTCGTGCCAGGGCTTTTAACAGCAAGGACGGTTGCGACCAGGGATTACTAATAAGATAGCCAAAATGAGTGCATGACATGTCCACCACAACGGGCAAGGGCAAGGCGATCTTTCGCGTTGTCAGCGGTAACTTCCTCGAGATGTTCGACTTCATGGTCTATGGCTTCTACGCCACGGCCATTGCCAAGACATTTTTCCCCACCGACAGCGCTTTCGCATCCCTGATGCTGTCCCTGGCGACCTTCGGTGCCGGGTTCCTGATGCGTCCGCTGGGCGCGATTTTCCTCGGCGCCTACATCGACCGTCACGGCCGTAAAAAGGGCTTGGTGATCACCCTGGCGATGATGGCTGCCGGTACCGTGTTGATCGCCTGTGTGCCCGGGTATGCCACCCTGGGCGTTGCGGCGCCGTTGATCGTGCTGTTCGGTCGCCTGCTGCAAGGCTTCTCCGCCGGTGTCGAGCTGGGCGGCGTGTCGGTGTACCTGGCGGAAATCGCCACACCGGGCCGCAAAGGCTTCTTTGTCAGTTGGCAGTCCGCCAGCCAGCAAGCGGCTGTGGTGTTCGCCGGCCTGCTGGGCGTGGGCCTGAACCACTGGCTCAGTCCGGAAGAAATGGGTGACTGGGGCTGGCGCGTGCCGTTCCTGATTGGTTGCCTGATCGTGCCGGTGATCTTCGTGATTCGTCGCTCCCTGGAAGAAACCCCGGAATTCCAGGCGCGTAAACACCGCCCTACCCTGCAGGAAATCATCCGTTCGATCGGTCAGAACTTCGGTATCGTTATCGCGGGCATGGCATTGGTGGTGATGACCACCGTGTCGTTTTACCTGATCACCGCCTATACCCCGACCTTCGGCAAGGCCGAATTGCACTTGTCGGATTTCGATGCGCTGCTGGTGACCGTGTGCGTGGGCATCTCGAACTTCATCTGGCTGCCGGTGATGGGCGCGGTGTCCGACAAGATCGGGCGTAAGCCCCTGCTGCTGGGGGCGACTATCCTGGCAATCCTCACCGCCTATCCGGCGCTGTCGTGGCTGGTGGCCAACCCGAGTTTCAGCCATCTGCTGATCGTGTTGCTCTGGCTGTCGTTCCTGTATGGCTCGTACAACGGCGCAATGGTTGTAGCGCTGACCGAAATCATGCCGGTAGAAGTACGCACCACGGGTTTCTCCCTGGCCTACAGCCTGGCGACAGCAACCTTCGGCGGCTTTACTCCAGCGGCCTGTACCTACCTGATCCACGTGCTGGACAACAAGGCAGCGCCGGGCATCTGGCTCAGCGGCGCGGCAGTACTGGGCTTGGTGGCCACACTGATCCTGTTCAAGGGCAACCGTCATGAGCTGCGTACCGCGCAGGCTTCGATAGTCGGCGGCGCTTGATAGATAGCTATCGCAGGCAAGCCAGCTCCCACAGTTGAATGTATTCACACATCAACATGTGGGAGCTGGCTTGCCTGCGATGAGGCCGGTACAAGCAACACAAAACCCAAAGACACAAAAAAGCCCCGAACCAGTCGGGGCTTTTTCATTTACTGCTGATGCTTAACGCGGGAATGCTGGCGGGTTAACCCCGGCCATGTCTTCCATCACACGAACCACCTGGCAGCTGTAACCGAATTCGTTGTCGTACCAAACGTACAGAACAACGCGGTTATCCTGGGTGATGGTTGCCTCGGCATCCACCACACCGGCGTGGCGCGAACCCACGAAGTCGGTGGAAACCACTTCCTGGGAATTGACGAAGTCGATTTGCTTATGCAGATCGGAGTGCAGCGCCATGTAGCGCAGGTACTCGTTCATCTCTTCACGGGTGGCGGCTTTCTCAAGGTTCAGGTTGAGAATGGCCATCGACACGTTCGGCGTCGGAACACGAATCGCGTTGCCAGTCAGCTTGCCGGCCAGCTCGGGCAGAGCCTTGGCAGCAGCGGTGGCAGCACCGGTCTCGGTGATCACCATGTTCAGCGCGGCGCTACGGCCACGGCGATCGCCCTTATGGAAGTTGTCGATCAGGTTCTGGTCGTTGGTGTACGAGTGAACCGTTTCAACGTGACCGTTAACGATGCCGAACTTGTCGTTCACCGCTTTCAGCACCGGCACGATGGCGTTGGTGGTGCAGGAAGCAGCAGACACGATCTTGTCGTCAGCGGTGATTTCGCCGTGGTTGATGCCGTGCACGATGTTCTTCAGCTTGCCCTTGCCAGGCGCCGTCAAAACAACGCGGTCGATACCCGGGCAAGCCAGATGCTGGCCCAGGCCTTCGGCGTCGCGCCATACACCGGTGTTGTCCACCAGCAGGGCGTCCTTGATGCCGTACTGGGTGTAATCCACCTCGGCCGGGTTCTTCGCGTAGATCACCTGGATCAGGTTACCGTTGGCGGTGATGGTGTTGTTTTCTTCGTCGATGACGATGGTGCCGTTGAACGGACCGTGTACCGAGTCACGACGCAAGAGGCTTGCGCGTTTGGTCAGGTCGTTTTCTGCACCTTTGCGAACCACGATGGCACGCAGGCGCAGGCCGTCGCCGCCACCGGTTTTTTCGATCAGGATGCGTGCCAGCAGACGGCCGATACGACCGAAGCCGTACAGCACCACGTCGGTGCCTTTGCGGGCAGCAGCGTTTTGCTGGCCAACCACATCGGCCATTTCTTCACGGACGAACTGCTCGGCGGTGCGGCCAGCGCCTTCCTTGCGGAATTTGTAAGCCAGCTTGCCCAGGTCTACCGAAGCCGCGCCGAGCTTGAGCTCGCTCATGGCTTTAAGCAGGGGGAATGTTTCGTGGACGGAGAGTTCGCTGTCGTCGGCGGAACGATGGCGAGCAAAGCGATGAGCCTTGAGAATCGCGATGACTGATTGGTTGATCAGGCTGCGGCCATAGATCGAGCTCACCACATTGTTATTGCGGTATAGCTGACCGATAAGCGGAATCATCGCTTCAGCGAGTGCTTCACGGTCGATCCATTCACCAAGACACTGGTCGGGCTTCTGAGTCACGGGAACCTTCCACATGTAGGGGCAGAAAAAAGGGGCTACATTATGCCGCCCGACCGCCCCCGGAGCAATGCGCGCCCAGCAACAAAACCTCTTGCAAAAAAATATCGCCGCGCTGGAGCCCAGTAAATACGTGGCTTTCAGGGCACCCCCTGTTGGACCAATGTGACAAAGTGTCCGTAACCCTCCGAAACATACGCCGATTTCGGCACTACATAATGAGTCAAAAGGCGCCTTTGTTTGTCTTAGCCACTACATTTCCTACAAACCGTAATAGGCTCAGTCAGCAACTGACAGGCGGCACCCGGGGCCGTTACAATTACCGACTTTGTCGCAACGCTTGGAGCTCAACCTTCCGTGCCCGTTCTGCGTCTACCGATTCTCCCTGCTGCGGCAGGTAAACAGCACTGGGGCAACCTGCCCGGTGCCGCCCTCAGCCTGGCTATCGCCGAGGCTGCCAGCGCTGCCAAGCGCTTTACCCTGCTGCTCACCGCCGACAGCCAAAGTGCCGAGCGGTTGGAACAGGAGCTGAGTTTCTTCGCCCCCGATTTGCCGGTACTGCATTTCCCGGACTGGGAAACCCTGCCCTACGATCTGTTCTCGCCGCACCAGGACATCATTTCCCAGCGCATCGCCAGCCTGTACCGCTTGCCGGAACTGGCCCACGGCGTGCTGGTGGTACCGATCACCACGGCCTTGCACCGCCTGGCGCCGACCAAGTTCCTGCTGGGCAGCAGCCTGGTGCTGGACATTGGCCAGAAGCTCGACGTGGAACAGATGCGCACCCGGCTTGAAGCCAGTGGTTATCGGGTGTACGAGCACGGTGAGTTCGCGGTGCGTGGTGCGTTGATCGACCTGTTCCCGATGGGCAGCAAACTGCCGTACCGGATCGACCTGTTCGACGACGAAATTGAAACCCTGCGCACCTTCGATCCGGAAAACCAGCGCTCCATCGACAAGGTGCAGTCGATCAAGCTGCTGCCGGCCCGGGAATTCCCGTTGCAAAAAGACGCGGTCACACGCTTCAAGGCGCGTTTCCGCGAACGTTTTGATGTGGACTTCCGTCGTTGCCCGATCTTTCAGGATTTAAGCAGCGGGATTACCCCCGCCGGTATCGAGTACTACCTGCCACTGTTCTTCGACGAAACCTCCACGTTGTTCGACTACCTGCCCCAAGACACCCAGGTGTTCTCGCTGCCAGGCATCGAACAGGCGGCGGAGAACTTCTGGAATGACGTGCGCAACCGTTATGAAGAACGCCGCGTCGACCCGTCGCGCCCTTTATTGCCACCGGCCGAATTGTTCCTGCCGGTGGAAGACTGCTTCGCACGCCTGAAGCACTGGCCTCGCGTAGTCGCCAGCCAGCAGGACGTGGATACAGGTGCCGGCCGCGAGCGCTTCCCGGCGCAAGCGCTGCCGAACCTGGCGATTGAAGCCAAGGCCAGTCAGCCGCTGGAAGCGCTGTCGAAATTCCTCGGTGACTTCCCCGGCCGCGTGTTGTTTACCGCCGAGTCCGCCGGGCGCCGCGAGGTGCTGCTGGAACTGCTGGAACGTCTCAAGTTGCGCCCGAAAACCGTCGACAGTTGGCCGGACTTTGTCGCAAGCAAGCACCGCCTGGCGATCACCATCGCGCCGCTGAACGAAGGTCTGCTGCTGGATGACCCGGCCCTGGCCTTGATTGCCGAGAGCCCGCTGTTCGGCCAACGCGTGATGCAGCGTCGTCGTCGCGAAAAACGCGCCGACGCCAACAACGATGCGGTGATCAAGAACCTCACCGAACTGCGCGAAGGCGCGCCGGTGGTGCATATCGACCACGGTGTGGGTCGCTACCTGGGCCTGCAGACCCTGGAGATCGACAACCAGGTGGCTGAATTCCTCACCATGGAATACGCCGAGGGCGCCAAGCTCTACGTGCCCGTGGCCAACCTGCACCTGATCGCCCGCTACACCGGCAGCGACGACGCACTCGCGCCATTGCACCGCCTGGGCTCCGAGACCTGGCAGAAAGCCAAGCGCAAGGCCGCCGAACAGGTACGCGATGTGGCCGCCGAGCTGCTCGACATTTATGCCCGCCGTGCCGCGCGCGAAGGTTATGCGTTTGCCGACCCAAAAGCCGACTACGCGACCTTCAGCGCCGGCTTCGCCTTCGAAGAAACCCCGGACCAGCAAACCACTATCGACGCGGTGCGGGCCGACATGCTGGCGCCCAAGCCTATGGACCGCCTGGTGTGCGGCGACGTGGGCTTCGGCAAGACCGAAGTGGCGATGCGCGCCGCCTTTATTGCGGTGCATGGCGGCCGGCAGGTGGCGATCCTGGTGCCGACCACCCTGCTCGCCCAACAGCACTACAACAGCTTCCGCGACCGCTTTGCCGACTGGCCGGTGACCGTAGAAGTGATGAGCCGCTTCAAGTCGGCCAAGGAAGTGAACGCGGCCATCGCCGACCTGGCGCAAGGCAAGATCGACATCGTCATCGGCACGCACAAGTTGCTGTCGGACGATGTGAAGATCAAAAACCTGGGGCTGGTGATCATCGACGAAGAGCACCGCTTCGGTGTGCGTCAAAAAGAACAGCTGAAAAACCTACGCAGCGAAGTCGACATCCTGACCCTCACCGCCACGCCGATTCCGCGCACGCTGAACATGGCGGTGTCGGGCATGCGCGACCTGTCGATCATCGCCACGCCACCGGCGCGCCGCTTGTCGGTGCGTACCTTCGTCATGGAGCAGAACAAAAGCACGGTCAAGGAAGCCCTGCTGCGGGAGTTGCTGCGTGGCGGCCAGGTGTACTACCTGCACAACGATGTAAAAACCATCGAGAAATGCGCCGCCGACCTCGCCGAACTGGTGCCGGAAGCCCGGATCGCCATCGGCCACGGGCAGATGCGCGAGCGCGAACTCGAACAGGTAATGAGCGACTTCTACCACAAGCGCTTCAACGTGCTGATCGCCTCGACCATCATCGAGACCGGCATCGACGTGCCCAGCGCCAACACCATCATCATCGAGCGCGCCGACAAGTTCGGCCTGGCGCAGTTGCACCAGTTGCGCGGCCGAGTCGGGCGCAGCCACCACCAGGCGTATGCCTATTTGCTGACGCCACCGCGCCAGCAGATCACCTCCGACGCCGAGAAGCGCCTGGAAGCGATCGCCAACACCCAGGACCTCGGCGCCGGCTTTGTGCTGGCCACCAACGACCTGGAAATCCGCGGCGCCGGCGAATTGCTGGGCGACGGCCAGAGCGGGCAGATCCAGGCGGTGGGTTTCACTCTTTATATGGAGATGCTCGAACGGGCGGTCAAAGCCATCCGCAAGGGCGAGCAACCAAACCTCGACCAACCACTGGGTGGCGGCCCGGAAATCAACCTGCGCTTGCCGGCGTTGATTCCCGAAGACTACCTGCCCGATGTGCACGCGCGGCTGATTCTGTACAAACGAATCGCCTCGGCCTCCGACGAAGAAGGCCTCAAGGACCTGCAGGTGGAGATGATCGACCGCTTCGGCCTGCTGCCGGAACCGACCAAGAACCTGGTGCGCCTGACCCTGCTGAAATTGCAGGCCGAACAGCTTGGTATAAAGAAAGTCGATGCCGGGCCGCAAGGCGGGCGTATCGAGTTCGAAGCACAGACGCCGGTGGACCCATTGGTGCTGATCAAGCTGATTCAGGGCCAACCCAATCGCTACAAGTTCGAAGGGGCTACGCTGTTCAAATTCATGGTGCCGATGGAACGCGCCGAAGAACGCTTTAATACACTGGAGGCGCTGTTTGAGCGCCTCATCCCGAAATCTGCTTGAAGGACGCCCCAATGCGCCTGTTCCGCATTTTGAGCTTGTTGTTGGTGGTCGTTGCCCCTTCGGCGTTCGCCGACAGCCCGTACCTGGTGGAGATGATCCTGGTGCGCCAGAACGCCGAGCCGGTGATCAACAGCCGTGCAGCGCCAGAAAACTGGGACGCCGGCGCGCCACGCCTGCCGGCCGACAAAATGAGCCCGCCGCGACTGGGCAACATCGTCGAAAAACTCAATGCCGACAATAGCTACACGGTGTTGCTGCACCGCACGTGGGAACAAAACCTCGGTGAGCAGCCGGTCAAGCTGGCGATCAGTGACGGCACGGAACAGTTCGGCCAGTTCCCGATTGAAGGCACCCTGAGCCTGCAGCTTGGGCGCTTTACCGATATCGACGCAGACTTCTGGGTCAACCAGTTCGACGCCAACGGCAGCGTGATTGCCAGTGAGCACCTCAGCCAGCAAGACGTGCGCACCAAGAACAACCAGCTCAACTACCTGGACGGCGGCCACCTCGCCCTGTTGATCAAGATCACTTCGCTGACCGCCAAACCGCCCAGCGCACCGCCGCCCGACGTCCAGGACTGATCCAGCACCATGCCCCTGACGTCATCGTTGACCAAACCCCTGGCCCCTTCGTGGGCCAATCGCTTTAAAGAGCAAAGCCTTGAGCGCGGCCGGCGCTACGCCCTGGAAAACCGTGTACGCATTGTGGAGTCCGGCGACAGCACCATCATTGCCAGCTGCGAAGGCTCGGGCGGCAATGTGTACCGCCAGACCATCTCCCTGCGCGAATCCGCCAAAGGCGCGTTGATCCTGGTAGACAGCCGCTGCACCTGCCCCGTGCACACCAACTGCAAACACATCGCCGCCGTGCTGCTCAAGGTCCAGGAAACCCTGGCCTACCCGGCGGCGGCCCAAGATGCCGAGTTGCTGGAGAGACTCCAGGCGGTGCTGGATAACCGCGTGGTACTGCCGCAAGTGGTGATGGAAGACGTACAGCCGGTACCACGTTTGTGGCTGGCGAGTATCGAGTTCAGCGCCTTTGAGCCGCGCAACGGCAAGATGCAGCGTTATATCCAGCACCGGGCGGCGTTGTCCTTTAACTACCTGGGCAACTACGTCAGCGGCCAGAAGAACGCCGACATCATCGTGCGCCAGGAGCAGCAGAGCCTGCGGATCAAGCGCCACCCCGAGCTGGAGCAACAGTTTCGCGAACAACTGCGGCTGCTGGGCTTCAAGATCGCCACGCGCCAGAGCAAGGCCCTGCCGGAAAGCGCCGGCGAGCTGTTCGAGATGGTCAATGACAGCGCCTGGCTGAACTTCACCCTGAATGCCTCCCCTACCCTGCGCGCCCAAGGCTGGGAATTGCAGATCGATGAGGATTTCGGTTTCGACCTGAGCGCCGTCGACGACTGGTACGCCAGTGTCGACGAAGTGCCGGAACGTGACTGGTTCGACCTGGAACTGGGGATCATCGTCAACGGCGAACGCCTGAGTTTGCTGCCGATCCTGTTGAACCTGATGCGCTCCCACACCGAGATCCTCAACCCGGAAAAACTCGCCCGGCGCCGCGATGACGAGTTGATTTTGGTGAACATTCCAGGCCTGCCCAACGGCCATGGTCCATTGCAAGTGGCGCTGCCCTACGGCCGGCTGAAACCGGTGCTGGCGACCCTGGGCGAGTTCTACCTGCAAGAGCCAGGCACTACCGCGCTGCGCCTGGCCAAGGCCGACGCCATTCGCCTCAACCCGCTGGAAGACCTGCCACTGCAATGGGAAGGCGGCGAAAAGATCCGCAACTTCGCCCAGCGCCTGCGGGACATCAAGGATTTCAGCTGCGAAGCGCCCGAAGGTTTGAACGCGACATTGCGCCCTTATCAGCTGGAAGGCCTGAGCTGGATGCAGTCGCTGCGCCAGCTCGACGTCGGCGGGATTCTCGCGGATGACATGGGCCTGGGCAAAACCCTGCAAACCCTGGCGCATATTCTGAGCGAGAAAATCGCCGGGCGCCTGGACCGGCCGTGCATGGTGGTGATGCCCACCAGCCTGATCCCGAACTGGCTCGATGAAGCGGCGCACTTCACGCCGCAGCTCAAAGTACTGGCGCTGTATGGCGCCGGGCGTAAGAAACATTTCCAACAGTTGCAGGACTACGACCTGCTGCTGACCACCTACGCCCTGCTGCCCAAAGACATCGAGCAACTGGCCGCCCTGCCCTTGCACGTGTTGATCCTCGACGAAGCGCAGTACGTCAAGAACCCCAACAGCAAGGCGGCCCAGGCGGCCCGCGAACTGAATGCCCGCCAGCGCCTGTGCCTCAGCGGTACGCCGCTGGAAAACCACTTGGGCGAGCTGTGGTCGCTGTTCCACTTCCTGCTGCCGGGTTGGCTGGGGGACGTAAAAAGCTTCAACCGCGATTACCGCGTACCGATCGAAAAGCGCGGCAGCGACGTGCGATTGCAGCACCTCAATGGTCGGATCAAGCCGTTCCTGCTGCGCCGTACCAAGGAACAGGTGGCGACGGAATTGCCGCCCAAGACCGAGATCATCCACTGGGTTGACCTCAATGAAGCCCAACGCGATGTGTACGAAACCATGCGCCTGGCGATGGACAAGAAAGTCCGCGACGAGATCACCCGCAAGGGCGTGGCCCGCAGCCAGATCATCATCCTGGAAGCGCTGCTCAAGCTGCGCCAGGTGTGCTGTGATTTGCGCTTGGTCAATGATGCAACGTTGCCGGCCAAGGGCAGCAGCTCGGGCAAGCTCGACAGTTTGCTGGAGATGCTGGAGGAGTTGTTTGCCGAAGGGCGCAGGATTCTACTGTTTTCCCAGTTCACCTCGATGTTGAGCCTGATCGAAGCCGAATTGAAAAAACGCGGCGTGGCCTACGCACTGCTGACCGGGCAAACCCGGGATCGGCGCACGCCGGTGAAGGACTTCCAGAGCGGCAAACTGCAGATTTTTCTGATCAGCCTGAAGGCAGGCGGTGTCGGGCTTAACCTGACGGAAGCAGACACGGTGATTCACTACGACCCGTGGTGGAACCCGGCCACCGAAAACCAGGCGACCGACCGTGCGTATCGCATTGGCCAGGAGAAGCCGGTATTCGTCTACAAGATGATTGCCCGGGGCACCGTGGAAGAGAAAATCCAGCATTTGCAGAAGGAAAAATCTGATCTGGCGGCGGGCGTTCTGGATGGGCGCACGACGGGGGATTGGAAGCTGGGGAATGAGGACATTGAGGCGTTGTTTGCGCCGCTGCCGCACAAGCAAGAGAAGCGCTGACTTTAAGACCGCTATCGCGGGCAAGCCCGCTCCCACACCTGGAATGCATTTCCCTGTGGGAGCTGGCTTGCCTGCGATGGACGCGACACGGTCTTAATCGATCAATTGAGCATCTCGCAGCGCACCCAACGCCGCCAACCAACGCGGATCCTGCTTGTACTCGGTCGAAGCCACAGCCTGCCCTCGCATCCGCGCAATACGCGCCGACGGCGTGACCTTCATGCGCTGGGCAGCACTCAATGCCAGTTCGGCAGCAGCCCGGTCATTGCACACCAAGCCCATATCGCAGCCCGCAGTCAGCGCTGCCTCGATACGGCTGGCGGCATCACCGACTACATGAGCGCCGGCCATAGACAGGTCGTCACTGAAGATCACCCCGTCAAACTGCAACTCGCCGCGCAGGATGTCCTGCAACCAGCGCCGGGAGAAACCGGCCGGTTGCGCGTCGACCTGGGGATAAATCACATGGGCCGGCATGACCGCCGCCAGTTGATTGCTCAAGCGTGCAAACGGTACCAGGTCATTGGCGCGAATCTGTTCCAGGCTGCGCTCATCCTTGGGAATGGCGACGTGGGAGTCGGCTTCGGCCCATCCGTGCCCAGGGAAGTGTTTACCTGTGGCTGCCATGCCGGCGCTGTTCATGCCGCGGATAAAAGCCCCGGCGAGCAGGGCGGCGCGCTCGGGGTTGCCTTCAAAGGCGCGAGTGCCCACGACTGCGCTGCGCTGGTAATCGAGGTCCAGTACCGGGGCGAAGCTCAGGTCCAGGCCGACCGCCAGCACTTCGGTGGCCATGACCCAGCCGCACTGCTCGGCCAGTTGCTCGGCATTCGGGTTGTCCGCCAGGGCTCGCATCGCCGGCAGGCGCACGAAACCCTGGCGCAAGCGCTGTACGCGGCCGCCTTCCTGGTCGACGGCCAGCAACAGGTCCGGACGCACAGCGCGAATCGCGGCGCTCAACTCACGCACCTGGCGCGGGTGCTCGATATTGCGCGCAAAAATGATCAGGCCGCCCACCTCGGGCTGACGCAACAGGTGACGATCTTCAGCCGTCAGCCAGGTACCGGCGACGTCCACCATCAAAGAGCCTTGCAGGGCTTGGGTCATAAAGCTTCCTTAAATAACGCACGCAGCCCGAAGCCCTCGCGAGATCGCATCGCCAGTATTGGGTCTGGAGACGGACGTTCAGCGAGAGCAACAGGGTGTGGGTAAATAGCTGAAATCGGCATGGGCGGCTAGCTTAGCGGATGCAAGCGGCCGCGCACACCCGGCATGGGTTAAACCTTGGCCGGGGCCGGTACCGACTTGCTGCGGGGGCGCAACTGGGCGGCCGCCATGCTCTGGTCGGTGACGCCGGTTTCGGCACGCATGCCGGCGGCGAGGAACGGCACCATCAAGCGCATTACCTGCTCGATGGAGGTGTTGACGCCAAAGTCAGTCTCGGCAATCGCCCGCAACGCCTTGATCCCGGACATGCTGAACGCCGCGGCACCGAGCATGAAGTGCACGCGCCAGAACAGTTCGATCGGCGGGATACGCGGCGCGGCTTCGTTGACCAGCAGCATATAGCGGCGGAACACCTTGCCGTACATGTCTTCCAGGTAGCGACGCAGGTGGCCCTGGCTCTGGCTGAACGCCAGGCCCAGCAAGCGCATGAAGATCGACAGGTCATTGCCGCTGCGAGGCTGAACCACCAAGGCTTGCTCGACGAGGATTTCCAGCAGGTCTTCCAGGCTTGGCTTGTTTTCAGGCTTGGCCTGGCGACGCTCCAGCTCACGGTCGAGGCTGATGCAAAAAGGCCCCAGGAAACGTGAGAACACCGCCTGGATCAGCGCTTTCTTGGAGCCGAAATGGTAATTCACTGCCGCCAGGTTAACCCCGGCCTTGCTGGTAATCAGCCGCAATGAAGTTTCAGCAAATCCTTTTTCCGCGAACAACTGCTCGGCAGCATCGAGAATGCGTTCAACGGTTTCCGACTGGGCCATGGCTACTCCGCCTGACAAACACTTGTTTGAAACATACGTTTCAAGCTATGTCTTGTCAAGCCTGCAGGTCCGTTTGCGGCTGGTCGGTCACCGATTTCATGGCCATTTAATCACATTCGCCAAGGTCTGTAGGTTGCGCTATCTCCAGCCTGTAGGAAGGACGACAAACGACCGTCCAGCGGAGTGACTGAAAACGGTGATTGCCAAGCGCAGTCCACTGTATATAATCCCAGTCACTGTATAAAAAGACAGAGCGATCAACATGCTAAAACTGACGCCACGCCAAGCTGAGATTCTGGCTTTTATCAAGCGCTGCCTCGATGACAACGGCTACCCGCCGACCCGGGCAGAAATTGCGCTGAAACTGGGATTCAAGTCACCCAACGCCGCCGAAGAACACCTCAAGGCCCTCGCCCGCAAAGGTGCGATCGAGATGACCCCGGGTGCTTCACGCGGCATTCGCATCCCTGGCTTCGAAGCCAAGGTCGACGAGTCGACGCTGCCGATCATCGGCCGGGTCGCAGCCGGTGCGCCGATCCTGGCGCAACAGCACGTCGAGGAGTCCTGCAACATCAACCCGACCTTCTTCCATCCCCGTGCCGACTACCTGTTGCGAGTCCACGGCATGAGCATGAAGGACGTGGGTATTTTCGACGGCGACCTGCTGGCCGTCCACACCACACGTGAAGCCCGCAATGGCCAGATCGTCGTCGCACGTATTGGCGATGAAGTGACGGTTAAACGCTTCAAGCGCGAAGGCAGCAAGGTCTGGCTCCTGGCCGAGAACCCTGAATTCGCGCCGATTGAAGTGAACCTGAAAGACCAGGACCTGGTGATTGAAGGCTTGAGCGTCGGCGTTATTCGCCGCTAACGGAGGCATCATGCAGTTCCTACAGACCCCACAACACACTCAACTGTCGCTGTTTGAGGCCTTTATGGCCCAGCCCCTTGCGCCCATCCTCAAGGAAACGGTCGAAGCGCCCTGGAGCGCCGAACCCGAGGCGTTCAGTGAGCTGTCGTTGCGCGGTGCTGCCGGGAACTGCCTGAGCCTGCTGGCGCCGATTCTTCGTGAATTGAGCGAGGAACAGGACGCCCGCTGGCTGACGCTGATCGCCCCGCCGTCCAGCCTGACCCAGGCCTGGCTGCGGGACGCCGGCCTGAACCGCGAGCGTATCCTGTTGCTGCAACCGCGCGGCGCTCAAAGCGCCCAACAGTTGACTTGTGAAGCCTTGCGCCTGGGCCGCAGCCATACGGTGGTCAGTTGGTTGAACCCGCTGACCACAGCGGCCAGGCAGCAACTGATCAGCGCCGCACGTACGGGCGATGCACAGAGCTTGAACATTCGGTTGGGATAAAACGATATGCCGCTATGATGTGCCACTGGCCAGCCCTGTGGAGGGGCTTGTGGCAGGGATTATTGTGGTGAGCGGGCTTGCCCCGCGCCGGGCTGCGAAGCGGCCCCAAAACAGGCACTGTGGAATACCTGATACATCGCGTTCATTCTATTGAGGCCCGCTTCGCAGCCCTGCGCGGGGCAAGCCCGCTCACCACAATAGGTCCACTCAACACAATCAGTGAAGAATCCGCGGGCCGTCTTCCTTCTCTGGCTCGCCTTCAGCCAGGCGCCCCGCCATCTGCACACCTACGCTCAACATGGCTTTTGCCACTTCCACGTGCTGGCCTTGCAGGAACGCTTTTGCGTCCTCGGAAAAGTCCAAAATCACCAGAGAACCCTCGTCCTCAGCCCGGCGCAGCTCGATTCGGCCGTCAGGCAGTTCAACAATTTCCAGAAAGGACGTTGGCATAAAAGTCTGTTCTCCACGAAAGGCCGGCATTATATCAGTCATCAGAGGGGCCTAGCTGAGGATCTGAACAGCTTTCTTTACGGCTTGATGAATGGCACCCAAGTTAACTCAGCACTCGTTCAAACCATCACGAAACCGAATGGCCAGCTTCTTTAGCTCTTGCCGCCAGCTTTCCAGCTCTTCCCGGCTTAACGGCTCTGGCCCTTCTTCGTCCAGGCTCACGGCCACGATCAACGGCTGGGTCACATCACCTTTGGGGGTGTGCTTCACGCGCGGAGGCTGGAACATCTCGGCGTGAGCTACCAGCAACCGTGCCAGCCAACTGTCCGGGCTTTGCGCCATCTCCACCAGCTCGGCCAATTCCGGGATAGCCATGGACTCCAGCACATCGCGATTGATGATCATCTCTGCGCGCGGCGAACCGGCCTGAGGCAGGCGATAGAACCCGGCGATCTCATGGCACAGGCCAAGCAAGGCGCCATACAGGTGGAATAGCGCGGCTTCACGCCCGGCCTGTACCAGTGCGATAGCGTTCATCTCCTTGCCTTCCTCGGCGCGGCCAAGGGCTTCCAGGGACAAACCCGCGAAGTAAATTTTCTGGTTGGTACGGGTATAGAGTTCGTTGGCCATGAAGGCAGTCTCCACAACGAATAAGGCGTGATGCTGGCTGAACAGTGTCACGGATCAACCAAGCCCACTGCAAGCGCAAAAAAAGGCCGCCTGGAAAGGCGGCCTTTGTTCATGTGGCTGATCGAATCAAGCGCCTTGGCGCTTGTCCTCGACTTTCCACTTGCCACCGTCGTAGAACGCTTTCCAGCCGGTAGGCTTGCCTTCAACTTCGGTCTGCACGTACTGCTCCTTGGTCTTGCGGCTGTAGCGGATCACGGCCGGGCGACCGTCCGGATCCTTCTTCGGCGCTTCGCAGAGGAAGTGGTACTTCGGATCGATCTCATCTTTGTGCGGCACGATCTCGATTACCAGCGGAGCACGGGTCTCGCGGTTTTTCGGGAACTGGCTGGCAGCCAGGAACAACCCCGAAGCGCCGTCACGCAGGATGTAGGTGTCGTTTACCTTCTCGCACTTGAGTTCAGGCATCTTCACCGGGTCCATCTTCGGCGGTGCCGCGTCACCGCTTTTCAGCAGTTTGCGGGTGTTCTTGCAGGTCGGGTTGGTGCAGCCGAAGAACTTGCCGAAACGGCCGGTCTTGAGCTGCATCTCGCTGCCACACTTATCGCATTCCAGGCTCGGGCCTTCGTAGCCCTTGATGCGATAAGTGCCTTCTTCGATCTCGTAGCCGTTGCAATCCGGGTTGTTACCGCAGATGTGCAGCTTGTGCTTCTCGTCCAGCAGGTAGGCGTCCATCGCTGTGCTGCAGATCGGGCAACGGTGCTTGCCACGCAGTACCAGCGACTCGGATTCACCCTCGTCATCGGCAGCGATTTCATCGCCCGGCACCAGGTTGACGGTGGCCTTGCAACGCTCCTTCGGCGGCAGGCTGTAACCCGAGCAACCGAGGAACACGCCGGTGGATGCGGTACGAATCTGCATCGGGCGGCCGCAGGTGAGGCACGGAATGTCGGTCATCACCGGCTGGTTGGCACGCATGCCGTTCTCGGCGCTTTCAGCTACTTCGAGTTTCTTCTTGAAGTCGCCGTAGAACTCATCGAGTACATTTTTCCAGTCGCGTTCGCCCTGGGCCACGTCATCGAGGTTCTCTTCCATGCCGGCGGTGAAGCCGTAGTCCATCAGGTTGGAGAAGCTCTCGGACAGGCGCTCGGTGACGATGTCGCCCATCTTTTCCGAGTAGAAACGGCGGTTGTGCAGCGCCACGTAGCCGCGGTCCTGGATGGTGGAGATGATCGCCGCGTAGGTCGAAGGACGACCGATACCGCGTTTTTCCATCTCTTTTACCAGGCTGGCTTCCGAATAACGCGCCGGCGGCTTGGTGAAGTGCTGGGACGGGTCGAGCTTGATCAGCTTCAACACATCGCCCTGGGCCATGTCCGGCAGCACGTCATCGTCGCCCGGTTTGGCGATTTGCGGCATCACACGGGTGTAACCGTCGAACTTGAGGATACGGCCCTTGGCGCGCAGCTCGAAGTCACCAGCACCCACGCTGACGGTAGTAGACAAGTATTGCGCCGGCAGCATCTGGCACGCCAGGAACTGGCGCCAGATCAGCTCGTAGAGGCGTTCAGCGTCGCGCTCCATGCCACTGAGCTTGCTTGGCTCGGTGTTGGCGTCGGAGGGACGAATCGCTTCGTGAGCCTCTTGTGCGCCTTCCTTGCTGCTATAGACGTTCGGCTTCTCCGGCAGGTACTTCTTGCCGAACTCGCTTTCAATATACGTGCGCGCCATCGCCACCGCGTCTTGCGACAGGTTGGTGGAGTCGGTACGCATATACGTGATGTAGCCCGCTTCGTACAAGCGCTGGGCCATCATCATGGTCTTCTTCACCCCAAAGCCCAGGCGGTTACTCGCGGCCTGTTGCAGGGTGGAGGTGATGAACGGCGCCGACGGCTTGCTGCTGGTGGGTTTGTCTTCACGCTTGACGATGCTGTAGCTGGAAGACTTGAGCTTCTCCAGCGCGGCCATGGCCTGGGCTTCGTTGAGCGGCTTGAAAGCCTCGCCTTTCTCGCGGGCCACTTCAAAGCGCACGTTGTTGCCTTTGGCAGTGCCCAGGTCAGCGTGAACTTCCCAGTATTCTTCGGGGTTGAACGCACGAATCTCGCGCTCACGCTCCACCACCAGCTTTACCGCAACCGATTGCACACGGCCGGCCGACAGGCCACGGGCGATTTTCGCCCAGAGCAGCGGCGAAACCATGTAACCCACGACGCGGTCGAGGAAGCGACGGGCCTGCTGGGCATTGACGCGGTCAATGTCCAGTTCGCCCGGCTTGGAGAAGGCTTCCTGGATCGCCTTCTTGGTAATTTCGTTGAACACCACCCGCTTGTAGCGGCTGTCGTCACCACCGATGGCTTCCCGCAGGTGCCAGGCAATAGCCTCCCCTTCGCGGTCCAAGTCGGTTGCGAGATAGATGGTGTCAGCATCTTTGGCGAGCCGGCGCAGCTCTTCGATGACCTTTTCCTTGCCCGGGAGGATCTCGTACTTGGCTTTCCAGCCATGATCGGGATCGACACCCATGCGCGAGACCAGCTGCTTGCGCGCTTTCTCTTTAGGCGTGAGCACCGGACCTTCGCCCGCAGCCGCCTTGCCGCGCTTGGCGGCTGGCTCCTTGCTGGCGCTAGCCGAACCGCTGGTGGGCAGGTCTCGGATATGGCCGATACTCGACTTCACCACGTACTCGTTACCCAAGTACTTGTTGATGGTCTTGGCCTTAGCCGGGGATTCCACAATGACCAGCGATTTGCCCATGGATCGGAAAATTCCTGAATTCGAGAAGTGAAAGGCGGTTGGCGCCTGACGCGGCAACGCTATATATAGTGGCAACAAGGTGAGGTCAAGCGCAGCATTCTGCGCGGCCTGCCTTTATTGCGCGGAAAAAAGGCTGGGTTCGACCTCGATCAAAGCAAAGCGCGGGACCTGTTCGCCGTCAACTTCGACGGTCTGCAGGAACATGCTCAAGGGACGCACCCAAAAGCCGTAATCGCCATACAGTGCTTGGTAAAACACCACTTCCTCTTCGGTCTCGGAATGCCGCGCCACATTAAAAACACGGTACTTGGGACCTTTATAATGCTGGTAGAGCCCTGGTTCGACTTTCATGCTCTGGCCCTCTTACAAAATTTGTTAAAAAAAAATATAAAAAATTCCAAAAAACAAAAACCGGGGCACTGGGCCCCGGCTTCCGTCAGCGAAACGTTTAGATACGTTCGAAGACGGTGGAGATGCCTTGGCCGAGACCAATGCACATGGTTGCAACCCCAAGGTTGCCGCCATTTTGCTTCATCACGTTAAGCAACGTGCCGGAGATACGTGCACCGGAGCACCCGAACGGGTGACCCAAGGCAATCGCGCCGCCGTGCAGGTTAACCTTCTCGTTCATCTTGTCGAGTACTTTCAAATCTTTCAGCACTGGCAGGGCCTGTGCGGCGAAAGCTTCGTTGAGCTCGAAGAAGTCGATGTCGGAGATGGTCAGGCCTGCGCGCTTCAATGCTTTTTGTGTGGCCGGTACTGGACCATAGCCCATGATTGCCGGGTCCACACCTGCAACTGCCATCGAACGGATCACGGCCATCGGCTGGATACCCAGGTCCTGGGCACGCTGGGCCGACATCACGATCATGCACGAGGCACCGTCAGTGATTTGCGACGAAGTACCGGCTGTCACGGTGCCGCCCTTTGGATTGAAGGCAGGTTTCAAGGCCGCCAGGCTTTCCAGGGTGGTGTCCGGACGAATGGTCTCGTCGTAGTCGAACAGTTTCAGGAAACCGTTCTCGTCGTAGCCGTTCATCGGGATGATTTCATCCTTGAACTTGCCTTCCACAGTCGCCTTGTGGGCGAGCTGGTGGGAACGCACGCCGAATGCATCCTGGGCTTCGCGGGTAATGCCGTGCATTTTGCCGAGCATTTCTGCGGTAAGGCCCATCATGCCCGAGGCTTTCGCCGCGTACAGGGACATGTGCGGGTTCGGATCGACACCGTGCATCATGCTGACGTGGCCCATGTGCTCCACGCCGCCGACCACGAACACATCACCGTTACCGGTCATGATCGCTTGCGCAGCAGTGTGCAGCGCGCTCATGGACGAGCCACACAGGCGGCTGACGGTCTGGCCGGCAGCGGTGTGCGGGATCTGCGTCATCAAGGAAGCCATGCGGGCGATGTTCCAGCCCTGCTCCAGGGTCTGGTTGACGCAGCCCCAGATCACGTCTTCGACTTCGTTAGGGTCGACCTTGACGTTGCGTTCCAGCAATTTGCTGATCAGGTGCGCCGACATGTCTTCGGCACGGGTGTTGCGGTGCATGCCGCCCTTGGAGCGGCCCATCGGAGTACGACCGAAGTCGACAATCACGACGTCTCTTGGATTCAAGCTCATAAATATTCTCGCTCTAGTCGTGGGCGCTTAACCGAAGAAGCTCTGGCCGTTCTTGGCCATCTCGCGCAGCTTCGCGGTCGGGTGGTACAGCGGGCCCAAATCAGCGTATTGATCAGCCAGGGCAACGAACTCGGCCACACCGATGGAATCGATGTAACGCAGCGCACCACCACGGAATGGAGGGAAACCAATGCCGTAGACCAGGCCCATGTCGGCCTCGGCTGCGGTTTCAACGATGCCGTCTTCCAGGCAACGCACGGTTTCCAGGCACAGGGCGATCATCATCCAGTTGACGATGTCCTCGTCGGACACTTCACGCTGCTCGTAGATGACCGGCGCGAGTACTTCGTGAACCGATGGGTCGGCCACTTTCTTCTGCTTGCCCTTCTTGTCGGTCTCGTAGGCGTAGAAACCCTTGCCATTCTTCTGGCCCAGGCGCTTGGCTTCGTAGAGCGCGTCGATCGCCGAGCGGCGGTCGTCTTTCATGCGGTCCGGGAAGCCTTCAGCCATTACGTCGCGACCGTGGTGGCCGGTGTCGATGCCAACCACGTCCATCAGGTACGCCGGGCCCATTGGCCAGCCGAATTTTTCCATGACCTTGTCGATACGCACGAAGTCCACACCGGCGCTGACCAGCTTGGCGAAACCGCCGAAGTACGGGAACAGCACGCGGTTGACCAAAAAGCCCGGGCAGTCGTTGACCACGATCGGGTTCTTGCCCATTTTCTTGGCGTAGGCAACGGTGGTGGCAACCGCCAGCTCGCTGGACTTCTCGCCACGAATCACTTCCACCAGCGGCATCATGTGCACCGGGTTGAAGAAGTGCATGCCGACGAAGTTTTCCGGGCGCTTGAGGGCCTTGGCCAGCAAGGTGATGGAAATGGTCGAGGTGTTGGACGCCAGGATAGTGTCTTCTTTAACCTGGGCTTCAACTTCAGCCAGTACCGCCTGCTTGACCTTCGGGTTCTCGACAACCGCTTCGACCACCAGGTCGACGTGGCCGAAATCACCGTAGGACAGCGTAGGACGAATGCCGTTAAGCACTTCAGCCATTTTCGCAGCCGTCATGCGGCCTTTATCAACGCGGCCCACCAGCAGTTTCGCGGCTTCCGCCAGCCCCTGCTCGATACCGTGCTCGTTGATGTCTTTCATCAGGATCGGCGTGCCTTTGGACGCCGACTGATAGGCAATACCGCCGCCCATGATACCGGCGCCGAGCACGGCAGCCTGCTTCACGTCGCGGGCGATTTCGTCGTAGGCCTTGGCCTTTTTCTTCAGTTCCTGATCGTTCAGGAACAGACCGATCAAGCTCTGCGCGGCAGAGGTCTTGGCCAGTTTGACGAAACCGGTGGCTTCGATTTCCAGGGCTTTGTCGCGACCGAAGTTCGCGGCCTTCTGGATGGTCTTGATCGCTTCAACCGGCGCCGGGTAGTTCGGGCCGGCCTGGCCTGCCACGAAACCTTTGGCGGTTTCGAACGACATCATCTGTTCGATGGCGTTGAGCTTGAGTTTTTCGAGCTTTGGCTGACGCTTGGCCTTGTAGTCAAATTCGCCGCTGATGGCGCCTTTGATCAGGTTCAGTGCGGCTTCTGCCAGCTTGTCGGGAGCCACAACGGCATCCACGGCGCCGACTTTCAGCGCATCTTCAGCACGGTTTTCCTTGCCGGCGGCAATCCACTCGATGGCGTTGTCGGCACCGATGATGCGCGGCAGGCGCACGGTACCGCCGAAGCCTGGGTAGATGCCCAGCTTGACTTCAGGCAGGCCGATTTTCGCGGTGGCAGACATCACGCGGAAGTCGGCGGCCAGGCACATTTCCAGACCGCCACCCAGGGCGATGCCATTGATCGCGGCAACGGTCGGCACGTTGAGGTCTTCGAAATCGCTGAAAATCTTGTTGGCTTCGAGGTTGCCAGCCACAAGCTCGGCATCGGGCAGCTTGAAGTTGTCGACGAATTCGGTGATGTCAGCGCCGACGATGAATACGTCCTTGCCGCTGGAGACGATCACGCCCTTGACCGATGCATCTGCTTTGATGGTGTCTACAGCCTGACGCAATTCATTCAGGGTTAGACGGTTGAACTTGTTGACGGACTCACCCTTGAGGTCGAATTTCAATTCGACGATGCCACTTTCAAGAGCCTTAACCGTGATGGCTTTACCTTCGTAAATCATCAACTGATCTCCACGATATGGAAGCTGAACAGTACACGTCGGACGCAGGATTCAGCGTAGACACTGACGTTACCGTCGATGCTAACGCCAATTTGCCAGGCACACCCGCCAACGCGATAGTCGGGATTCTGTACGAACGGTCTGAAAGACAAACGCTCAATTCATACGCCCGTTTGATTTGGGTACGTCACCTTCAGCCAAATCCGCCGAATTGTCAATCGCCCGAAAGGGCAGTAAAAACGCGACTTTTCAGTCATTTCAGAAACCCGGGCAGCCGGCATCGCCCCGCCAATGTTTAATCATTCACGAAATCAATAATGGGAAATTTGATTTAGAGGGCTGTACAGAACTGAATATGCGGCTAGGCTAGCGGCACGTTAAACGAATTACCGGCCTGCCTGGCCAACTCCAGCCCGATGATGCTTTCGGGCTTTTTAATGCCCGCAGAAATCTCAGGCGAGTGCCTTGAGCACCGCGTCAATGTCCTGCAACACGCTCAACTCGCCCTTCTCGCCCCAGTACAGGGTGATCATTTGCTTGTCGGCTTCGACTTTGTAGACATTGGCCGGCAGCTTCGCAAAATGCGGCAACAACTTTTCGTCGACACACGTTTCCTGCCATTGATTGACCCACACACCCGGCTCCAACTGCCAATAACTCCAGGTGACCAACTTGGTGCCGCGCCGTGGCCGGTGATATTGCGCACACGGGCTCGGCGGCTCGTGCTTGAGCCAGTGCGGCCAGTCCTGGGGCGTCAGCTGCATAGCCAAACCGATGCGTCGCGCCTCCATGCGCAGGGCCATGCGCCCGCTCGAATGGCGCGAAGGACGCAACCACGCCAGGGGGCTTAAAACCAGCGCAAGGATTGACACTACTATCCAGACCGTCATATGTGTACTCCCGAATTTCTTGATGAGCGGATTTGACCTGACGCAACCCCATCCGCTTGAAACCAGCCATACTGAACTTATCGCTGTCCCTTGGAGGAACCCCTCATGCCCTACGAACATATTCTGGTCGCCGTGGACCTGACCGAAGAATGCGACCCCGTGATCAAGCGGGCCGTGGGCCTTGCTGGCGACTCGGTGAAACTGTCCCTGGTGCATATCGTCGAACCGATGGCCATGGCCTTTGGTGGCGACGTGCCGATGGACCTTTCGCAGCTGCAACAGCAGCAGTTCGACCAGGCCAAGGAACGCCTGGAGCGGCTGATCAACAAATACCCGGCCCTGAAAAAAGACCAGAGCCACCTGACCTACGGCCAGCCGCGCCAGGAAATCCACCACCTGGCCAAAGAGCAAGGTTGCGACCTGATCGTGGTCGGCAGCCATGGCCGCCACGGCCTGGCGTTGTTGCTGGGCTCCACCGCCAACGACGTGCTGCACGGCGCACCGTGCGATGTGCTGGCAGTAAAACTGGTAAAGGGCTCGTAAGACCAACGGCGATTTAATGTGGGAGCAGCTCCCACATTTGAACTGTATTTCATATAAAAAAACCGGTGCTCATATAAATGAGCACCGGTTTTTTATTGCACTTGAATCACTCAGGCATCCAGCTCGGCCCAGCGTTCAACCAGCACTTCCAGCTCGTTGTTCAACTGCTCAAGCGATGCAATCACCTTGGCGGTTTCTGCAGCAGGACGCACATAGAAACCCGCGTCAGCCATTTCCGCTTCAACCGCGGCAATCTGCTGTTCCTTGGCGTCGATATCGCCCGGCAGTGCTTCCAGCTCGCGCTGCAGTTTGTAGCTGAGCTTTTTCTTCGCGGCCGGCGCTTCTTGTGCAGGCGCTGGAGCCTCAGCCACCGGCGCAACCACGGCCGAAGTCAGGTCGGCCTTGCCGGACTTGCTCTCGGTCACGCCCAGCAGGCGCGGCGAGCCGCCCTGACGCAGCCAGTCCTGATAACCACCGACGTATTCACGTACCAGGCCTTCGCCCTCAAACACCAGGGTGCTGGTAACCACGTTGTCGAGGAATGCCCGGTCGTGGCTGACCATCAGTACGGTGCCGTTGAAGGTCAGCAAGACCTCTTCCAGCAGTTCCAGCGTTTCCACGTCCAGGTCGTTGGTCGGTTCATCGAGCACCAGCAGGTTGGCCGGCTTGCTGAACAGCTTGGCCAGCAGCAGGCGCGCACGCTCACCACCGGACAAGGCCTTGACCGGCGTACGCGCACGCTGCGGGCTGAACAGGAAGTCGCCCAGGTAGCTCAACACGTGGCGGCTCTGGCCGTCGATGTCGATAAAGTCGCGCCCTTCGGCGACGTTGTCGATCACGGTTTTTTCCAGGTCCAACTGGTGGCGCAACTGGTCGAAGTAGGCCACGTCGATGCGTGTGCCCTCTTCCACTGTGCCGCTGGTGGGTTTCAGGCCGTTGAGCATCAGCTTGAGCAAGGTGGTCTTGCCGGTACCGTTGGCGCCAAGCAGGCCGATACGGTCGCCGCGCTGCAGGACCATCGAGAAGTCCTTGATCAGGAACGGGCCGTCCGGGTGATGGAAGCTCACGTTTTCCAGGACCATCACTTGCTTGCCCGACTTGTCGGCAGTATCCAGCTGAATGTTGGCCTTGCCGGTGCGCTCACGACGCTCGCTGCGCTCGTTGCGCAGGGCCTTGAGGGCGCGTACGCGACCTTCGTTACGGGTACGACGTGCCTTGATGCCCTGGCGGATCCAGACTTCTTCCTGGGCCAGCTTCTTGTCAAACAATGCGTTGGCGGTGTCTTCGGCAGCCAGGCTGGCTTCCTTGTGCACCAGGAAGCTGGCGTAGTCGCCGTTCCAGTCGATCAGGCCGCCGCGATCCAGTTCGAGGATTCGCGTGGCAAGGTTTTGCAGGAAGGAACGGTCGTGCGTGATGAACAGCACGGCGCCCTGGAAATCCTTGAGGGCTTCTTCAAGCCAGGCAATTGCGCCGATGTCCAGGTGGTTGGTCGGCTCATCGAGCAGCAGCAGGTCGGGTTCGGAAACCAGGGCCTGGGCCAGCAGGACGCGGCGACGCCAGCCGCCGGACAATTCGGCGAGGGTCTTGTCGGCCGGCAACTGCAGGCGGCTCAGGGTGCTGTCGACCAATTGCTGCAGGCGCCAGCCGTCACGGGCTTCGAGGTCCTGCTGGACGTGCATCAGCTTGTTCAGGTCTTCTTCGGTGACGCAGTTCTGCGCCAGGTGATGGTATTGGGCAAGCAATGCGCCCACACCATCCAGGCCTTCGGCAACCACGTCGAACACTGTCCGTCCGTCGGCCACCGGCAATTCCTGCGGCAATTCGCCGATCTTGAGGCCTGGGGCGCGCCATACAGAGCCTTCGTCAGGCTTCTGATCGCCCTTTACCAGCTTCATCATGCTGGACTTGCCGGTGCCGTTGCGGCCGATGATGCACACCCGCTCACCACGGGCGATCTGCCAGGACACCTTGTCCAACAACGGCATAGCGCCGAAAGCAAGGGACACATCGCTTAATTTGAGCAGGGTCATACGCTTCTCCAAAAACTGGGCGCGCATTCTACCTGACTTAGGGCTCGAGGCGGCCGGCATTTTCGCCGCTGACACGTTCTGTTGGACATTTGAGATGAACTTGAACGAAGCGACCGGCAAAGCTTTCACCGATTGCGGGCAAAAGGCTAAGCTAGGGGCAATCAGTGTCGGCGACGTCGGCACTAGTCCAGTTTCCTTTGCACGGACGTCTCATGCGCAGTCGCCTTTTCAGCTTTTTATCTTGTCTGCTTCTTTCTGCCACCGCCGTTCAATCCGCCCAGGCCGTGGACCTCACCACCCAACGTCAATATTACGATGAAGCCAAACGAGCCCTCGCCAAAGGCGACAGCGGCCCGTATTTCCAATACAGCCAGGCCCTGGCCGACTACCCGCTGACGCCGTACCTGGCCTACGATGAACTGACCGCACGCCTGAAAACCGCGAGTAACGAGGAAATCGAACAATTCCTCGCCACGAACGGTGACCTGCCCCAGGCCAACTGGATGAAACTGCGCTGGTTGCGCTGGCTGGCAGACCGTGGCGACTGGCAAACCTTTGAAAAGTACTACGACGCCAAACTCAATTTCGTCGAACTGGACTGCCTCCACGGTCAATTCCAGCTGACCCACAACCTCAAGGCCGAAGGCTACAAAACCACCGAGAAGCTGTGGTTCACCGGTAAGTCCCAGCCTGCCGCCTGTGATGCAACCTTTGGCCAGTGGGCCGCCGACGGCCAACTGACCGAACAGAAAATCTGGGACCGCGCCAAGCTGGCTGCCGAAGCGCGCAACTACCCGTTGGCCAACAGCCTGGTAAAAACCCTGCCGACCCTCGGCGCCCAGGGCCGCCTGATGGTCGACGTGGCGCAAAAACCCGACATGCTCGGCGACCCATCGCGCTTCCTGCCGGCCAACGAGGCCATGGCCGACGCCGTTGGCCTGGGGCTTCGCCGCCTGGCACGCCAGGACCCGGACAAGGCCATGGCCCTGCTCGACGGTTATGCCAACAGCATGCACTTCTCTCGTGACGAAAAAGTGTCTATCGCCCGGGAAATCGGCCTGACCCTCGCGCGCCGCTACGACCCGCGCGCCCTCGACGTGATGACCAAATATGACCCGGAGCTGCGGGACAACACCGTTTCCGAATGGCGCCTGCGCCTGCTGTTGCGCCTGGCGCGCTGGGAAGACGCCTACCAGTTGACCCGCAAGCTCCCGCAGGACCTGGCCACCACCAACCGCTGGCGCTACTGGCAGGCCCGCAGCCTGGAGCTGGCAGAGCCGAAGAACCCGCAAGCCCTGGTGATGTACAAGGGCCTGGCCAAGGAGCGTGACTTCTATGGCTTCCTGGCGGCGGATCGCTCCCAATCCCCGTACCAACTGAACAACAAGCCGCTGGTGATGAGCCAGGCGCTGGTCAACAAGGTGCGCAACACACCGGGCGTACGCCGTGCCCTGGAGTTTTACGCCCGTGGCCAAATTGTTGATGGCCGCCGCGAGTGGTACCACGTCAGCCGGCACTTCAACCGCGACGAGATGGTCGCCCAGGCCAAGTTGGCCTATGACATGAAGTGGTACTTCCCGGCGATCCGCACCATCAGCCAGGCGCAGTATTGGGATGACCTGGACATTCGCTTCCCGATGGCCCACCGCGACACCCTCGTGCGTGAAGCCAAGATCCGCGGCGTACATTCGAGCTGGGTGTTTGCGATCACCCGCCAGGAAAGCGCCTTCATGGACGACGCCCGCTCCGGCGTGGGTGCCACCGGCCTGATGCAACTGATGCCCGGCACCGCCAAGGAAACCGCGCGCAAGTTCAGCATCCCGCTGGCCTCGCCACAGCAAGTGCTCGACCCGGACAAGAACATCCAGCTCGGCGCCGCTTACCTGAGCCAGGTCCACGCCCAGTTCAACGGTAACCGCGTGCTCGCCACCGCCGCCTACAACGCCGGCCCGGGCCGTGTTCGCCAATGGCTGCGCGGCGCCGACCACCTGAGTTTCGACGTGTGGGTTGAAAGCATCCCGTTTGATGAAACCCGCCAGTATGTGCAGAACGTGCTGTCTTATTCGGTGATCTACGGGCAGAAGCTCAATGCACCACAGCCGCTGGTGGATTGGCATGAACGGTATTTTGATGATCAATAAGTAACGCCGCCAAAAAAAATGCCCGCATTGAGAGATGCGGGCATTTTTATGGGCGGTAATTTAGTGCGTGTTCGATTCACCATCACTGAACTGCAGCGCCGCCAGCCGCGCGTACAGCGGATTACTCGCGATCAACTGCTGATGCGTACCCACCGCTACCAGCTTCCCTTGGTCCATCACGGCAATCCGGTCGGCGTTCTTCACCGTGGCCAGCCTGTGGGCGATCACCAGCGTGGTGCGCCCTTCCATCAGCTGCGGCAACGCTTGCTGGATCAAGTGTTCGCTCTGGGCATCCAGCGCGCTGGTGGCTTCGTCCAGCAGCAGGATCGGCGCATCCACCAGCAACGCTCGGGCGATGGCCAGGCGTTGGCGCTGGCCACCGGAGAGCCCCATGCCGCCGTCGCCCAGGTGAGTCTGGTAGCCATCGGGCATTTGCAGGATGAAATCGTGGGCGTGGGCGATGCGCGCCGCCTCTTCAACCTGAGCGATGGTGGCAGACGGATTGCCGTAGCGGATGTTCTCTTCAACGGTGCCGAAAAACAGCGCCGGGCTCTGGGACACCAGCGCGAAACAGCGGCGCAGGTCCAGGGGGTCAAGGTCAGTCAGGGGATGACCTTCCAGCAGGACGCGACCTTGCTGGGGATCGTAGAAGCGCAGCAACAGGTCGAAGATTGTCGATTTACCAGCACCGGACGGGCCGACCAGGGCCAGGGTTTCGCCAGCTTTGATCACCAGGTTCAGGCCATCAATTGCATAGTTGTCTGGGCGTGACGGGTAGGAAAAGCGCAAATCCTGCAGCTCCAACCGGCCACTGACCCGCTCCGGCAGCTTGATCATGTTTGCCTCGGGCGCCTTGATCTCACTGCTCGATTGCAACAATTCCCCAATCCGCTCCGCTGCACCTGCGGCGCGCTGGAGCTCGCCCAACACCTCACTCAATGTGCCGACAGAACTGCCGACGATCAGGCTGTAGAACACGAACGCCGCCAGCTCGCCACTGGAAATACGCCCGTCAATCACGTCCATGCCACCCACCCAGAGCATCACGCCCACGGCGCCCAGCACCAGCATGATCACCAGGGTAATCAGCCACGAGCGCTGCAGGATACGCTTGCGGGCTGTGGTGAAAGCCTCCTCCACCGTCACCGCGAAGCGCTGCTCGTCCTGCACCTGGTGGTTGTAGGCTTGCACGGTCTTGATCTGGCCAAGTGTCTCGGACACATAGCTGCCCACGTCGGCGATACGGTCCTGGCTCAAGCGCGACAAGCTCCGTACCCGGCGGCCGAAGATTAAAATCGGCGCCAGCACCAAGGGCAAGGCTACGACGACAATGCTGGTGAGCTTGGGGTTGGTGATGAATAGCAGCACAATCCCGCCGATCACCATCAAACCGTTGCGCAGGAACAGCGACAACGAGGAGCCGATGACTGATTGCAACAAGGTGCTGTCGGTGGTCAGGCGCGACTGGATTTCCGAGCTGCGGTTGTTTTCGTAAAAGCCCGGGTGCAGGTAAATCAAGTGATTGAAGACTTGCCGCCGGATGTCCGCCACCACCCGCTCGCCGATCCACGACACCAGGTAGAAGCGCGCAAAAGTACCCGCGGCCAGGCCCAGCACCAATACCATGAACAGCCCGATAGACTGATTGAGCAAATGCGGCGACCGGGTCATGAACCCCTGGTCCACCAGCAGGCGAATGCCTTGCCCCATGGACAAGGTGATGCCGGCGGTGACGATCAACGCCAACAATGCCCCCAAGGCCTGCCAGCGGTAGGGAGAGATGAAGCGGCTGGCCAGGCGGATCGCGCGGCGTTGGCGGGCTGAGAACATGAAAGGTTTCACCTGAGGTGTTGGAGACGGGAGCCTACACAGCTACATGGGGGGAACTTGGATGAATCACAATGAGTCAGGTTAATTATGCTTGCCGAACCTGGCACCTAGAGGCTATCGGTCTAAAGCCCGGCTGGAAATTTGTATCGGTTTCTGCTGGACTGGGCATTCGATCCGCCGACCGTGTATGGAGTTGTAACAACGCGGTCACGCGGGGATTTTAGAGTAGGTACACAACCTGATGAGGAGACGGGCCATGTCCTTGCAAAACAGCAGCAACGCCAAAATTGAAGTGATCCGCCAACCGCAGCAGTTGCCTTGCTCATACATCGACGCTCAAGGCCGCGAAGTGCAAATCACCGAAGAAATGATCCAGAGCGCATGCGCCGAACTGGAGCAGAAATTGGTCAAGCCCGCCAAGCAAGGCTGATTCGCCCACGCTCTTTTAAACCCGGCCTTGATGGCCGGGTTTTTTATGGGCTCAGATTGCTTGTGCGCCCAAGGCCGCGACGATGCTCGACAGCGCGGCAGACTCACCGTTGATCCGCACCTTCAAGCCATCGATCTCACGCCGCTGCGGGTAGTGTTTGCGCAGCAGGTCGAATGCCTTGCGCTGCTCATCCACAGTTCCTACCAGGCTGCGGCGAAAATCCGCATCATCCCGGCGCGGGTCGTACACGCTGCGGCACAGGGTCGCCAAGGCCCAGGCCGGATCGGTATTGGCATTGAGGCTGACTTCGGCAAGCCAGGGTGCCGGGAGCAGGTCGCTCAACTGAACAGTCGGGTCCTGACCAAGATGCCGGCAAAACGCTTGATAGATCTGCGCCGTGCCGCGTTGCTTGCCGTCCAGGCTGTAGCCGGCGATATGCGGTGTGGCCAGTACACACAAGTCGGCCAGGTCGACGTCCACCTGAGGCTCGCCTTCCCACACATCCAGCACGGCCTGCAGGTCTTCGCGTTCCAGCAGCACGTCCCTGAGGGCGGCGTTGTCCACCACCGGGCCACGGCTGGCGTTGATCAGCCAGGCGCTGGCCTTGAGCTGGTTGAGGCGCTCACGGTCAAACAAGTGCCAGGTCGAGCCGTTACCGGATTTGTTCAACGGCGTGTGCAGGCTGATCACATCGCACTGCTCGACGATCTGCTCCAGGCTGACGTAATCGCCGTCCTCGGCGATCTGCCGGGGCGGGTCGCACACCAGCACATTCCAGCCCAAAGCCTTGAGCACCTTGACCAGTCGCCCGCCGACTTCACCGGCGCCCACCACGCCGTAGGTGCGCTGGGCCAGGTCGGCGCCTTCGATCTCGGCCAGGGTCAGCAGGCTGCCCAGTACATAGTCGACCACGCCGCGGGCATTGCAGCCGGGGGCACTGGACCACTGGATGCCGGCGCGCTGGAAGTAATCGAGGTCGAGGTGGTCGGTGCCGATGGTGCAGGTACCGACAAACCGGACTGGCGTGCCTTCGAGCAAGGCCCGGTTGACGTTGGTCACCGAACGCACCAGCAGCACATCGGCCTGCTCGAGGGTCGCGCGGTCGATGGAGCGGCCCGGAACCCGGCGAATCTCGCCAAATCCTTCGAAGAATGCATCGAGCAGCGGGATATTTTCGTCGGCAACAATCAGCATGGCAGGCTCCTTTTCGCGGATCAGCAGTGTACAGCGGTTTTCCGTGTGGCGAGGGAGCTTGCTCCCGCTGGAGTGCGGAGCGCTCCCGAATGCTGCGCCGTGTTTTTTTCAGGTACACAGCGGTTGCCCGTTTTGGGGCTGCTGCGCAGCCCAGCGGGAGCAAGCTCCCTCGCCACAGCAAGCTCGCTCGCCACAAGAAGCAATTTGTGCACTGTGAAGCGCTTACAAATCCACAACACAGGTTTTTTCCTGACCAACACGTCAGGGCGTAGAATGCGCCGTCCTGCGCTCCCCCTTATCGGACATCTGTACGTGAACACTGCCGCAACCACCACCGCCCTCTCCCGCCCCGCCCGCGTCAGCCTTGAGGTACGCAACCTGCTGACCCTTGCGCTGCCGATCATGATCGGGCAACTGGCGACTACCGCCATGGGTTTTGTCGATGCGGTGATGGCCGGGCGTGTCAGCTCCCGGGACCTGGCGGCGGTGGCCCTGGGCAACTCCATCTGGATCCCGGTGTACCTGCTGATGACCGGCACCCTGCTGGCCACCACGCCAAAGGTCGCCCAGCGCTTTGGCGCCGGCACCCACGGCGAAATCGGCCCGCTGGTGCGCCAGTCGATGTGGCTGGCGCTGGTGGTGGGGATTACCGCGCAGCTGTTGCTGATCAGCGCCGAACCGATCCTGCACCTGATGAACGTCGATCCCGAGCTGATCAAGCCGTGCATGGGCTACCTGCACGGCATCGCCTCGGGTATGCCGGCGATCGCGCTGTATTACGTGCTGCGCTGCTTCAGCGACGGCCTGGGCCGCACACGGCCAAGCATGGTCATGGGCCTGTGCGGGCTGGCGCTGAATATTCCGCTGAACTATGTGTTCATCTACGGCCACTTCGGCGTGCCGGCCATGGGCGGCATCGGTTGTGGCTGGGCCACGTCGATCGTGATGTGGGTGATGATGCTCGGCCTGGCTGCCTGGACCCGCTGGGCGCCGGTGTATCAGAGCAGCGAGCTGTTCAAGCGCTTCGACTGGCCGCAGTGGTC
Organism: Pseudomonas sp. Bout1; assembly: GCF_034314165.1. Classification (GTDB taxonomy): domain Bacteria; phylum Pseudomonadota; class Gammaproteobacteria; order Pseudomonadales; family Pseudomonadaceae; genus Aquipseudomonas. The sequence goes on along the minus strand of NZ_JAVIWK010000001.1, from coordinate 1,972,642 downwards.
GGTGATCAAGCGCGTATTGGGCATTGGTTTGCCGATCGGGATTGCGGTGTTTGCCGAATCGAGCATCTTCGCGGTAATCGCGCTGCTGATCGGCAGCCTCGGCGCCACGGTGGTGGCCGGGCACCAGATTGCGCTGAACTTCAGCTCGCTGGTGTTCATGATCCCCTACTCCCTGAGCATGGCCGTGACCGTGCGCGTCGGCCAGGCCCTGGGCCGTGGCGAACCGCGTGAAGCGCGCTTCGCCGCCGGTGTGGGGATGGGCACCGCGCTGGTTTACGCCTGCCTGTCCTGCAGCCTGATGCTGCTGTTTCGCGAACACATCGCCACCCTCTACACCTCAGACCCACTGGTGATCCAGGTGGCGGCGATGCTGATTGTGTTTGCGGCGCTGTTTCAGTTCTCGGACGCGATCCAGGTCACGGCTGCCGGCGCGTTGCGCGGTTACCAGGACACACGGGTGACCATGGTGCTGACGCTGTTTGCGTATTGGGGCGTGGGCTTGCCGGTGGGCTATGCACTGGGGCTGACCGACTGGCTGGGCCAGGCCCGCGGCCCGAGCGGGTTGTGGCAGGGGTTGATCGTGGGCCTGAGCTGTGCGGCAGCGATGCTGGTGATCCGCCTGGTGCGCAGTGCACGCAAGCGGAATCGCCGGGCTTAAGCCGTCTTCTTGCGGATCCAGTACAGGTAAGTGCCTGCCTGTTCCTGCTGGTCGACCAGTTCATGGTCAAGGAACACGCAGAACTTGGGGATATCGCGACGGGTCGACGGATCCGTCGCAATCACCTTGAGCAAGCCACCGGGCGCCAGGTCACGGATGTGCTGGTGCAGCATCATCACCGGTTCCGGGCAGTTGAGGCCGGTGGCGTCGAGGACAGCATCGACGGGTAAATCAGGGGTCAGGCTCATGGTTTACTCCTAAACAGGCCGGCATTTTAACGGTAACGCGGGGCGCCAGGTAGCCAGCGGCGCCCTCTGGTTTTTCGCGAGCCAGCTCGCTCCTACCTGAAGCAGCGTTTACCGGGCCTTTGGCTTCTTAACATCCAACCGGCGCAAATGGCAGGTCACTTCTTCACGGTCGTGGTACAGCTGTTTGCAGCCGATCTCTACCCGGATGCCTCGCTCCTTGAAGCCTTCCGCGATGCGTTCGAGCAAGCGCTTCACTTCGGCATAACGCTGCTTCATCGGCAGTTTCAGGTTGACCACCGCCTCACGGCAATGTCCCTCGCCAATCCAGGTTTCCAGCAGGGCTGCGTTGCGCGCCGGTTTCTCGACGATGTCGCACACCATCCAGTCTACCGGCTGCTTGGGGGTGTAGATGAAACCGTCGGCCATCAGGTGCTGCACCAGGCCGGTGTCCATCAGGCTTTCGGCCATCGGGCCGTTGTCGATGGCGGTCACCAGCATGCCACGGTTGACCAACTGCCAGGTCCAGCCGCCGGGCGCCGCGCCGAGGTCGACGCCGGTCATGTCACTGTGCAGGCGCTCGTCCCACTGGTCACGAGGGATAAAGTGGTGCCAGGCCTCTTCCAGTTTCAAGGTCGAGCGGCTTGGCGCGTCACGCGGGAATTTAAGGCGCGGAATGCCCATCGGCCACATCGCCGAGTTGTTCGACTCGGCCAGGCCCATGAACACTTCGCGGCCACTCTTGAAGGTCAGCAACAGGCGCGGTTTGGTAGCGTCTTCCACCAGCTTGCCGGCAGCCATCAGCGCCTTGCGCAGGTGCACTTCGAATTTCTTGCAGAAGTTCGACAGTTCTTTGCCATCGTTGGTGTCGACCATTTCCAGCCACAGGCTGCCGCACACCGGGAAATCGCGCAGGTGCGCCAGGATCACGCTGATTCGGTCGGTTTCCGGCAAATCGATGAATACCCCACGCGCCCACTGCCTTGGGAAGATCAGCTCGGCAAAGCGTTGGCCGCGCATCAGGCGCTGGGCGCCGTCTTCTTCGGTGCACACGAATTCGGCGCAGGCGCTGCCGGTCTTGGCCTTGGCATAGCCCGAAACGTTCAGGCGTGCGGCGTGTTCCGCGATCTCGGAACAGACTTCGCCTTCAAAACCCGGGCGGCAGTGCATAAAAAGGGTGTTCATCAACTCTCCTGGATCACGGGCTTGCTATAGCGCAATGCCTGTCATGAAAACGCGCGCATGATAGCCGAGTTCGGAACCTTGGACTTGCCCATAGAGTCCAGTAATTAGCCAGCTACTTAAAACAGGGCTAATTTGTAAGCTCTGTTCGTCCCGTCAGGTCCGTAGCCGTGCGGACCATAAGGAGTCATGTAATGTCATCCCTTGATAGCCTGAGAACCCTTAAAACCTTACAGATCGACGACAAGACCTATCACTACTTCAGCCTGCCCGAAGCCGCCAAGAGCCTGGGTGACCTGGACAAGCTGCCAATGTCGCTCAAGGTGCTGCTGGAAAACCTGCTGCGTTGGGAAGACGAAAAGACCGTTACCGGCGCCGACCTCAAGGCCATTGCTGCCTGGCTCAAGGAGCGCCGCTCCGACCGCGAGATCCAGTACCGCCCCGCTCGTGTGCTGATGCAAGACTTTACCGGCGTGCCCGCCGTGGTTGACCTGGCCGCCATGCGCGCCGCCGTGGCCAAGGCCGGCGGTGACCCGCAGCGCATCAACCCGCTCTCACCGGTGGACCTTGTGATCGACCACTCGGTGATGGTCGACAAGTTCGCCACCACCGGCGCCTTCCAGGAAAACGTCGACATCGAAATGCAGCGCAACGGCGAACGCTACGCCTTCCTGCGCTGGGGCCAGAGCGCCTTCGACAACTTCAGCGTGGTACCACCGGGCACCGGCATCTGCCACCAGGTCAACCTGGAATACCTCGGCCGCACCGTGTGGACCAAAGATGAAGACGGCCGCACCTACGCCTTCCCCGACACGCTTGTAGGCACCGACTCCCACACCACCATGATCAACGGCCTCGGCGTACTGGGCTGGGGCGTGGGCGGGATCGAAGCGGAAGCCGCGATGCTCGGCCAGCCAGTGTCGATGCTGATCCCGGAAGTGATCGGCTTCAAGCTCACCGGCAAACTGAAAGAAGGCATTACCGCCACCGACCTGGTGCTGACTGTCACGCAAATGCTGCGTAAAAAGGGTGTGGTCGGCAAATTCGTCGAATTCTATGGGGACGGCCTGGCCGAGTTGCCGCTGGCAGACCGCGCCACCATCGCCAACATGGCTCCGGAATACGGCGCCACCTGCGGCTTCTTCCCAGTGGACGAAGTGACTTTGGACTACCTGCGCCTGTCGGGCCGTCCTACGGAAACCGTCAAACTGGTAGAGGCTTACACCAAGGCCCAGGGCCTGTGGCGCAATGCCGGGCAGGAACCCATCTTCACTGACAGCCTGGCGCTGGACATGGGCAGCGTCGAAGCCAGCCTGGCCGGGCCGAAACGCCCGCAAGACCGTGTCTCGCTGCCGAACGTTGGCCAAGCCTTCAGCGACTTCCTCGACCTGCAATTCAAACCGACCAACAAGGAAGAAGGCCGCCTGGAAAGCGAAGGCGGCGGCGGTGTGGCAGTAGGTAATGCTGACCTGATCGGTGAAGCCGACTACGACTTCGAAGGCCAGACCTATCGCCTGAAAAACGGCGCCGTGGTGATAGCGGCGATTACCTCCTGCACCAACACCTCCAACCCGAGCGTGATGATGGCGGCGGGCCTGGTGGCGAAAAAGGCGGTAGAGAAAGGACTGAAGAGCAAGCCGTGGGTGAAAACCTCCCTGGCGCCTGGCTCCAAGGTGGTCACCGACTATTACAAAGCCGCGGGCTTGACCCAATACCTCGACGCGCTGGGTTTCGCACTGGTGGGTTATGGCTGCACCACCTGTATCGGCAACTCCGGGCCGCTGCCCGAGCCGATCGAAAAAGCCATCCAGAAAGCCGACCTGTCTGTAGCCTCGGTGCTCTCGGGCAACCGTAACTTCGAAGGCCGGGTGCACCCACTGGTGAAAACCAACTGGCTGGCCTCCCCGCCACTCGTTGTGGCCTATGCACTGGCCGGCACCGTACGCATGGACATCAGCAGCGAACCACTGGGCACCGGCGCCGACGGAAAACCGGTGTACCTGCGGGACATCTGGCCCAGCAGCAAGGAAATTGCCGACGCCGTCGCGCAAGTCAGCACCGGGATGTTCCACAAGGAATACGCCGAAGTGTTTGCCGGCGACGAACAATGGCAAGCCATCGAAGTGCCGCAGGCCGCAACCTACGTGTGGCAGAAGGATTCCACCTACATCCAGCATCCGCCGTTCTTTGACGACATCGGCGGGCCATTGCCGGTGATCGAGGACGTCAAGGGCGCCAACGTGCTGGCCCTGCTGGGGGATTCGGTAACCACCGACCACATCTCCCCCGCCGGCAACATCAAGACCGACAGCCCGGCCGGCAAATACCTGCGCGAGCAAGGCGTCGAACCACGGGACTTCAACTCCTACGGCTCACGTCGCGGCAACCACGAAGTGATGATGCGCGGCACCTTCGCCAACATCCGCATCCGCAACGAAATGCTCGGCGGTGAAGAAGGCGGCAACACGATCTACATTCCCACCGGCGAGAAAATGCCGATCTACGATGCCGCCATGAAATACCAGGCCTCGGGCACCCCGTTGGTGGTGATTGCCGGCCAGGAATACGGCACCGGCTCAAGCCGCGACTGGGCCGCCAAAGGCACCAACTTGCTGGGAGTGAAGGCGGTGATCGCCGAGAGCTTTGAGCGGATCCACCGCTCCAACCTGGTGGGCATGGGCGTGCTGCCACTGCAGTTCAAGCTGGACCAGAACCGCAAGGCGTTGAAGCTGACCGGCAAGGAGAAGGTCGACATCCTCGGCCTGACCCAGGCCGAGATCGAGCCACGCATGAACCTGACCCTGGTAATCACTCGTGAAGATGGCAGCAGCGAGAAGGTTGAAGTGCTGTGCCGCATCGATACCCTCAATGAAGTCGAGTACTTCAAGGCGGGCGGGATCCTGCACTACGTGCTGCGACAGTTGATTGCCTCGTAACTAACACGCGCTACATAAAACACCGCCCTTGCAGGCGGTGTTTTCATTTTTACCGGGGGTGACGCTCGTTATACTGCCGCCTTCAGATTTTGACAGTCACAAGGATTCCCCATGCTCGCGTTGCCATGGCTGTACCTGGCGCTTCTTTCCATCGGCTATGTACTTGCCTTGAGCTACGGGCAATTGGGATTGATGGCGGCGCTGTCCGTCGGCATGCTGCTGTTGGCCGGGTTTGCCGTGCGCCAGCAGCGAAACCCTTGGGTGCGTTATCTGGGACACGGGTTGTTTATCGTACTGGCGCTGGGGTTGGCGATGCATTGGCTGCCGGGGTTCTACAACGGACGCGGGATCGCCCCGCAGCGTCTTACAGACGATGCCGTGCCGTTCTCGATGTATTTGAACCAGGATAAGCCGCTGATCGGCTTCTGGTTGCTGCTGGCCTGCCCGTGGATCGTTGCCCGCCGCTCGCTGCGCCTGTCGATCTATGCCACCGCCCTGGCATTGACCCTGACAGCAATTGCCGCACTCGGCGGCGCTGCATTGCTGGGCATCATCAGTTGGGCGCCGAAGTGGCCGGAACAGGCGTGGTTGTGGGTGTTGAATAATTTGCTGCTGGTAACACTGGTGGAGGAAGCGTTGTTTCGCGGGTATGTGCAAGGGGGGTTGAGTCGGCGGTTCAGGCAGTTGCCGTACGGGGAAAATTTGGCGCTGATGTTGGCAGCGCTGTTGTTTGGGCTGGTGCACCTGGGGGCAGGTTGGCAGTGGACACTGCTGGCGACCATCGCTGGCCTCGGCTACGGCCTGGCGTATCGCTTTGGCGGGCTGGGTGCGGCGATTGTTACGCACTTTGGCTTGAACCTGCTGCATTTCGGGCTGTTTACGTACCCAATGCTGGCTTGACTGCCGGAGCACGCAGCAGGCTAGACCGTCAGGAAGCCGGTATCCGGCTGGCTTCCTTGCACCTCACCGCAACAACGAACGGTAGACGTCTGCATAACTTTCAACCATTCGATCCGCCGCAAATACCTGCTCAAACCGCAGTGCCGCCCGCGCGCCCATCTCACTGGCCAATTCTGGATGCTCCCACAGCGTCACCATCGCGTTCGCCAATGCATCTACGTCAGAGGGCGGGATGACCAGCCCGGTTTCCCCGGCAATATTGATGTACGTTGTACCCGTTCCGATCTCACACGAAATAAGCGGTTTACCGAACATCGCGGCTTCAAGAAGTGAAATACCAAACGCTTCAGAACGAAGATGAGAAGGAAACACCATCGCATAACACAGCATCAATAGCGCCGTCTTGTCATCGTCGCCCAAGCCGCCAAGAAAATAGACATGTGAAAGCCCCAACTTCTTGGCCTTGGCCTTCAGCTCAACCTCCATCGGCCCCTGTCCCAGAATGACGATTGGAAACCGAGCCGTACACGCCGCGTCAAGTAAGTATTCCAATCCTTTATAGTAGCGCAGGGCTCCAATAAACAGAAAAAATCGCCCTCCAAACATCCTCCGCCAATAACTTAACTTCTCGGGTAATACGTGAGGGTAAGTATTCCTGTCCAAACCGAGCGGTATGACTGTCAACTTATCCTGAAATTTCTTCAGTATCGGACTGCTCTCTACATACTTCGGCGACGACGCAACTATGCGATCGACACTGTTCAAAAAACTGTACATCAGCGGCTGATAAAACTTCAGCAGCATCTTTTGCTTAACGATGTCCGAATGATAGCTGACGACCGTTGGCTTACGCACACGCGATGCAAAATGAACCAGATCCATGAATGGCCATGGGAAGTGATAGTGAATAATGTCAACTTCCCTGGCCAGCGCCGAAAAGTCCCTGAAAGCTGATAACGAAAACCCCGTGGAGGCGATGTGCAAGTCGAGTTTCGAGGTGTGGGCCAGGTGTTCACCCACCTTGACGTTACGTGTATTGCCGTCAGCACTCAGGGATAATACTTGCGCGTCAACCCCCAGCTTCCGGCCGCCTTCTGCCAGCTGGAAGATGACTTGCTCAATCCCGCCCATCGTTTGCGGATGATAGGTTTTAAAGAAATGAAGGACTTTCAAACTGGCGATTTCCCTGTCATTTTCCTCGCCGGCACGCCGACATAAATGCCGGCCTCGTCCAGATCACGGTGTGCACATGCACCGCCGCCCAACGTTATACCGTCGTTAACCCTGATGCCATCTATGACAGTGGAACCTGCACCGATAAAACAAAGCCGTCCGATATGGCATCTTCCTGCGACAGCCGCATTGATAGAGATATGCGTAAAATCGCCTATCAGGCACTCGTGCTCGACAATCGCACCGGTATTTACAATGCACCCCGTCCCTACCGAGGCCATGGGCCCGACATGAGCGTGATGCCCGATAAAGGTTCCAGGCCCCACCGTCGCACCAAAACCTACCGTAGCCGTTGGCGAAATAAGCGTAGCCAGGGCCCAGCCGCGCTTCGTCGCCCAATCACACTGTGCTTCCCGGCCGAGACCATCTCCTGAAGCGGGCATGACAGACCAGCCAGCCGAGGGTGCTTCATCCCAACTGGGCAAAACTGGAAACGGCCCGAACGTTTCATTCGGGCGTGCATTAACGTCGATAAAGCGCAGTTCCTTGATACCCGACATCAATGCGACGTCGGCCACAGCACGGGCGTGACCACCGAAGCCAAGAATCAGTAAACCAGAAGGAGACGTCATGGGCCCTGCTCCTATCGAGAAATGGCTTGGCTCGAAATTTTATCCAATATATCAATGTGCTCGTTTACAACATCTGTCCAATTGCGCATGGAAAGCAACTCATAGGCGCCTTTCTGAACAGTCAGTAACGCCTCACGATTTTGTATCCCCCACTGAATCCGATCGGCAATATCTTTCCAATCATACGGATTGAAAAAAGTCAGCCGCTGCAACTCAGCGTCCACCAAGACTTCTTCCGTGACGGGTATCCTCGCCATCACCACTGGCGTGTCAACGGACAATGCCTCAGTAAACGTGAAGGGGCACCCTCCTTCACTCAAGCTCGGGTTAACCGCGAGATCCGCCAGCGAGTAACAGGCTGCCAATTCCTGGACGGTCAACCCGTGCACACAAAGAACATCATTCTCCAGATGATGATCACGGATAAAATCCTTCAAGATCGCAAAGCCGCTTACATGCCCGGTCAAGATTAACTTGTGATGAATAAAGTCATTGCGTAACAGGTAGGTATACGCCTTCAGCAAAGAAACAACATTTTTATTTGGCCGAAACTGGCTGGCATAGAATATGAATTTTGCGTCGCCGTTGAAAAACGTCGATGAATACGAATAGTTTGATGCTTTCTTCAACGCTCTCTTGAACAGGGTAGAACAGTAGTTTTTCGTGGCTGACGCCGCGTCCGACAAGCCAATAATAGCGACATTACTGCTCAGGTCATTCGGCGCATGATAGACCACTGAAATACGAGAGGGCTTCAGCGCGTATCTCTCTACCAGCGTTTCCCACTTAACACTTTTACTGTACGTCACAAAGTGTTCCCCGCCGTGGATGGCAGCCTCGACCCGTTCATAGACTTTAAGGAACCGCTCCCCACCCACTTGAGAGAAGCCAATAGGAAAGTCTGAAAGAACCACATCGGGCACACACATCAAGCGTGGCGCCTGGATTTTATTAAACTCCGGCCAGAACGCCGTGGGGCTATACCAGGCTTTCACGTCCGGCAAATTCTTAATAATGTTCAACATGCGGTCGGACTCAACCTGCTCCAGCCGCTGATATAACCGAAGTACAAAGGCATCCTCCTTGGGAGCCCCCACGGCCGTCCGCAAGCGGTTAACCACTCGCTTCACCGGTCGTAACATACGGCGCACAATAATTTTCAACTTTAACAAAACAGCATAAATCGGAATCAGGATCAGCAAAGGGCTGAGGAGCACGCCCACTAAAAATAACGCGACCGCTTCAATCCCCAGGCGAAAGACGCCCGCGTAGGAATCGACCGTAATCAAACGCTGCTCAATTTCATTGACCAGCAGGGCTTTCCAATGAAACAGTTTCTTCGCCACTCTTTGCCTGAGCGTCATTTTCTTCAGTTTCTTTTTCCTGGCGATATATTCTTCGTAGCACCGCAAGATCATAGGAACACTTGAAGGAGAAACGATTTCGAACACGTCTTGCTGAACACCTTCACTCAAAAACAGTTCGTGAAGTGCTTTTTTCGTCCAACTTGGACATACCAACGTAAATTTAACGTCGTCTCGTCCGGCGGCGCCTTTAAGGAACGCAGCAAGGTACCGACCCAGGCCTTCGTGCCGTAGGTCCAGCCCAGGAGCATAGGCCAGGTAAATTCCGAATCTTTTCATAGGCACTCCCTAACCACTTGCCAATACGCGCTCGCGAGTTTCTCTACACTTTGCTCTGCCAGCACTTCGCCAGACGGCAGGGTGTTGCGACGCTCCAAGTAGGCAAGCTCCATTTCCTTAATCTGACTTGCCATTTGTTTAGGCTTGTCAGATTTCATCCAACTTAATGTCAAGGAGAACTGTTTATCGATTTCTCTCATCGCGGGGTAGTCACTGCTCAACGAGGGCACACCAAGACCCGCCGCCTCGATGACGCTGAACGTACCGTTGTCTATCGCGCCCGCGTGCCATAAAAACGCGGCGCCAGCCAATAGACTCTGGTAATTGCGATCGGGCAACTCACCCAGCAGCTTGATATTTTTCTTTAATGGCCGGCTTTTAGCGACCGTCTCAGCCAACGGTTTGAGGTGTTTCAAGTGACTTTTGAACAAGTTCTTGGTTTCTACACCCGTAATCCTGCATTCCAGTACGCCGCCGAGTTCCTCATAATAAAACTTCAGTGCGTTCAAAGCGTTAACATGATTTTTGTGAATCGCGGTATTCGTGGTCCATAAAAAATAACTGGAACTCTCGGCAAAACTGCCTTTGAGTTGGGAAAAATCAGGCGCCAGCATGGGTAACTTAAAGACCTTGTCGGCCGATACGCCTGCGTAGTTCAGAGCATCTTCCCTGGCGAAATCCGTCGTCACCAGTACTTTTGACGCTTTTCTCGCCGCATCCAGAAATGGCTGATCCGCGCCGAATGGAAGTATGGGCACATACCGCTGCAGGTAATCGTAGACCATCAGTACCGAGGGCCGCATCGGCAGCAAGGGTCCGCCCAGGCGATCCGATATAACGAGCCAGATGTCACAGTCCTGGAGATTATTTATCCCATCATCGACAACCCAATAATGGGAGCTTTTAGGCTCCCAACCTTCGTGGCCGGAATAGCGCATGGCCCTGCGCGCGGGTGCGGCCTCCAGCACATTCCATTTATAGGGACGAATCAAGATTTCGCGTTCAAGGTCCGTGAACTCTTCAGCAGAGTAACTTTCTGAACTGTCCAGATGGAGAAACACAACGTCGACGGGTTCGCCCGCTTGCCGACTACCGTGGTAAAGGGCGTTTGCTATCAACTTGGCGCCCCGCAGGCTTCCGCCTCTGTATTCGACAGGAACGATGACGGCGATACGCTTGCGACGCACTGGACGATCGACACTTTCCTTTTTCACTGCCTCAAGCTCGGCCAGTACTTTTTTGAAACCGCTCTGCCAGGCCTGCTCGCAGTTTTTTGCTTTCATCGGTTCAAGCAGAACCATCTGGGAAGTACGGATGCTTTGAATCAGCGTCTGATCGTTATTCATCAGTTGTTTTGCTTTGGCTTTCGCCTCCGCGACCGTCTTGCAACGACCTGGCAAGCCTATGCCGCCCATTTTATCCAGCATGCCGCCGGCCATGAACAGCAGAGGCATGCCCGCTCGGATGGCTTCAAAAGGGTGATAATGAATATGGTTGGGTTCGGTTGAATGATAGAACATCATTCGGTGCTGTTTCATATTGTATGAATGTTCTTCCCCGGAGACAAAACCAAGGACGTTCTTATCCGACACAGCAATAGGCTGCGCGCCACCTATCGTGTATTCGAAATCAGAAAAATCACGAACGAAATCTTTATAGATCGTTTCAAAATAAGGAGACGATCCAATCCGGGGGCACACAAACAGAATTTTGCTGAGTTTGCCTTCCCAGCGTTCGGGTGCAGAGTCGCCTTTTAAGCCGACAGGCAGAAAACACTCCCTGCTTGAAAGGAAGTTTTGCTCAACGTCTTTCAAATGTTCATAGCCTGCTCCAAACCAGAAGCGCGACCCAATCGACTTGATATTACGAACCAGCCCCTCTTCTGCCTCTTCATAAAACAATTGCGAATACGAGTAGCCTTTCGACAACCCAAAGACCCGTAATATGATCGCACCGCCAAAATGGCGCACCGTGCTTCTTATTTGCAGTGGAAAGAATCCAATGATTGCGACGTCAAAGTAAAGATTGGCAATTCGCCATGCTTCCTCACTTGGACTTGCATACCAATCTTGCGCGTTAAGAATATCCAGTTCCGGCTTGGGTATTGTCAGCTCGGCGTCAAAACGGTAATCGACACTCGCCGACAGGTTTCCCTCATCATAAGGAAAGCTTTTAGGCATGAATATCTCGTTCACGCCTAATGCTTTCAGCTGGTCAGCTTCGAACTCTCTTAACGTAGTGTGATTGAGTAACCAAAGGACTCTAAGCGTTTTCAAGATTATTTCAGTCCATTTATTATTGTGTATTCTGCCACTGCCTGATCACAGCTGCCGTCAAAAACCAACTCGCCATGATGGAAAACCAGCCCGCGATTGCATATCGAACGCAACGCGCTGAAATCGTGTGTTGCCAGCACCAGGATTTCTGCCTGCTCAATAAGGCCTGTAATACGCTCCCTGGCTTTCGCCATGAAATTTGCGTCCCCTGCGCCAATCACCTCATCGAGCAGCAAGATATCTCCGCCTACCGTCGTGGAGATCGCGAACGCCAGCCTCACCTGCATACCCGCCGAATAGGTTTTTATCGGATAGTCGATAAATTCACCGAGCCCGGCGAACTCAACAATTTCCTCAGCTTTTTCGCGCATGAATTTTGGTGAAAGCCCCAGCAACAAGCCGCGGTAAAGGATATTTTCCCTACCTGTTGCATCCGGCTCGAAACCAAGGCTCAGGTCAAACAGCGAACGCACCTGGCCTTCAACCCTGAGGCTGCCGCTTGAGACGGGGTAAAGCCCGGCGACAGTTTTCAGAAAGGTACTTTTGCCAGCACCGTTGTGCCCGAGCAGCCCAACACGCTCACCACTGTTTATCTCGACACTGATATTTTTCAGTGCGTGAATATCGGCAATATTTGACTTGCTCTTTTTTTTGTTAAACGCATTGGCCATGAGCGACTTTAAAGAGCGCTCTTTATAAGCAACCGAGGCATAATGAAGGTTGACTTCTTCAAGTACAATTCGATTATTTTTCATAGATAAAAAATCACTTTCCGTTCAACCTTGCTGCCAATGATAATCGCCAATACGCCAAAGACGACTGCAGTACCAATACTGAACGCATAGTTTTGCCACGTCGGCCATTGACCTTGAAGCAAGGGCGCGCGTATTAACTGCAAGATGTGATAAATCGGGTTGTAATCGACTAATGCGTGGAGCCCGCTGTTCTTGAACATTTTAGCTTCAAAATACACCGGGGAGACAAACCACAGCGACTGCATGATCAACCCCAGCGCATGGGGAATGTCTCGAAAACGCGTACTTACATAAGCCAGCAGTGTAGACACTGGCCATGCAATCAGCGCAAGAATTGGGAAAATTGTCAATGACGCCAACCAACTCCAGCCGAAGTTATGCGGGAGTACTACCGCCACCCAGCCATACAACGAGACACTTGCCAACATTAAGACAATGATGCTGCCGACGACGTTTCGAAGCGTGTAGATAGCCAATGGATGGTTGCATTGTTTTATATAAGCGTCTGCTTGGACAAACGACAACGACCCTGAAACAGTATTCGCCGATATACACTCCCAAACAATAATGCCGGACAGGATATAGGGCGCATACGTCACGATATCAGCGTTGAACAGCCTGCTGAATACCAGTGTGAGCAATAAAGTCAATCCCAATGGCTGGATTATCGACCATGCCATCCCAAAAAAAGACCTTCTCCATCGTGACCTGAGATCAGCCAATGATAGATGAACCCAAAAATAGCGAGCATCCCAAACACGAGAAAAATAAGAAACCATCACTTCACCTGAGTAAATAATTTAAATTCAAAAATTCAGTGTCACTTGATTTTCTGAATTCTACTTGGCCATCGGGGCAAGCGTTCTACCCTGACGTCCTTCGTTTTAACCGGCGAAGTAGCGTCGAATCTCCCCTGCTATCCGTTGCACCTGTTCTCGGCTCAATGTCGGATAACTTGGAAGGTTCATGCCTCGGGAGCTAAGGTCCTGCGCTATGGGAAAATCTTCATCCGTCCTGCAATGCGGCATGTTATGGGCTGGCGCGAACAACGGGCGGGTTTCTATGCCGTTACTTTTTAAATGATCACGTAACGCCTGGCGCTGGCCGGGGTCATTCAACAGTACCGAGCACATCCAATAGGAATGGCGGGTGCCCGGCTGCTCTGCATGCATCTGCAACGCAAGCCCCTCGAGTTCCTCACGATACCAGCCCGCAATCTGCCGTTTAAGCGCGATGATCTCGTCTGCACGCTCCAGCTGGGCAAGCCCAATGGCGGCGCAAATGTTGGTCATACGGTAGTTGAATGCCAACTCGTCATGCCAGTACTCACGGGTTTTCGATACCCCCTGGCTTTTCAGGTGACAAGCTTTCTCGTGAACAGCCTTGTTTTTCGAGACCACCATTCCTCCCTCACCGGTAGTAATGGTCTTGTTTCCAAAAAAGCTGAATGTGGCGACATCACCAAATGTCCCTACGTGTTGACCGTTGTACAGAGAGCCAAAAGCCTCGGCACAGTCTTCGATCAACAACAGATCGTGCTCTTTACACAGGGCAACGACCTCATCCATGTCACACGCCAGGCCATATAAATGTACGACCATGACCGCTTTGGTCCTGGGCGTTACGCGGCTGCGAATGTCCGCAACACTGACGTTCCAGGTGTCTGCCCGGGACTCGGCGTAAACAACACTGGCCCCGGTTTGCATAATGGTGTTGACCGACGCCACGTAAGTAAGCGTTGGAACGATCACTTCATCACCGGGGCCCAGCCCCAGGGCGGCCATTGCCAGGTGCAAGGCTACCGTGCCATTGCTCACTGTCGTTGCATGTTCAGCGCCGATGTATCGGGCAAACTCGCCCTCGAAGCGAGATATGAATTCTCCGCGGGAGGAGATCCAGGTCGAATCAAGGCACTGGTTTACGTACTCTTTTTCGCGTCCACCCAAGAAGGGCTGATATACCGGTATCATCCACGCCGCCCCTTATTCCTGGCCTTTGAAATATTTGTATCCGTTAGCCTGCACCAGTTGATCGCGCTCGGCCTCACGCATGTCTTCACGCATCATTTCTTCGACCAGCTCGGCGAAGGTCGTCGTCGGCACCCAGCCCAGCTTGGCCTTGGCTTTGCTCGGGTCACCCAGCAGCGTTTCAACTTCCGCAGGTCGGAAGTAACGCGGGTCTACCGAGACGATGCATTTATTGGTCTCAAGGTCATAGCCTTTTTCATCTACGCCGGTACCTTCCCAGCGAACTTTGATCCCGATTTCGTTCGCGGCAAGCTCGACGAACTCGCGCACGGAGTGCTGTTCGCCCGTTGCGATCACGTAGTCTTCAGCTACGTCCTGCTGCAGCATCAGCCACTGCATTTCCACGTAGTCACGGGCATGGCCCCAGTCGCGCAGCGCGTTCATGTTTCCGAGGTACAGGCAGTCTTGCAGCCCCAGTTTGATACGCGCCAGGGCGCGAGTGATCTTGCGGGTTACAAACGTCTCGCCACGGATAGGAGATTCGTGGTTGAACAAGATGCCGTTGCAGGCATAAATGCCATAAGACTCGCGATAGTTCACGGTCATCCAGTAGGCATAGAGTTTGGCGACGGCATACGGGGAACGCGGGTAGAACGGTGTGGTTTCTTTCTGTGGGGTTTCCTGAACCAGGCCGTAAAGCTCGGAAGTCGACGCCTGATAGAAACGCGTTTTCTTTTCCAACCCGGCGATACGGATAGCTTCAAGCAGGCGCAAAGCCCCCAAGGCATCGGAATTCGCGGTGTACTCGGGCTCTTCAAATGAAACAGCAACGTGGCTTTGCGCCGCCAGGTTGTAAATCTCGTCGGGCTGAACTTCCTGAACGATACGAATTAAGCTGCTTGAGTCGGTCAGGTCGCCATGGTGCAAAGTCAGATCGTAACCTGTCGCATTCGGGTCGTGATACAGGTGGTCAATGCGTGCTGTATTGAACATAGAGCTGCGACGCTTGATGCCGTGTACCGAATAGCCCTTTTTAAGCAGGAATTCGGCAAGGTAAGCACCATCCTGACCAGTAATACCCGTAATCAACGCAACTTTCTTGTCGCTCATTTGTTCACCAGTTTAATTTAGCCAATCGAACAGTAGGTTGCTCTCAGAGAGCAGACGTTCGCTTCTATCGCGCTTTTTTGCGCAAGCAAGCCCATTTCTTGATGCGGCACACGGATCGTTCCGCACTGCCTCAAACGTTAACCTCCAACGCGACCGTAGATATCCTCGAACCGGACGATATCGTTTTCACCCAAGTAATCACCGCTCTGTACTTCGATCAATACCAAGTCGATCACACCCGGGTTTTCCAGGCGATGGGTGTGCCCGGCGGGGATGAACGTCGACTCATTGGTGTTCAACAGGAACTCACGGTCGTTGTTCAACACACGGGCCATCCCACTGACCACAATCCAGTGTTCACTGCGATGGTGATGCATCTGCAGCGACAGCGAACCCTGCGGTTTGACCACAATACGCTTGATCTTGAAGCGCGTACCCTCTTCCAGAGTGGTGTAGGCCCCCCAGGGACGCTGCACAGTGGTGTGGTCGAGGTGCGAACAATGGCCGTTTTTCTTCAACTGCGCGGTGATCACCTTGATGTCCTGTGCATGGTCTTTATGGGCGACCAACAAGGCATCCGGAGTGTCGACAACGATAAGGTCTTCAACGCCGACCAACGCCGTCAAGCGCCGTTGGCTGCGTACATAGTTGTTACGGGAGTCGTGGATGATGGCTTCGCCTTCGATGCGGTTACCCTGTTCATCGGCCGGGGACAGTTCACTCATGGCGTTCCACGAGCCGATGTCGCTCCAGCCGATATCACAAGGAATCGTCGCCACTTTTTCTGAACGCTCCATCAGCGCAAAGTCGATGGAGATATCCGGAACCTTGGCGAAACTGACAGCATCCAGATGCAGGCTGCGATGCCTGCTGCCTTGCATCTCCCCCGAGCTGGCAAGACAAAGGTCAACGGCACTGGAAACATCCGGGGCACAGAGCGCCATTTCTTCAATTAACGTGCCCGCACGAAAACAGAACATCCCCGAGTTCCAGTAGTACTCTGCGCAATCCAGGTAGCCCTGCGCCGTTTCCAGGCTTGGCTTCTCGACGAACCGTTTTACCTTGAAGCCATTCCCCAACGGCACATCGGTATCTTTTTGAATATAGCCGTAGCCCGTTTCCGGGTATTCAGGCTTCACGCCGAAGGTTACCAGCCAGCCTTGCTGGGCCAGTTGCGTGGCAGACTCAACCGCAGCCGCGAATGCTGCGTGATTGTCGATCAGGTGGTCTGCCGGCATCACCAGCATCAGGGCGTCTGGACCATGGGTTCGGGAAACTTCTTGCGCCGCCAAAGCAACTGCCGCAGCCGTATTACGGCCGAACGGTTCCAGGACGAAACCCAGGTTGGTGAAGTGCGGAGCGCTTGCACCATATTCATCAAGGGTTTTGAAATACAGATCACGATTTGTAATGGTTAAAACTTCTACCACGTCATTCAACGCCAAGGCGCGGCTGTAGGTTTTCTGTATCAAATTGCCACCACCTGGCAAATCGATAAACGGCTTCGGGTGTGCCGTGCGTGAAACAGGCCAAAGACGACTGCCTGAACCGCCACTGATAATGACTGGAACGAGTGTCAAGCTCTACTCCCTTTAATGAGGTACCACATCATTTTCGAACCGAGGTTTGTGCCAGCTCAAAGCGGCAGGCTCGCGCAAATGTGACTCAGGGCCTCCCTGGCCCCCAACGCGCCCAAACGCAAGGGCGCAAAGTTATCTAGCAGAAAACCATGTCAATTTTCTTACCAGCGTAGTCGTAGATTTGTCAGCTGATGGTATTTATGTGTGAAACGACACTCGTTCAGATGGAAAACCATCCGGCCCATGAAAGTTGGCTTATCGTATTGAATACAGACACATCGACTTACAAATAGTGCAATCAACCCGCTTACTTTTTTAGCCTCGGTATGCAAGTGCTTTCAACGCCCTTTTGCACCAAAAAAGAGCCATGGCCAATCACCCCCTCAATTGGAAAAATTTACTTCAATAATTTCCGAATGCGGCCGACAACCCATCAAAGCCTTGCGGATTGAAAACTCATGCGTAATAACCAACCCGTTACCCAGCGCGAACGTACCTTCCCCGCTCAGCAACGGTTGATCTCCACCACGGATGCCAAAGGCGTGATCACCTACTGCAACGACGCCTTCGTCGAAATCAGTGGGTTTTCCCATGACGAACTGTTGCGTGCCCCGCACAATCTGGTTCGTCATCCGGATGTTCCGGCGGCAGTGTTCGCACACATGTGGTCCACGCTCAAACAAGGCTTGCCATGGATGGGCATCGTCAAGAACCGCTGCAAGAGCGGTGATCACTATTGGGTCAACGCCTATGTGACACCGGTCTTCGACGGCAATCAGGTGATCGGCTATGAGTCGGTGCGGGTCAAGCCCACCGCCGAGCAGATCCGCCGTGCCGAGGCGCTCTACCAACGCATCAACCAGGGCAAGTCGGCCATCCCGAGCAGTGACAAGTGGCTGCCGGTGTTGCAGGACTGGCTGCCGTTTATCCTGGTCAGCCAGTTGGGCTTCCTGATCGGTGTATGGCTGGACTCGCACTGGGGCTTTGCCTTGGCCGCCGCGCTGTCGGTGCCGCTGGGCCTGCTCGGCCTGAGCTGGCAACAGCGCGGGCTCAAGCGTTTGCTGCGCCTGGCAGAGCAGACCACGTCCGACCCGTTGATCGCACAGATGTACACCGACAGCCGCGGCGCCCAGGCGCGCCTGGAGATGTCGATCCTCAGCCAGGAGGCACGCTTGAAGACGTGCCTGACGCGCCTGCAGGACACGGCCGAACACCTCAACGCCCAGGCGGCGCAGTCCAATACCCTGGCGCACAACAGCTCCAGCGGTCTTGAGCGCCAGCGTGTCGAGACCGAGCAAGTGGCCACGGCAGTCAATCAAATGGCCGCGACGACTCAGGAAGTCGCCAGCCACGTGCAACGTACTGCCGATGCCACCCAGGAAGCCAATCGCCTGACCGGGCGCGGCCGTGATATCGCTGGCGAAACCCGCGAGGCGATTCAGCGCCTGTCAGTGGCCGTGGGCGAAACCGGCGCGACCGTGACCCAACTGGCCAAGGACAGTGACGAAATCGGCGGTGTGGTGGATGTGATCAAGGGCATCGCCGACCAGACCAACCTGCTGGCACTGAACGCGGCCATTGAAGCGGCCCGTGCCGGTGAGATGGGCCGTGGGTTTGCGGTGGTGGCAGACGAAGTGCGGCAATTGGCCCAGCGCACCAGCGAGTCTACCGGGCAGATTCACGCACTGATCGCCAAGCTGCAGCAGACGGCCAATGCCGCCGTACAAACCATGGACGCCGGGCACCGCCAGGCGGAAGAAGGTGTGGCGCGGGTAATGGAAGCGGACCAGGCACTGGTGGGGATCAGTGAGGCGGTGGCGCACATCACCGACATGACGGCGCAGATCGCGGCGGCGACCGAAGAGCAAAGCTCGGTGGCCGAAGAGATCAGCCGTAACATCAGCACGATTGCGCTGCTGGCGGATCAGACGTCGGAACAGGCGTTGAACTCGGCGCAGTTGAGTGAAGAGCTGACGCACACGGCCAATACCCAGTATTCGCTGGTAGAGCGGTTTAACCGATAGATCGCTATCGCAGGCAAGCCAGCTCCCACATTCGACGGTGTTCACACATCAAAATGTGGGAGCTGGCTTGCCTGCGATGAGGCCCTAAAGGCCAGCAAGAAAGCTTGAGACCTTCACCGCCGCAGCCTCCAGATGCTGCTCATGACTGAACCCCGAAGCCTTCAACGGCTTCAAGTCGTGATCCCCCGCCACCAGCCACAGCACCTCGATGGCCTGCGACAACACATACCCTTGCACCGCCGCCCGATTGCCCAGCGCATCCCGTTCGCCCTGCACGATCAACGTCGGCGTCTTCAACCCCGCCAAGTGCTCAGTCCTTGGTTTCTCCGGTTTGCCCACCGCATAGAACGGATAACCCAGGCACACCAGCGCGTCCGCGCCCAATTCATCCGCCACTAAACTGGCCATTCGCCCGCCCATCGACTTGCCGCCAACCGCCAGTTTCCCAGCGACATGACGTCGCACCTGGGCATACACCTCACGCCAGCAATCCAGCAGTTTCGGAGCCGGGTTCGGCGGACGTTTGCCGCCGTCCACACGGCGCTGGGCCATGTACGCAAATTCGAAGCGCAACACGTTCACGCCATGCCCGGCAAGGCGTGCAGCCATGTCGCTCATAAATCCAGAGTCCATCGGCGCACCCGCACCGTGGGCCAGGATCAGTGTCACGGGCGTACGCGCGATAGACCCTGTGGCGACATCCCACAACCAGCCGTGTTCCCGCACACACTGCGCCCATTGATCCCCGTCAATACTGGCCTTGTGCTCTTTGCCCATGCTTGCCTCGCTTTTTAGTCTGCCTATAACTCCAGCCCAAGTGCCGCATTTGCTTGGGTTGAACCGTGGATGGGGAACCATGAACACTACTTTAAGTACCGCCTATAACTACAAGGTGGTCCGCCAATTCGCCATTATGACGGTGGTGTGGGGCATCGTCGGCATGGGGCTCGGGGTTTTTCTCGCTGCCCAGTTGGTATGGCCCGAACTCAACTTCAATTTGCCCTGGA
This sequence comes from Pseudomonas sp. Bout1, assembly GCF_034314165.1. GTDB lineage: Bacteria > Pseudomonadota > Gammaproteobacteria > Pseudomonadales > Pseudomonadaceae > Aquipseudomonas. The sequence continues at coordinate 1,952,554 of NZ_JAVIWK010000001.1, read as the reverse complement.
CCAGTTTCGGCCGCTTGCGCCCGCTGCACACCAACGCGGTGATCTTCGCCTTTGGCGGTTGCGCACTGTTTGCCAGCTCCTTCTACTCGGTGCAACGCACCTGCCAGACGCAACTGTTTGCACCCAGGATCGCCCAGTTCTGCTTCTGGGGCTGGCAATTGGTGATTGTGCTGGCCGCGATCAGTTTGCCGCTGGGCTACACCACCTCCAAGGAATACGCCGAGCTGGAATGGCCGATCGCCATCCTCATCGCCGTCGTCTGGGTGGCCTACGGCGTGGTGTTCTTTGGCACGGTGATGAAGCGCAAGACCAAGCACATCTACGTGGGTAACTGGTTTTTCGGTGCATTCATCATCACCGTGGCCATTCTGCACATTGTCAACCACGCGTCCCTGCCGGTGAGCTGGACCAAGTCCTACTCGGCCTACGGCGGTGCGACAGATGCCATGGTGCAGTGGTGGTATGGGCATAACGCGGTAGGCTTTTTCCTCACCGCAGGCTTCCTCGGGATGATGTACTACTTCGTGCCAAAACAGGCCGAACGCCCGGTGTATTCCTATCGCCTGTCCATCGTGCACTTCTGGGCACTGATTACCCTGTACATCTGGGCCGGCCCGCACCACTTGCACTACACCGCGTTGCCGGACTGGGCGCAGTCGTTGGGCATGGTGATGTCGCTGGTGCTGCTGGCGCCGAGCTGGGGCGGGATGATCAACGGCATGATGACCTTGTCGGGTGCCTGGCATAAGTTGCGCAGCGACCCGATCCTGCGCTTTTTGGTGGTGTCCCTGGCGTTCTACGGCATGTCGACCTTCGAAGGGCCGATGATGGCCATCAAGACGGTCAACGCGCTCTCCCACTACACCGACTGGACCATCGGCCACGTACACGCCGGGGCGCTGGGTTGGGTGGCGATGATTTCCATCGGCGCGCTGTACCACATGATCCCGAAGATCTTCGGTCGCGAGCAGATGTACAGCCTCGGCCTGATCAACGCGCACTTCTGGCTGGCCACCATCGGCACCGTGCTCTACATCGCCTCGATGTGGGTCAACGGCATCGCCCAGGGCCTGATGTGGCGTGCAGTCAACGAAGACGGCACCTTGACCTACTCCTTCGTCGAAACCCTGGTGGCCAGCCACCCAGGCTTCATCGTGCGGCTGGTGGGCGGGGCGATCTTCCTCAGCGGCATGCTCCTGATGGCTTACAACACTTGGCGCACCGTGCGTTCGGCACAACCCGCCGAAGTCGCCGCTGCGGCGCAGATGGCCTGAGGAGTCGATGATGAAACACGAAACCATTGAAAAGAACGTCGGCCTGCTGATGCTGCTGATGGTGCTCGCCGTGAGCATCGGCGGCCTGACCCAGATCGTGCCACTGTTCTTCCAGGACGTGACCAACAAGCCGGTGGAAGGCATGAAGCCCTACACCGCGCTGCAACTGGAAGGCCGCGACATTTACATCCGCGAAGGCTGCGTACAGTGCCACTCGCAGATGATCCGCCCGTTCCGCGCCGAAACCGAGCGCTACGGCCACTACTCGGTGGCCGGTGAAAGCGTATGGGATCACCCGTTCCTGTGGGGTTCCAAGCGCACCGGGCCGGACCTGGCCCGTGTTGGCGCACGCTACTCGGACGACTGGCACCGCGCGCACTTGTACAACCCGCGCAATGTGGTGCCGGAATCGAAGATGCCGGCGTACCCATGGCTGGTCACCGCCCCGGTCGACAGCAGCCACACCGAGACCAAGCTTAAGGTGATGCGCACCCTGGGCGTGCCGTACACCGACGACGACATCGCCGGCGCCGTGGCCACCCTCAAGGGCAAGACCGAGATGGACGCGCTGGTTTCTTACCTGCAAGTGCTCGGCACTGCCATCAAGAGCAAGAGGTGAGCCATGGGATTTGAATTCGATGCTGGAACCATCCGCGGCCTCGGCACGCTGGTCGTGGCCATCGCCTTTATCGGCCTGTCGCTGTGGGTGTTCAACTCCCGGCGCAATGCGGAGTTCGCCGAGGCGTGCCTGCTGCCGTTTGCCGATGAGCCACTACCGCCCACCCCCGACGCTCAAGAAGAGCCTGCAACAAGGAGCAACCGGCCATGACTACCTTTTGGAGTACATGGATCTGTGTACTGACCCTGGGCAGCCTGATCGGCCTGACCTGGCTGTTGATCGGCACCCGCAAGGGCGAGACCAAGGGCAGCGTCGACCAGACGATGGGCCACGCCTTCGACGGGATCGAGGAATACGACAACCCGCTGCCGCAATGGTGGTTCATGCTGTTCGCCGGCACGCTGGTGTTTGCCGTCGGCTACCTGATCCTCTACCCGGGCCTGGGCAACTGGAAAGGCGTGCTGCCGGGCTATGAAGACGGCTGGACCTCGGCCAAGGAGTGGGACAAGGAAATGGCCAAGGCCGACACCAAGTTCGGGCCGATCTTCGCCAAATTCGCGGCCATGCCCGTGGAAGAAGTGGCCAAGGACCCGCAAGCGCTGAAAATGGGCGGACGCCTGTTTGCCTCCAACTGCGCGGTGTGCCACGGCTCGGATGCCAAGGGCGCCTATGGCTTCCCGAACCTGGCGGACAACATCTGGCGCTGGGGCGGTTCGGCCGATGCAATCAAGATGACCATCATGAATGGCCGTCATGCAGCGATGCCGGCTTGGGGTGAGATCCTCGGTGAGGACGGTGTGAAGAACGTCGCCGCCTACGTGCGCCATGAACTGGCAGGCCTGCCGTTACCGGCTGACAGCACCGCCGATGTCGCGGCGGGCCAAGTGGCATTCAACACGACCTGCGTAGCGTGCCACGGCCCCCAAGGCCATGGGATGGAAGCCATGGGTGCGCCGAACCTCACGCAGCCAGGCGGTTTTATCTACGGCACCAGCCTGGCGCAGTTGCAGCAAACCATACGTCATGGCCGCCAAGGCCAGATGCCAGCGCAGGAGGTGCTGCAGGGCAATGACAAGGTGCACCTGCTGGCCGCGTACGTTTACAGCCTGTCCCATAACGCCGACGGCGCAACGCCCGACAGCCGAACCGAGTAATCGCGCACCACCCAAAAGCCGCGCCTGATTCAGGCGCGGCTTTTTTGCGACCCATTGTCGCACCCATCCGATCGTTGACTTTCCCCTCCTGCCATTCGGGTCTACGCTTGTTTTCACAGTGGGCCGGCATGGGCCGGTCGACGGCCGACTTGCACTCGATGGGTTGAAACATTTCTGCTCGATGACAGGCGCAAAGGCAGGTACTTACCGGCTGTCGTGCCACTGACCATTCGTCGTCCGGGCCACTTGTTTACACACACCTAGTTACAAGTACCTTCGACCCCTCTAAAATCCTGTCCAAGTCGTCAGCTTTTAACCCTGTATTTTGTCCTTACGCCAAACATGGAAAGGGCGCAGAATCTGGTGTGGAACGCATTGACGCAGGTCACCTTGCGTTGCAATGGAATCTTGCTTTCTCCATACTTGCGACCGATTTTCACCCTATAAAAAAACTAAACCGTGGAACCTTAGAATGAGCACAGCAATCAGTCCGACTGCTTATAACTATAAGGTAGTCCGCCAGTTCGCCATCATGACGGTGGTCTGGGGGATCCTTGGCATGGGGCTCGGCGTTTTCATTGCCTCGCAACTGGTTTGGCCAGAGTTGAATTTTGGCCTGCCATGGACGACCTTTGGACGCCTGCGCCCGTTGCACACCAACCTGGTGATTTTCGCCTTCGGTGGATGTGCATTGTTTGCCACTTCTTACTACGTCGTGCAGCGAACCTGCCAAACGCGACTGATTTCCGATGCATTGGCGGCCTTTACCTTCTGGGGCTGGCAAGCGGTCATCGTTGGCGCAATCGTCACCCTGCCGCTGGGCTACACCACCACCAAGGAATACGCCGAGCTGGAATGGCCGATCGCCATTTTGCTGGCGATTGTCTGGGTGACCTACGCCGTGGTGTTCTTCGGCACCATCGTCAAGCGCAAGACCAAGCACATCTACGTCGGTAACTGGTTCTACGGGGCATTTATCCTGGTGACGGCGATGCTGCACATCGTCAACCACGCGTCCCTGCCAGTGAGCTTCTTCAAGTCCTACTCGGCCTACGCCGGCGCGACGGATGCAATGATCCAGTGGTGGTACGGCCACAACGCCGTGGGCTTCTTCCTCACCACCGGCTTCCTGGGGATGATGTACTACTTCGTGCCGAAACAGGCCGAGCGTCCGATCTACTCCTATCGCCTGTCCATCGTGCACTTCTGGGCGCTGATCACCCTGTACATCTGGGCCGGCCCGCACCACCTGCACTACACCGCATTGCCGGACTGGGCCCAGTCGTTGGGCATGGCGATGTCGATCATCCTGCTGGCCCCGAGCTGGGGCGGCATGATCAACGGCATGATGACCCTCTCGGGCGCCTGGCATAAATTGCGCACCGACCCGATCCTGCGCTTCCTCGTGGTTTCGCTGGCGTTCTACGGCATGTCGACCTTTGAAGGCCCGATGATGGCCATCAAGACCGTCAACTCGCTGTCCCACTACACCGACTGGACCATCGGCCACGTACACGCCGGGGCGCTGGGTTGGGTGGCGATGATCTCCATCGGCGCGCTGTACCACATGATCCCGAAACTCTTCGGCCGTGCGCAGATGCACAGCGTCAGCCTGATCAACACGCACTTCTGGCTGGCCACCATCGGCACCGTGCTCTACATCGCCTCGATGTGGGTCAACGGCATCACCCAGGGCCTGATGTGGCGTGCGATCAACGATGACGGCACCCTCACCTACTCCTTCGTCGAAGGGCTGCAAGCCAGCCATCCGGGTTACATCGTGCGCGCCCTGGGCGGTGCGATCTTTGCCAGCGGCATGCTGTTCATGGCCTACAACGTGTGGCGCACGGTGCGTGCGTCCGACCCTGTAGAAGCCGAAGCCGCTACCAAGATCGCCGTTGTGGGAGCTCACTGATGAAGCATGAAGTAGTCGAGAAAAATATCGGCCTGCTGGCCTTCTTCATGGTCATCGCCGTGAGTATCGGTGGCCTGACCCAGATCGTTCCGCTGTTTTTCCAGGACGTGACCAACAAGCCGGTGGAAGGCATGAAGCCGCGCACCGCCCTTGAACTGGAAGGCCGCGACGTCTACATCGCCAACGGTTGTGTGGGCTGCCACTCGCAGATGATCCGTCCGTTCCGTGCCGAAACCGAACGCTACGGCCACTACTCGGTCGCCGGCGAAAGCGTGTGGGACCACCCGTTCCTGTGGGGTTCCAAGCGTACCGGCCCGGACCTGGCCCGGGTGGGCGGGCGTTACTCCGATGACTGGCAGCGTGCGCACTTGTACAACCCGCGCAACGTGGTGCCCGAGTCGAAAATGCCGGCGTACCCGTTCCTGGTCGAAAACAAGCTCGACGGCAAGGACACCGCCAAGAAGATGGAAGTCTTGCGCACCCTGGGCGTGCCTTACACCGACGAAGACATCGCCGGTGCGGCAGCGGCCGTGAAGGGCAAGACCGAAATGGACGCACTGGTGGCCTACTTGCAAGGCCTTGGCACCATCATCAAAAGCAAACGGTGATCTGGATGGATATCGGGATGATTCGAGGCCTGGGCACCGTTGTCGTGATGGTGGCCTTTATCGGCCTGGCGTTGTGGGTGTTCAGCCCCAAGCGCAAGTCGGAGTTTGAAGACGCGACCTTGCTGCCCTTCGCGGATGATCCCGAAGCCATCAAGCACGTCGTAGAAGCGTCTAGGAGTAACAAAGAATGACTACGTTCTGGAGTCTGTACGTCACAGTCCTCAGTCTGGGTACCATTTTCGCCCTGACCTGGCTGCTGCTGTCGACCCGCAAGGGCCAGCGCGCCGAGCAAACCGACGAAACCGTTGGCCACTCGTTCGACGGCATCGAGGAGTACGACAACCCGCTGCCCAAATGGTGGTTCATGCTGTTTGTCGGCACCATCATCTTCGCCCTCGGTTACCTGGCGCTGTACCCCGGCCTGGGCAACTGGAAAGGCCTGCTGCCGGGCTACAACTACCTCGACAACGACAAGCAAACCCCGTTTGCCAACGGCCAGACCGGCTGGACCGGCGTGCACGAATGGGAAAAGGAAATGGCCAAGTCAGACGCCCGGTTCGGGCCGATCTTCGCCAAGTTCGCTGCGATGCCGATTGAAGAAGTCGCCAAGGACCCGCAAGCCTTGAAGATGGGAGGCCGCCTGTTCGCCTCCAACTGCTCGGTGTGCCACGGTTCCGACGCCAAGGGAGCCTACGGCTTCCCCAACCTGACCGACGCCGACTGGCGCTGGGGCGGTGAGCCGGCCACCATCAAGGAAACCATCATGAAAGGCCGCCACGCGGTGATGCCGGCCTGGGCCGAAGTCATTGGCGAGCAAGGCGTGGCCGATGTGGCCGGTTTTGTGGTGACCAACCTCGATGGCCGCAAACTGCCCGAAGGCGCCAAGGCAGACGTGGCCAACGGCGAGAAACTGTTCGCCGCCAACTGCGTGGCGTGCCATGGCCCGCAGGGTAAAGGCACGCCAGCCATGGGCGCACCTGACCTGACCCACCCGGGCGCGTTCATCTACGGTTCGAGCTTCGCGCAACTGCAGCAGACCATCCGTTATGGCCGTCAGGGCCAGATGCCTGCGCAGGAGCAGTTGCAGGGCAATGACAAGGTGCACTTGCTGGCGGCGTATGTTTACAGCCTGTCCCATGGGGATAAGGCGGCTGAGGCCGAGTAAGGCAAAGCGGCAATCAAAAACGGCCCCGCCAGTGAAGATTGGCGAGGCCGTTTTTGATTAGAGGGGCGAGCGAGTTTGGCGCCTCATCCCGGAAAAACCGTCCATACTTCACAAGTCAATTGACCCAAGTCACGTACACCATCAATTGATTTCCCCCAACGCGACCAAAGGTCGCACCCGTTGAGAGGGATCAGGGGCGTATCATTGCGCCACTGCAACACCCCCAATTTGACCCCGGCTGGCACGTACTGGCCGAGGCAAATCTCCACCGCCGTGGGATGCAATGATGAGCAACCAGATACCGGTACAGAACGTTACCCCGCCTGCCAAAAACTCGAATAACAGCGTCGATCTCTACGCATCGCGAGAGAAAATCTACACCCGCGCCTTCACCGGGTTGTTCCGCAATTTGCGGATGCTCGGCGGTGCCGGTTTGTTCCTCCTCTACTTCGGCACCGTGTGGCTGAATTGGGGTGGCCACCAGGCCGTGTGGTGGAACCTGCCGGAGCGTAAATTCTTCATTTTTGGCGCGACCTTCTGGCCCCAGGATTTCATCCTGCTCTCGGGCATCCTTATCGTCGCCGCGTTTGGCCTGTTCTTCATCACCGTGTATGCCGGGCGCGTCTGGTGCGGCTACACCTGCCCGCAGAGCGTGTGGACGTGGATTTTCATGTGGTGTGAAAAGGTCACCGAAGGCGACCGCAACCAGCGCATCAAGCTGGACAAGGCGCCGATGAGTGCCAACAAATTCCTGCGCAAACTCAGCAAACACAGCCTGTGGCTGATCATCGGGTTTGTCACCGGCATGACGTTCGTCGGCTACTTTTCACCGATTCGTGAGCTGGTGTTCGACTTTTTCACCGGCCAGGCCGATGGCTGGTCGTACTTCTGGGTCGGGTTCTTTACCCTCGCCACCTACGGCAACGCCGGCTGGCTGCGTGAGCAAGTATGTATCTACATGTGCCCGTATGCGCGGTTCCAGAGCGTGATGTTCGACAAGGACACGATGATCGTTTCCTACGACCCGCGCCGTGGCGAAGTTCGTGGCCCGCGTAAAAAAGGCATCGACTATAAGGCCGAGGGCCTGGGCGATTGCATCGACTGCACGATGTGCGTGCAGGTGTGCCCCACCGGCATCGACATCCGCGACGGCTTGCAAATCGAATGCATCGGCTGCGCGGCCTGCATCGACACCTGCGACAACATCATGGACAAGATGGAATACCCCCGCGGCCTGATCAGCTATACCACCGAGCACAATTTATCGGGGCAGAAAACCCACAAGCTGCGCCCGCGCCTGATCGGTTATGCCTTGGTGCTGCTGGCGATGATGGGCTTGCTCGCAGGCGCGTTTTTCATGCGCTCGCTGGTGGGTTTCGACGTGAGCAAGGACCGCGTGCTGTACCGCGAAAACGCCGAGGGCCGGATCGAAAACGTCTACAGCCTGAAGATCATGAACAAGGACCAGCGCGACCACACTTACCTGCTCGACGCCTCGGGCCTGCCGGACCTCAAGCTGCAAGGCCGGCGCGAGATCAAGGTGGCTGCCGGGGAAATTTTCAGCATGCCGGTCGAGCTGTCGAGCGCACCGGAACAACTTCCGTCGAGTACCAACGAGGTGAAATTCACCCTCAAGGATGCCGATGACGACAGCGTCCACATTGAAGCCAAGAGCCGATTCATCGGCCCTCAAATTCGCTAACAGAGAGCACAACAATGCCCGCAGCAACTGCCGCAAGCCCCTGGTACAAGCACCTCTGGCCCTGGATCATCATTGGGATCCTGGCCTGCTCGGTGACGTTGACCTTGTCCATGGTGACCATCGCGGTGAACAACCCCGACAACCTGGTCAACGATAACTACTACGAGGCCGGCAAAGGCATCAACCGCTCCCTGGACCGCGAACTGCTGGCGCAGACCCTGCAACTGCGCGCCAAGGTGCACCTGGATGAGCTGACCGGCGAAGTCGAACTGCACCTGAGCGGCAACAGCGGGCCAGGCACCCTGGAACTGAACCTGATTTCACCCACCCAGCCGGAGAAGGACCGCAAGATCATCCTGACCCGCAGCGACAGCGAACCGGGCCGCTATATTGGCCAGGTGACCGACAAGGTCGAAGGCCGCCGCTTCGTCGAACTGCTGGGCGTGGAAGGCGACCGGACCTGGCGCATGTTTGAAGAAGAACAGGTCAGCCATGACAAGGACTTGCTGCTGGGCGACGAGCCGTTGCAGGGTGCTGAAGACCTGAAAAAGTAAACGCAGCGCTTCGCGCATCGCGGGCAAGCCCGCTCCCACGTTTGGAATGCATTTCCCTGTGGGAGCGGGCTTGCCCGCGATGAGGCCCTTCCAGCCGACACAGATCCAAAACCATGACCACCCCAACGCCCTGCTACCACTGCGCCCTGCCCGTCCCGTCCGGCAGCCGGTTCACCGCCGTGATCCTCGCAGAGCCCCGCGAACTGTGCTGCCCGGGTTGCCAGGCGGTGGCCGAGGCGATTGTCGCCGGTGGCCTGGAAAGCTATTACCAGCACCGCAGCGAAGCCTCGGCCAACCCCGAGGAATTGCCGGTGCAACTGGCTGATGAGCTGGCGCTGTATGACCGTGCGGACGTGCAAAAGCCCTTCGTACGCCACGACGGTGACCTGTCGGAAACCACGCTGTTGATGGAAGGCATCAGCTGCGCCGCCTGTGGCTGGCTGATCGAAAAACACCTGCGCAGCCTGCCCGCCGTGGCTGAGGCGCGCCTGAACCTGTCCAACCACCGCTTGCACGTGCGCTGGGCCGACGGGCAACTGCCACTGAGCCAACTGCTCGGCGAGTTGCGCCACATCGGCTACGCCGCCCACCCGTATCAAGCCGACCGGGCCGCCGAGCAACTGGCCAGCGAAAACCGCCGGGCCTTGCGTCAACTGGGCGTGGCGGGACTGCTGTGGTTCCAGGCGATGATGGCCACCATGGCCACCTGGCCGGAATTCAACATCGACCTGAGCCCGGAGCTGCACGTGATCCTGCGCTGGGTCGCGATGTTTCTTACAACGCCCATCGTGTTCTACAGCTGCGCGCCATTCTTCAAAGGTGCGCTGCGCGACCTGCGCACCCGCCACCTGACCATGGATATTTCGGTGTCGCTGGCGATTGGCGGCGCCTACCTGGCCGGGATCTGGACCGCCATCACCGGCACCGGCGAGCTGTATTTCGATGCGGTCGGCATGTTTGCCCTGTTCCTGCTGGCCGGTCGCTACCTGGAGCGCCGCGCCCGGGAACGCACAGCGGCGGCCACTGCGCAGTTGGTCAACCTGTTGCCTGCGTCGTGCCTGCGCATGAGTGCCGATGGCCAAAGTGAACGTATCCTGCTCAACGAACTGGCCTTGGGCGACCGGGTGCTGGTGCATCCGGGCGCGGTGCTGCCGGCAGACGGCATCATCCTCGATGGCCAGTCGAGCATCGACGAATCCCTGCTGACCGGCGAGTACCTGCCGCAACCGCGACAGGTCGGTGATGCCGTCACCGCCGGTACCTTGAATGTGGAAGGTGCGCTGACTGTAGAAGTTCGCGCTTTGGGCCACGACACGCGCCTGTCGGCCATCGTGCGCCTGCTGGAGCGGGCCCAGGCGGAGAAACCCCGGCTGGCGGAAATTGCCGACCGCGCCGCCCAATGGTTCCTGTTGTGCTCGTTGATCGCCGCGGCGGTAATCGGCCTGGTGTGGTGGGAGCTGGACGCTACGCGGGCGTTCTGGATTGTGTTGGCGATGCTGGTTGCAACCTGCCCTTGCGCCTTGTCCCTGGCGACGCCAACTGCCCTGACGGCGGCCACCGGCACCCTGCACAAACTCGGCCTGCTGCTGACCCGCGGCCATGTGCTGGAAGGCCTGAACCAGATCGACACGGTGATTTTCGACAAGACCGGCACTCTCACCGAAGGCCGCCTGGCCTTGCGCGCTATCCGTGCGCTGGGCGTGCTGGGCAGCGATGAATGCCTGAGCCTTGCGGCTGCGCTCGAGCAACGTTCGGAACATCCGATTGCACGTGCCTTTGGCCGTGCACCGCTGGCGGCGCATGAGGTGCTCAGTACCCCAGGTTTAGGGTTGGAAGGCACCGTTGGCAAACGCCGCTTGCGCATTGGCCAGCCGGGTTTTGTCTGCGAACTGAGCGGCTGCGCCCTCCCCGCCTCGCCGAAGGAAGCCGGCCAATGGCTGCTGCTGGGCGACACCGAGGGCGCCCTGGCCTGGTTTGTCCTGGATGACCGCCTGCGCAGTGACGCACCCGCCCTGCTCGCCGCCTGCAAGGCGCGCGGCTGGCGCACCTTGTTGCTGTCGGGCGACAGTTCGCCGATGGTCGCCAGTGTCGCCTGCGAGCTGGGCATCGACGAAGCCCATGGCGGCCTGCGCCCCGACGACAAGCTGCAAATGCTGCAACAGTTGCACAAGGAAGGCCGCAAGGTGCTGATGCTCGGCGATGGGGTCAACGACGTGCCAGTGCTGGCTGCCGCCGACATCAGCGTGGCCATGGGCTCGGCCACCGACCTGGCCAAGACCAGCGCCGACGCGGTGCTGCTGTCGAACCGCCTGGACGCCCTGGTACAAGCCTTTAGCCTGGCTCGGCGCACCCGCCGGGTAATCATTGAAAACCTGCTGTGGGCCGGGCTGTACAATGGCCTGATGTTGCCGTTTGCCGCCCTCGGCTGGATCACCCCGATCTGGGCGGCGATCGGCATGTCCCTCAGTTCGTTGACCGTGGTGCTCAACGCCCTGCGCCTGACTCGCATGCCGAGCACGCCAGCCGCGAGCACCGCGCCCGTAACCCGCCCGCTGCCGGCATGAGCCGCGCGAGCATGGAGTGCAGATGCCAGCTCTTTACGTGATGATTCCGGCGGCGCTGCTGTTAGTGGGCGTTGCGATTTACATCTTCTTCTGGGCGGTAGACAGCGGCCAGTATGACGATTTGGACGGCCCGGCCCACAGCGTGCTGTTTGACGACCAGGACCCCAATCACCTGGCCGCCGTCGATGAAGCCAACGGCCCTGAGCAACCGCCCAAGCCAAAAGACCCACCCCATGTTTGAACTGGCGCCCCTGCTCGCCTCCGCGGTGATCCTCGGCCTGCTCGGCGGCGGCCATTGCCTGGGCATGTGCGGCGGCTTGATGGGCGCGCTCACCCTGGCGATTCCCAAGGAGCAACGCAGCCGGCGCTTTCGCCTGCTGCTGGCCTATAACCTGGGACGTATCCTCAGCTACGCCACCGCCGGGCTGCTGATTGGCCTGGCCGGCTGGGCGGTGGCCAACAGCCCGGCGGCGATGTTCATGCGCGTCCTCGCCGGGCTGCTGCTGATCTGCATGGGTTTGTACCTGGCCGGTTGGTGGAGCGGCCTGACCCGTATCGAAAGCCTCGGCCGCGGCCTGTGGCGCCATATCCAGCCGGTCGCCAACCGTTTGCTGCCGGTGTCCAGCCTGCCCCGGGCGTTGCTGCTGGGTGCGCTCTGGGGCTGGTTGCCGTGCGGGCTGGTCTACAGCACTCTGCTGTGGGCGGCCAGCCAGGGCAATGCGCTGGAAAGTGCGCTGCTGATGCTCGCGTTCGGCCTCGGCACCTGGCCGGTGCTGCTGGCCACGGGGCTGGCGGCCGAGCGTGTCACCGCGCTGTTGCGTATGCGCAGCGTACGCATGGCCGGTGGCCTGCTGGTAATTGTGTTTGGCCTGTGGACGCTGCCAGGCCCGCACCAGCACTGGTTAATGGGCCATTAAAAGGCCATGTGGCATAGCGCCGCTCCCCGTTGATGCAAATCAAGATGCCCCCTGCACGCAGCCCCTAGACTCGGCCCACTAGCCTATCCGGGGGAACGCCCGCATGCTCGACGCCATTCGTTGGGACACTGATCTGATTCACCGCTACGACCTGGCGGGGCCGCGCTATACCTCGTACCCCACCGCCGTACAATTCGACAGCCAGGTCGGCACCTTCGACCTGCTCCACGCCCTGCGCGAAAGCCGCAAGGCCGCACGCCCCCTGTCGCTGTATGTGCATGTGCCGTTCTGCGCGAACATTTGCTACTACTGCGCCTGCAACAAGGTCATCACCAAGGACCGTGGCCGCGCCCATGCCTACCTGCAACGCCTGGAGCAGGAAATCCAGCTGGTGGCCTGCCACCTCGACCCCAGGCAGGCGGTGGAACAACTGCATTTTGGCGGCGGCACCCCGACCTTTCTCAGCCACGACGAGTTGCGCCAGGTCATGGGCCGGCTGCGCCAGCATTTCAACCTGCTGGACGACGACTCCGGCGACTACGGGATTGAAATCGACCCACGGGAGGCCGACTGGGCGACCATGGGCCTGCTGCGTGAGCTGGGCTTCAACCGCGTCAGCATCGGCGTGCAGGACCTGGACCCCGACGTACAGCGCGCAGTGAACCGCCTGCAAAGCCTGGAAGAAACCCGGGCGGTGATCGACGCGGCGCGTACCCTGCAATTTCGCTCGATCAATATCGACCTGATCTACGGCCTGCCCAAGCAGTCGCCGCTGAACTTCGCGCGTACCGTGGAGGAAGTGATCAAACTGCAGCCGGATCGCCTGTCGGTGTTCAACTATGCACACCTGCCGGAGCGGTTCATGCCCCAGCGGCGGATCAATACCGACGATTTGCCCTCCCCGGCCGAAAAACTGCTGATGCTGCAAACCACCATCGAACAGTTGACCCAGGCCGGCTACCGCTACATCGGCATGGACCACTTTGCCCTGCCGGATGACGAGTTGGCCATCGCCCAGGAAGAAGGCACCCTGCAACGCAACTTCCAGGGCTACACCACCCACGGGCACTGCGACTTGATCGGGCTTGGGGTGTCGGCGATCAGCCAGATTGGCGATTTGTACTGCCAGAACAGCAGCGACCTGAACCACTACCAGAACGCCCTCGCCGGCGCGCAACTGGCCACCAGCCGTGGCTTGTTATGCACCACCGATGACCGGCTGCGACGGGAAGTGATCCAGCAGTTGATCTGCAATTTCAGCCTGGCATTCGAAAAGATCGAACAGGCCTTCAATATCGATTTTCGCGGGTATTTCGACGAAATCTGGCCGCAGTTGCAGGCGATGACAGAGGACGGCCTGATCGAACTCAACCCGCAGGGCATCCGCGTCTTGCCGGCGGGGCGCCTGCTGGTGCGCTCGGTGTGCATGGTGTTCGATGCCTATCTGGAGCACCAGAACCGGCAGCGATTTTCGCGAGTGATCTGAGCCTGTTACTTCGCCAGCAGGGCCATCGCTTCCATCTGGGACTCAGGCGACTCGTTTTTCAAGGCCTTGGTCAACTGCGATTGGGCAGTCATCAAGCCGGACTGCAATGCAGCCACATCGCTCTGCAGGGAGGCGACTTTGGCGCGCCGAGCCTGGGGGCTCATGGCAGTGTCGGCCATGGCAGCAGAGAGTTGAGCCATCTTCTCGGCGAGCTGCTTTTTCATCTCGCGAATCATTTTCAACAGCTGCTTGATGTTGTCTTTCAGGTTGCTGTCGTCAATATCCTTGTTGGAGTTGGTGCTCGCCTTGGAGGCTTTCAGCCCCGCCCCGGAGATGTCCACCACTAAACCCTGGGGTTTGGTGTTGGTGGCCGGATCGGTAACAGACGCTGTATCTTTATCGTCTACGGCAGTGTCTTTCTTCGCATCAGGCACGGTCAGCGAAGAAACGATGGCAGGGTTGGTTGCGCCAATGGAAAGCATGATCTGAGCCTCCGGCTCGTGGGGTGACAACCTTGTATCGGCCTCGACACAACTTCCTTTATACCGTTGCTGCTTTTTTGTACATGCTGGTCGGATCATCCCCCAGTGCGGTACCCTTACGTCTTATGTGTGTTTTCCCACAAGGATTTAAGAAATGTCCGAGCCAGTTAAACTGCGCGCTCATAGCCAGGCTCATTGCAAGGATTGCAGCCTGGCCCCCCTCTGCCTGCCACTTTCGTTGAATTTGGAAGACATGGAAGCGCTGGACGAGATCGTTAAACGCGGTCGCCCGCTGAAAAAAGGCGAGTTCCTGTTTCGCCAGGGCGACAAGTTCGACTCCGTTTATGCAGTACGCTCTGGCGCGTTGAAAACCTTTAGCCTGAGCGATGGCGGCGAAGAGCAGATCACCGGTTTCCACCTGCCGAGCGAGTTGGTAGGGCTATCGGGCATGGACACCGAGATTCACCCGGTATCGGCCCAGGCCCTGGAAACCACCTCGGTGTGTGAGATCCCGTTCGAGCGCCTGGATGAATTGGCCCTGCAGTTGCCGCAATTGCGCCGCCAGTTGATGCGCGTGATGAGCCGTGAGATTCGTGACGACCAGCAGATGATGCTGCTGCTGTCGAAGAAAACCGCCGATGAGCGGATCGCCACCTTCCTGGTCAACCTCTCCGCGCGCTTTCGTGCCCGAGGGTTCTCGGCCAACCAGTTTCGCCTGAGCATGTCGCGCAACGAAATCGGTAACTACCTGGGCCTGGCGGTAGAAACCGTGTCCCGGGTGTTCACCCGCTTCCAGCAGAACGAGTTGATTGCGGCCGAAGGCAAGGAAGTGCACATCCTCGACCCGATCCAGCTCTGCGCACTCGCTGGCGGCTCGCTCGACGGCTGATCCAGACACTTGCGGCCGAGCCAATCGGCTGGGCCGCAGGTATACTTGGAGTCCGTTTCCCGCCCCAGGACTCTTCGACGATGGTCTTCGATTCGTTCGACATCAAATCCCTGATTCGCCCAGTCATCGACTTCCCCAAGCCTGGGGTGATCTTTCGCGATATCACACCGCTGTTCCAGTCGCCCAAGGCCTTGCGCCTGGTAGCCGACACCTTCGTTCATCGCTACGTCGAAGCCGAATTCACCCACATTGGTGCGATGGATGCGCGGGGCTTTTTGATCGGTTCGATCATTGCCTATCAATTGAACAAGCCGCTGATCCTGTTCCGCAAGCAAGGCAAATTGCCGGCCGATGTGCTGGCCGAGGGTTATCAGACCGAGTACGGCGAAGCCTTCCTGGAAGTGCACGCCGACAGCCTGTGCGAAGGTGATTCGGTGCTGATGTTCGATGACCTGATCGCCACCGGCGGTACGTTGATCGCGGCGGCCAACCTGGCGCGACGTATGGGTGCACGGATTTTCGAAGCGGCGGCGATCATTGACCTGCCGGAGCTGGGCGGGTCCCGGCGCCTGGAAGACATGGGCATTCCAACGTTCTGCCTGACGCAGTTTGCCTTAACCGATCAGTAATTTGAGGCGAGCGGTCCGGCCCCATCGCGGGCAAGCCCGACTCCCACACTGGAATACGATCAAATGTGGGAGCCGGGCTTGCCCGCGATGGGGCCGGAGAAAGCGACACACTTCACAAGCCCATCTGCTTGCTGATGATCTCGTTCATTACTTCCCGAGTCCCGCCACCGATGGACAGGATACGGTTGTCGCGGTACAGCCGCTCCACCAGGTTGCCGCGCATGTAACCCTGGCCGCCGAGGATCTGCACCGCATCAAAGGTCACGCGGTCGGCAGTGTCGGTGGCGAGGTTCTTGGCCATGGAAATCTCCTTGATCACACTCTTGCCGGCGGCCATCTTGGCGGCCTGGCGGTAGGTGAATTCCCGGGAAACTTCCACCGCCGTGGCCATCTCCGCCAGGCGATGCTTGAGTACCTGGAACTTGCCGATGGGTTTGCCGAAGGCTTCGCGCCGGGCCGCCCACTTCAGGCTTTCCTCCAGGGCCATCTGCGCGGTCATGTTGGCCATCAAGGCCAGGGCCAGCCGCTCGCTCTGGAAGTTGCCCATGATGCAGGCAAAGCCCATGTTCTCGGCGCCAATCAGATTTCCCACCGGCACGCGGCAATCGTCAAAGAACAGTTCGGCTGTGTCTGAGGCCCACCAGCCCATTTTCTTCAGCGGGGTGCCGGTGGTGAAGCCGGGCGTGTCCTTTTCGATCAGCAACAGGCTGATACCGGCAAAGCCTGGCCCACCGGTGCGTACCGCAACGGTGTAGACGTCGGCACGCTGGCCGCTGGTGATAAAGGTTTTGCTGCCGCTGACCCGGTAATGGTCGCCGTCGCGCACGGCGCGGGTTTGCAGGCTGGCCACATCGGAGCCGCCACCGGGCTCGGTGACGGCCAGGGCGGCGATCTTTTCGCCGGACAACACCCGTGGCACCACACGATCACGCACGTCAGGCCGGGCCCACTTAACGATGGGCGGCAAACCGATATCCAGTGAGCCCAACCCCGCCACCACACCGCCGGAGCCGCAGCGCATCAGCTCTTCGCTGGCCGCGACCTTGGCGAACAGGTCGCCTTCGTGGCTGCCGCCCAGGGCTTCGGGATAACCGATCCCCAGAATCCCCGCCGCCCCGGCCTTGAGGTACAACTCCCGGGGAAAGCTCTCGGCTTCCTCCCACTGCTCGATGCCCGGCAACAGCTCGCGCTCGACGAAACGTCGCACACTGTCACGGACCAATTGGTGGCTGGGGTCGAAGTATTCCTGATAGGCAGACATCGGCAAGCTCCACGGGAAGGTGGAGCGAACTTACCAAGCGCTTGCTCGGTTATCAAGACACAGGGCAAGCTTGTCGACGGCCTGACAAACAGTAGAAATCAAATGTGGGAGCTGGATTGCCTGCGATGCAGACAATTCGGTCTTTCAGCCAGACCGAGGTGATGCTACCGCAGGCAAGCCAGCTCCCACATGTCGTTCTGCGGTGTTTGTTACAGGGCGATCGGCTTACGCCCGGCGAACGAGTGCGCCAACGTCCCGCCATCCACCAGTTCCAACTCGCCACCCAGCGGTACGCCGTGGGCAATACGCGAGGTGATCAGGCCTTTGTTGGCCAGCAACTGGGCGATGTAATGGGCCGTCGCTTCGCCTTCCACCGTAGGGTTGGTGGCCAGGATCACCTCGACGAAGGTGCCCTGCTCTTCGATACGCGTCACCAATTGCGGAATGCCGATAGCCTCAGGCCCCAAGCCATCGAGCGGCGACAGATGCCCCTTGAGCACAAAGTAGCGCCCGCGATAACCAGTCTGCTCCACCGCATAAACGTCCATCGGCCCTTCGACCACGCACAGCAGCGTGTCATCGCGACGCGGGTCGGCGCATTGCGGGCACAGTTCTTCCTCGGTCAGGGTACGGCACTGGCGGCAGTGGCCTACCCCTTCCATGGCCTGGCTCAGGGCCAGGGCCAGCCGGGAGCCGCCGCTGCGATCACGCTCCAGCAGTTGCAGCGCCATGCGCTGGGCGGTTTTCTGGCCCACGCCCGGCAAAGTGCGCAGGGCGTCGATCAGTTGACGAATCAGGGGGCTGAAGCTCATGGGTAAAGGTCCGACAAAACAACGAGACGCGGTTTATACCCGCGCCCCGGATTAGCGTCAAATGCTCAATCTTGTGCGACGCGCACCACCAACTTGCCGAAGTTGCGCCCCTCCAGCAAACCGATAAAGGCTTCAGGCGCCTGTTCCAGGCCTTCCACCACGTCCTCGCGAAACTTGATCTTGCCGTCGCGCACCCATGGCGCCATGGCACTGAGGAATTCCGGCTGGCGATCACCGTAGTCGTCGAACACGATAAAGCCCTGGATCCGCACACGCTTGGTCAGCAAGGTGCGTTGCAGCGCAGGCAGCCGGTCGGGGCCGCTGGGGGCTTCATGCGCGTTGTAACCGGCGATCAGGCCACACAACGGAATACGCGCCTTGGCATTCAGCAACGGCACAACCGCGTCGAATACCTTGCCGCCGACGTTTTCAAAGTAGATATCGATGCCCTTGGGGCAAGCCTGGGCCAGTTCCTCGGCAAAGTTGTCGCTCTTGTGGTCGACGCAGGCATCAAAGCCCAATTCGTCCACCACATAACGGCACTTGTCGGCGCCGCCCGCCACACCGACCACCCGCAGCCCCTTGATCTTCGCCACCTGGCCGACCACCGAGCCCACCGCGCCGGAAGCCGCCGCCACCACCAGGGTTTCCCCGGACTGGGGTTGGCCGATATCCGTGAGGCCCATATACGCAGTCATGCCGGGCATGCCCAACACACCCAGGGCCATGGATGGGCTGGCCAGGCCCTTGGGCACCGGTATCAGGTTGCGCCCATCGGAAATGCTGTGGCTCTGCCAGCCGGTGGAACCCACCACCAGATCACCCACCTCAAATTTTGGATTTCGTGATTGCTCGATACGGCTCACAGCGCCGCCGGTCATTACTTCGTCGATTTCCACGGGGGCAGCGTAGGACGGCGCGTCACTCATGCGCCCGCGCATGTAGGGATCCAGCGACAGGTAGAGGGTTTTCAGCAGGACCTGGCCGTCGGCCAGCTCCGGCAGCGCGACACGCTCCAGGCGAAAGTTTTCCGGCACCGGTGCGCCATGGGGGCGTGAGACCAGCACGATGCGCTGGTTGAGGGTCAATGCTTCGGACATCAGCGAGGCTCCTTCTATCGGTGATTGAATTCAACGGTATAGGGTGCAGACCCCAAAACAGGGCCCAGGGTTCGACAAAACTCCCGTAGCAGTTGTCGAGCGCCAGCGAGGCTACGTTAGCCGCACCGCCGTCTTCATGCCAGACACGGGACCGAGTCGCTGCCGACGCAGCCTCGCTGGCGCTCGACAGCTGCTACGGGTATGGAAAATAGCCGGCCAAAAAAAATGCCAGGCGCGGGGCCTGGCATTTTCGGTGCTGCGCTTGCCGATCAGAACGGCAGCTTCATACCCGGCGGCAGTTGCATGCCAGCGGTCACGCCAGACATCTTGTCCTGGCTATTGGCTTCGATCTTGCGCACAGCGTCGTTGACGGCCGCGGCAAACAGCGCCTCGAGCATTTCCAGGTCGTCTTCGCCCACACCTGGCAATACGCTTGGGTCGATGCTCACGCGCTTGATGTCGTGACGACCGGTCATCACCACGCTGACCATATCGCCACCGGCTTTACCGGTGACTTCGGCGTTGGCCAGTTCTTCCTGCATCTTGGCCATCTTGTCCTGCATCTGCTGCGCCTGCTTCATCAGGCCGGCCATGCCACCTTTCATCATGGGAATCACCTCAAAAGTACGTGGATCAATTATTGGCCCCGGCGTGTTACGCCTGAACCGGGGCTTCTACAGGTTCGATAGTATCGTGACGTACCACCGCGCCAAACTGCTGCATCATTTGCTGGATGAGCGGATCACCGTGGATCGACTCTTCAGCCTCGCGCTGGCGGTTGACCCGGCGACGGGACGCCGCCTGGGCCGGGGTTTCCTGCTCGGGCTTGATCAGCTCGATGCTGATGGTCAGGGTGCGCTCGTGGAACTGGTTCAGGGCATCGTTAAGCCGGCGCTGCTGGGTTGCGTTGAACAGCGCGCTGTGGGCCGGGTCCAGGTGCAGCAGCCAATGATCGCCCTCCACGGCAATCAGCGTGCAGTTGGCGGCGATGCTGCCGGTCATGCCGGAGATCGGCAGTTTCGGGAACAGCTCCAGCCATTGCAATGCCAGGCCGGTGGCCGGCATCGCAGCCGGTTCTGGCTCAGGTTCCGGGGCGGGCTCGGCAGCGTGCTCACTGGCCAGCTCGTCCAGGTAGCTGTAGGCCGAGTCCATATCCGGCTCGATGTAGTCTTCGTCCAGCGGCGGCTCGTCGTCGAGGTCGGTGCCCGGGGTGGCGGCATCAACTTGGGCGACAGTCGGCTCCGGCACCGGGGCCGAAACCCACTCTGGGGCATCCGGCACCACGCTGTCGGGAGTGGGCGTGGGCATTGGCGTCAGCTCGGGCTGCTCGCCGGCGGTTTCGAGCACCGGCTCCACGGCTGGCTGCTGCTCGGCTTCGACTTCAGCCTCTGCCGGGGCATTCCAAGGCAGGTCGACTTCGGGCACTGGCGCAGGCTCGATAACCGGCTCAGGCACAACCGCAGGTGCCGCAGGCTCTGCCACAACGGGCGCAGGTGCCGGAGCAACAGCCACCGGCGGCGTAACCACTGGCGCGACAACAGCCGGGCCAGCCACTGGTTTGGCGGAATCAACTGTGGCCTGGCTGATCCCCACTGGCTTTAGCGGCTGTCTCGGCGCATCCGCCGTGTCGGCGGGCCTGAAGGCCAGCATCCGCAGCAGGACCATTTCAAAGCCGCCACGCGGGTCAGGCGCCAACGGCAAGTCACGCCGGCCAATCAGGCCCATCTGGTAGTAGAACTGCACGTCTTCGGCCGGCAACGCCTGGGCCAGGGCCAACACGCGGTCGCGGTCGCCATGCCCGTTGTCGACGCCCTCAGGCAACGCCTGGGCGATAGCAACGCGGTGCAGCACATTAAGGATTTCCGAGAGCACGCCATTCCAGTCCGGGCCTTGCTCGGACAGGTGACGCACGGCTTCGAGCAACGCCTTGGCATCGCCTTCGATCAGCGCGTGCAGCACGTCGAACACCTGGCCGTGGTCCAGGGTACCGAGCATCGCCCGCACGTCGGCGGCCATGACCTTGCCTTCACCGAAGGCGATGGCCTGGTCGGTGAGGCTCATGGCGTCACGCATCGAGCCGTCGGCAGCGCGGCCCAGCAACCACAGGGCGTCGTCTTCGAACGGTACGTTCTCGACCCCCAGCACGTGGGTCAAATGCTCGACCACGCGTTCCGGGGTCATGTTTTTCAGGGAGAACTGCAGGCACCGCGACAGAATCGTTGCAGGAAGTTTCTGCGGGTCGGTGGTGGCCAGGATGAATTTGACGTAGGGCGGCGGCTCTTCCAGGGTTTTCAACAGCGCGTTGAAGGAGTGGCTGGACAGCATGTGCACTTCGTCGATCAGGTAGACCTTGAAGCGGCCACGGCTCGGCGCGTACTGCACGTTGTCGAGCAGCTCGCGGGTGTCTTCGACCTTGGTGCGGCTCGCGGCGTCGATCTCGATCAGGTCGACAAAGCGCCCTTCATCGATCTCCCGGCACACCGAGCACGTACCGCACGGCGTCGAGGTGATGCCGGTTTCACAGTTCAGGCACTTGGCGATGATACGGGCAATGGTGGTCTTGCCCACACCGCGGGTACCGGTGAACAGGTAGGCGTGGTGCAGCCGCTGGCTGTCCAAGGCATTGATCAGAGCCTTGAGCACATGGGTCTGGCCGACCATTTCGCGGAACGAGCGCGGGCGCCATTTACGTGCAAGAACCTGATAACTCATCGAAAACCGTCGCAACTGGGAAGCGGAAGCGGGTAATGCTAGCGGAGCAAGGGGGAAATTGCATCCGGCACGCTCGTCTAATCTGACTAAGCTGGTCTAACCAAGCCTATAAAAGGCTGAACCCGGAGAGTTTATGCGCGCAGTCCTGGGCGCCTTGTGGATGATTGCCACGGTCAGCCTGGCGGCGCCCGCACCTCTGCGTTTCTCCATTTCCGACAGCTGGACCATGCCCATGGTGCAACTCGACCAGGGCCAACCGACCCAGGGCATTTTGTATGACCTGATGTTGAGCCTGGCGACCCAGGTTGGGCGCCCCGCGAAATTCCATGTACTGCCCCGTGCACGCATCGACACCGCCATGGAGCGCGGCGACGTGGACGTACGCTGCTACGTGACACCCGCGTGGCTGAATAACCTGTCGGGCGACTACACCTGGAGCATCCCGCTGATGGTGCAACGCAATGTGCTGGCTACTGCACACGTGCCGCCGCTGTCAGTGCGGCTGGACAGCCTTGCCCCGCAACACATCGGCACGGTGCTCGGGTATAGCTACCCGACCCTGGAGCAGCGCTTCGCCAGCGGCCAGCTTGCTCGCGACGACAGTCGCAGTGAAGAACAGGTGCTGCAAAAGCTTGCGGCCGGGCGTTTCAAGTACGCGGTGATCAACGAATGGATTCTGGACCGCTTCAATCAGCAACTACCGCCTACACAGCGCCTGCACACGGTGGCCGTGATCGAGGAGCAGAGCCTGGGTTGTTACGTGCGCAATGACCCGCAGGTGCCGGGGCAGCAGATCCTGCGCACGTTATTAAGGATGAAAATGTCCGGCGAGATTGATGAAATCATCCAGCTGTATATCGGGAATAGCGCGCCCTCCCCTTAGGATCATCTGATGTACTCTGTGGTGAGGGAGCTTGCTGTGGTGAGGGAGCTTGCTCCCTCACCACAGTAAACATCACTCGAGCTTTTGCCACTGCAGCGGCGGTGCAAATCCCTCCACCCAACCCGGCACATCCCTCGCCGGCATCGGCCGGGCGATGAAATAGCCTTGCGCCACTTCACACCCCATGCGCATCAACAGCTGGCCGTGCTCCAGGGTTTCCAGGCCCTCGGCGATCACTTCGCGGCCAAATGCCCGGGCCAGGCCAATCACCGCCTTGGTCAGCGCCAGGTCGTCCTTGTCGTGCAGGATGTCGCGCACAAACGACTTGTCGATCTTGATGGTCTGGGTCGGCAGACGCTTGAGGTAGCTCAGGGAGGAATAGCCGGTGCCAAAATCATCCAGGGAGAACTGCACGCCCAGCGCCTGGCAGGCTTCCAGGTGCTGGGTGACGCGCTGGATATTGTCGATGGCCACCGACTCGGCGATTTCCAGGTCCAGCCGGTGCGGCTCCACCTGCGGGTATTGCGCCAGCAAGCCTTGCAGCCGTTCAACAAAATCCTCGCGCTGGAAATGCCGCGCCGCGATGTTCACGCTCACCGACCACCAGTGCCCATGCAGTTGCCAGCGGTGCATCTGCGCCAGCACCTGGGCGATCACCCACTCGCCAATGTCGACGATCAGGTCGGTCTGCTCGATCAGCGGCAGGAAGTCCCCCGGCGTCACCAGGCCACGCTCGGGATGCTGCCAGCGCAACAACGCCTCGAACCCCACTACCGTGCCACAGCGCAAGTTGACCTTGGGCTGGTAATGCAGGCACAACTGGCCAGCGGCCAGAGCCTGGCGGATCTGCTCTACGGTCTGGTGGCTGGCCTTGACCTCCTGCTCCAGGGACACATCAAACAACTGGTAACGGTTGCGTCCGCTCTGCTTGGCCACATACATCGCCTGGTCGGCATGGCGCAGCAAGGTGTCGGCGTCCTCGTCATCCAGGGGAAACAACGTGACGCCGATGCTGGCGAACACGTTCAGCTCCGCGCCCTGGATCGAGTACGGCTCCGAGATCGCCTTGAGAATGCGCAGCAAGGCGCCGTTAAGCTCATCGATATCGCGCACGTAACGCAGAATCAGCACAAATTCATCACCAGCGAGCCGGGCGACTACGTCCTCGCCGCGAATGATCTCCCGCAATCGCGTGGCCACCTCCACCAACAACAAATCACCACAGGCATGCCCGTAGCCATCGTTGACCGCCTTGAAGCCGTCCAGGTCCAGCATGCACAGCGCCAGTGGGATGTCTTCGCTGCGGGAAAACTCCAGGGATTGGTTGAGCAACTCGGACAGATAGGCACGGTTGGGCAAGCCGGTCAGCACGTCGTGGCCGACCCGCCATTGCAGGGTGTGCAACAACTGGCGTTTTTCGCTGACATCAAAGCGGATCGACACATACTTCTGCACCTGCCCGGTCTGTTCATCGAGCAGCGGCACCATGGTGCTGTCCACCCAGTACAGGGTGCCATCCTTGGCCCGGTTGCAGATTTCCCCACGCCACACCCGGCCTTCGCTGATGGCTTGCCACATGCCCTGGAAAAACGCCTCAGGGTGCAGCCCGGAACTGAGGATCCGGTGGTTTTTCCCCAGCAACTCGTCACGCCCGTAGCCGGACACGCCGCAGAACTGGTCATTGACATACGTGATGCAGCCCGCCAAGTCCGTCTCGGAGAAAATGGCGGCTGCATCCACGGCCCTGCGGTATTTCTCGTCCATGAGTCAGGCTCACTGTGGCTAGCGGTTGAACCGCTCGACCAGGGCGCGCAACCCGGAAGAGATGCTTTCGAGTTCCCGGCCACGGGTGACTGCAGCGTTGGCAGTGCCCGCTGTCTTTTGCACCGTGGCGGCAACGTTATTGATCTGTTGTGAAACGTCCTCGGCGACGTGGGATTGCTCCTGCGAGGCGGCAGCCATTTGCTGACTCATGTCGGTAATACGCTCCACCGCCTGGCGAATGCCTTGCAGCGCCTGTTGGGCCTCAAGCACGTGTTGCACGCCCTGCTCGGCTTCGTGAATCCCCAGGCTCGCGATCTCGACCGCCTCATCGGCGCCGGCCCGCAGGTTCTGGATGATGCCCTGGATCTGCTGGGTCGACTCCCGCGTCTTGCCCGCCAGCGCGCGTACCTCATCGGCCACCACCGCAAAGCCGCGGCCCTGTTCGCCGGCACGGGCCGCTTCAATGGCCGCGTTAAGGGCCAGCAGGTTGGTCTGGTCGGCGATCGCCTGGATCATGCTCGCGGCAACCTGGATCTGCTGGGTCTGCCCGGCGAGGTTGCCCACCGCCTGGTTGATCTGGGTGACGGTGCCGGCCAGCAATTGGATCGCCTCACGGGAAGTACCGGCCACCTGGCTGCCCTGCTCGGCCAGGGTGTTGGCGGTGTGGGCTTCACTGGCGGTTTGTTGCACGTGCACCGCCACTTCGGCGATGGACGCGGCCATCTCGGTCATGGCGGCGGCGGTCATGTCGGTCTCGGCACGCTGGTCCAGCAGCGCCGATTCGGTGGTGCTCGACAGCACACTGGAATGAGCGGCAGCTTCAGCCATCTGGTTGGCCAGGTCGCTGAGTCGCGTAAGGGCAGTTTTAAGCCGCGCTTCTTCGCTGATCAGGATCATTTCCAACTGCGCGGCCGGCCCTAGCGCGTCGCTGTAGGTCATGGCGCTGATAGGGTCGGAAAAGGTGTTGGGTGTGCCCTGCACAATGCGCTTGAGCTGCAGGCCCAAGCGTTGATGACCCCAAACGCCCACACCGAGAAACAAGCCGACGGTCAACGCTTGGGCCCACACGCCGGGAATCAATTGGAAGGCAGCGAGGCTGGCGGCGGCGGCCACCAGTGGCAAAGCCATGACCTGGGCCGCACACGCCAGGCGCCGCACCGGCGAGACCGCCGCGCCGCCGGCCTGCAAGCGCGCGTACAGCGCTTCGGCGCGCCGCACCTGTTCGCGAGTGGGCTTGACCCGCACCGACTCGTAGCCCGTCAACCGTCCGTCTTCGAGAATCGGCGTCACATAAGCACTGACCCAATAATAATTGCCATTCTTGCAGCGGTTCTTCACCACGCCCATCCAGCTGTGCCCGGCCTTGAGGTAGCTCCACATCAACTGGAATACGGCGGGCGGCATGTCGGGGTGGCGCACCAGGTTATGGGTGCTGCCGATCAGCTCCGCCTGGGTAAAGCCGCTCATGGCGGCAAACTCGGCGTTGCAGTAGGTAATGTGGCTATTGATGTCAGTCGCGGAAATTAGCCGTTGCTGCTCCCCAAAAGTCTGTTCAACAGCAGTGACCGGCAAATTGAGACGCACGTTAAAGCTCCATGGACAGCATTCGATCACGCGCTTGGCCACCGGGTAGGCAGGGCGGGCGGATTCGTATTTCCAGTCGGGCTGCGCCGTCGATCGGCTGGTTGACCGCAAAGGTACGCAACCCACGATTTTGCACAGCAATTCATCATCCGTTCGGTGATGATCAACTAGGCTTGAATTCGGGTATCCGGCACGTGGGGCGCAGTGATGCGTGGCACTGACGAGCGACATTTCAGTCCCTGCCAAGCGTCCGTTTTTTGGGCACATTTATGAGAGCAAGGAGAAAGCAATGATTTCCTGTTTCATAAACCTGCCGTCTGAAACGAGACCACCAAATACTTGTCCTAGATGCCAATTCTACGAATTACATCACATTTTGCAAGAAAAGGTGATGGTACATGCGGTTGTCTAATTTCAAGATTTATCGTTAAGTTCTTGATTCTAAATGGGAATTGAGCGATGCACATTTCAAGTTTGGGTCCAGCCATCAGACGTTACCGCAAGGTCGCAGGGCTTACTCAGGCTGAACTAGGTGAAAAAACCGGTTTTGACCCTAAAACCATCAGCCGCTTCGAAACCGGCACCTATACACCCAGCGTCGAGGCTCTGTTCTTGTTCGCAGAGGCGCTGGGAGTGAAGCTCAAAGTCTTTTTCGCAGACCTGGTCGACGAAGAGGAGCAGCGCGCTTATCTGTTCGGTGTCATTCATAAAGCCACCCCGAAGGATCTGGGAAAGCTGATCGCAGCGGTAGACCAGGCCTTGTCCAAGCCTTAGAGCTCGCAACATTGGTGCACGCAATAAAAAGAGCAGACAGCGAAACTGTCTGCTCTTTGCTTGATGACTCCTGACATGAACTGACAGGACAGCCCCTTAGACTTGGGACTGAGCCGCGCCATTGCCGCGTACTATCAGGGAGTCATCATGAATAGCATTGCCCAGTATTTTTTGTTGTACGTCGACAGCCCCGCCACCAGCGCCAACCTCTACAGCCACCTGCTGGACAAGCCGCCTGTGGAGCTGGGGCCGACCTTTGCGTTGTTTATCCTCGACAACGGCGTGAAACTCGGCCTGTGGTCGCGCCACACCGTAGAGCCTGCGGCCCAGGCTACGGTTGGCGGTGGCGAGGTGGGATTCTGCGTCGCTGACGTGGCAACGGTCGATGAGTTGCACGCGCGCTGGGTTGACCTGGGGATGAACATCATCCAGTCACCGGCCGAGGCGGATTTCGGTTACACCTTTGTCGCCCAGGAGCCCGCGGCCACCGCCTGCGAGTGTTCACCGCGACCCCCTGAAGGTTTGCGGCGCCAGCGCCCTTCCAGGCTGATGGCGCCGACACTGGCCAGCACGATCAGGCCCCCCAGCACCACGCGCAGCGAAACCTGCTCGCCCAGCAGTGTGGCGGCCATCACCATCGCCACCGGCGGCACCAGGTACAACGCCACTGAAGCGCGGCTGACCTCCACATGCCGCAACACATAGGCCCAGGCCAGGTACGCCAGAGCGCTGGGGAAGGCGCCGAGCAGCAGCACCGCCAGGTTGGCTTGGGTTGATGCCTGCGACACCACTGCCGGCAAGCCCGGCAAGTAGACACACAGCAGCAAAGTGCCCGACCACACGGTGTAGCACACGGTAGTCAGCGGGCTGTAGCGCCGCGAATAGTGTTTCTGGATCGTGAAGTAAAAGCTCCACGACAACGCCGCCACCAGGATCATCAAGCCACGGGGATCGATCTCGCCCAGGCCATGCTCGCCCCAGATCACCACCAACACCCCGCTCAATCCCAGCAGCACGCAAGCCCAGCGCCAGCCGGTGACCCGCTCCTTCAAGGCAAAAAACGCCACCATCACGGTAAATAGCGGAACCGACTGCGCCAGCACACTGGAGGCGGCGGCCGTGACAAATTGCTGGCCGAAGTTAATGGTCAGGTGGTGCAGGAAAATCCCGAAGAACCCCAGCACCAACAACCACGGCAGGTCCCGCAGGCGTGGCCGCTCGATTTTCATGACCAACGCGACGCCGGCCATCAATACCGAAGCAATCAGGAACCGCCCCAAGGCCAACTGGCCAGGGCTGTAGCTGTGCAAGGCCATATGCACACCAATCGGCGAATACGCCCAACAGAGGATGACGCTGGCAGTGACTAGCGTAAGCTTTACGGGTGACGGGGCTTTCATGAACGGCGTCCAGCAGTGGGAATGCTGCCAGTCTTGGCCCCGGCAAGACGCAGGACAATTAACCGTTTCTGACTTCTGTAATCACTGGAACTGAGCAATGGAACTGGCCCAACTGAAAATGGTGAAAGCCGTGGCGCAAACCGGCAGCGTGGCCCAGGCCGCCCTGCAATTGCACTGCGTGCCGTCCAACATCACCACGCGCATCAAGCAATTGGAAAGCGAGTTGGGCACCCCGCTGTTCATTCGTGCCGGGCGCGGGTTGGCGATCAGTGCTGCCGGTGAAGTATTTCTGGACTACTGCGAACGCATCCTGGCGTTGGTGGAAGAGTCCAAGCGTGCCGTCGACAGCAACGCGATCCCCCGCGGCAAGCTGCGCATCGGTGCGGTAGAGTCCAGCGCCAGCGGGCGCCTGCCACCGTTGCTGGCTGAATACCATCGACGCTATCCGCAGGTAGAACTGGAACTGGTAACCGGCGCGTGGGCCCAGCTACTGGACGACCTGCAACACCACCGCATCGATGCCGCATTGGTGGCCGCCGGCGGCAAACGCCCGAAGCTCGAACAAAGCGTGGTCTACAGCGAGCGCCTGGTACTGATCGCCAGCGCCTCCAGCGCGCCCATCGAAGATGCCCGGGACCTGGCCGGCCGCACGCTGCTGGTCTGGCCGCTTGGCTGCCCGTATCGCGCCGCCCTGGAAAACTGGCTCAAGCCCCACGACATCAAGCCGGCCATCGCCAGCTACGCCAGCTGGGGCACGATCATAGGCTGCGTCAGCGCGGGGATTGGGGTGGCGCTGGCGCCGGAAGGCATCCTGGCGCGCTACGAGCAGGCCAACCAATTGACGTCCTACCGCTTCGACGAATTGGCGGCGGTGGATAACCTGCTGTTCTGGCACAAAGACACCCAACGCCACCTGGCGCGGGATGCATTTGCGGGGCTGTTGCGGGAGACGTTCGGATGAGGCTCATGCATAGATAAAACCAGGCATCGTGCCAGTATGCAGATAACTACCCATTAAACTCTCCAGCCCGATTGTTGATGCGCAGCAGAAAACGCTTCGCAGTCAAGGGACAGGAAGGCAGCGATATATTTTGGGTTTGTTTCGACCGATTCAGTCGTACAGGATATTTGTCGAACGACAAATAAAGCGTTATGGAGGCAACCCCACCAGCCACACCCCGGCACACAATGTTCCCGCTGTGGCTGCTGCCTTCCGGCTCTGACCAGGTTCACGGGTAATCGTTGCGGGGGGACCGATGGGGTCACCATAACGACGCTCGCCTCTCGGCAAGCCGCGCCATTGTACCGATCTCATCGGAAGTTACAACCGTTGGCGCTGGATTAAAAATATCTGATGGTTCAAGCACTTGCCTGTGCACGAGCGAGCTTGTTCGCGAAAGACGCCAAGACGCCGCGTTCATTCACGATAGGCGCGTTATCGTTGACGACCTTCGCGAGCAAGCTTGCTCCTACAAGAGCACCACCTCATCCGCCCGGCCGCCCTCTTGCTGGATCACCAGGTGAATGAAGTGCAGCTTGGCAATCACCGCCGGCGGCAGGACGAACGGGTAGAAATCCGGCTGGCCCATGCTGCGCGACAGTTCGTTGAGCATGCCGGCCAGTTCGATCCAGGCATTGACGAATGACAGGAACGCCGCGCCGCCCGGATGTTCAGGGTCATACAGCGTGCTGAGGGGGAACGGCTGGTAATCCAGGTCCATCTCCCGGGCGCTCATGCCGAAGCCCAGCGCGGTGTCGACGGCGTCCATCATGTGCAGGTAATGCGCCCAGGTTTCCGCCCAGTCTTCCCACGGGTGCATGGTGGCGTAGGCGCTCACGCAGGTTTGCTGCCAGTCTGGCCGCGGGCCGTTCTGGTAGTGCTGCTCAAGGGCGTCGGCGTAGCTGGCGCGCTCATCGCCAAACAGGCTGCGGAACGGCTCCAGCCAGTGGCTGCTGGCGATCAGGCGGTCCCAGTAGTAATGGCCGACCTCATGGCGAAAATGGCCGAGCAACGTGCGGTAAGGCTCGCGCATCTGTACGCGGATTTTCTCGCGATGGGCGTCGTCGGCTTCCTTGATGTCGAGGGTGACCAGGCCATTGGCGTGGCCGGTGGTGGGTGCGTTGCCTTCCAGGTCGATGCCGACAAAATCGAAGGCCAGGCCAGTGTCTTCATCGACGGTCTTGGGAACCACCTGCAAACCCAGGCTGATCAGTTGCGCCACCAGGCGGCGCTTGGCGGTTTCGACCTTGCGCCAGCGTTCGGGGTTTTCCGGGATCGACAGGTCAGGGATGGTGCGGTTCAGGCTGCAGGCTACGCACAAGGTCTGGCCATTGTCGGCGGGCAGCAACCAGTTGCAGGCGGCGGGCGTGTCGAGGTTGGCGCAGCGGCGAAATGCGCCGGCTTCAGGGTCGGCGTCCAGCAGCCAGGTGTCGGCGTACGGGCCGGGCTGCAGGGATGACAGGCGACTCTGCTCCGGCTGATAGCCCAGCAGCGCCGAGCAGGCCAGGCACTGGCTGTTGCGAAAGAACAGCGACTGCCCACAGCGGCACTGCCAGACCTTGCTGTTGCGCGAGGTCTCGGCCATGAACGGTGCGGCAATGCGCGAACTGAGTTGTTCGAAGAAGCGGTACATGGCGATCTCTCCCTGGGCTGCCCAAGACTAGATCATTTCCTGAAGATGATCGTTCCCATCAATTGCAGGAGCCGGCTTGCCGGCGATGGCGATCTTGAAACCGCCATCGCCGGCAAGCCGGCTCCTACAGGATGAGCGTCAGGCAACGGTTATGCCGTGCTGGTTGAGGAAGGCCACGAACGCCTCTTCATCCAGCACTTTCAGGCCCAACTCACTGGCCTTGGCCAGCTTCGAACCCGCGCCCGGCCCAGCCACCACGCAGTGGGTTTTCGCCGACACCGAGCCCGCTACCTTGGCGCCCAGGCTTTCGAGTTTTTCCTTGGCGACATCGCGGCTCATCAGTTCCAGGGAGCCGGTGAGCACCCAAGTGTGACCGGCCTCGGGCAGGCCTTCGACGACCTTCTTCTCACTCTGCCAGTGCATGCCGAAGTCCTTGAGCTGTTGCTCGATGGCCAGTGCGCGCCGGGCGTTTTCTTCGATATCGAAGAAATCCCGCACCGCCTTGGCCTGCTTCTCTGGCAACGCTTGGCGCATGTCGAGCCAATCGGCCTTGATCACCCCTTCAAGCGAGCCAAACTTGTCGGCCAGCTTCTGCGCGGCGCCCGGGCCAACGGACGGCACGTGCAACTTGTCGAGCAAGCCGCCCAGCGTGGTGCTGGCCGCAAACTCGGGGCTCAGGTCGCCCTGCTCCTGCAACGTCAGGCCGCACTCGTCTTTGGAGATCAGGGCACCAATCACTTGCTGGTTATGGCTGTCTTCAAAGAAGCTGTGTATCTCGTGCGCCACCTCCAAGCCAACGTCCGGCAAGTACGTCAGCACTTCCGGCAAGGCCTGCTGCACACGCTCCAGGGACGCCAGCGAGCGCGCCAGCACCTTGGCGGTCTCCTCGCCTACATCGGGAATGCCGAGGGCGTAGATAAACCGTGCGAGGGTCGGTGTCTTGCTGTTTTCAATGGCGGTGATCAGCTTCTTGCTGGAGACATCGGCAAAACCTTCCAGGTCGATGATCTGCTCGTACTTGAGCTTGTAGAGATCAGCCGGCGAGCCGATGAGTTTTTCGTCCACCAGTTGCTCGATGGTCTTGTCGCCAAGCCCGTCAATGTCCATGGCCCGGCGCGAGACGAAATGAATGATCGCCTGCTTGAGTTGAGCACCACAGGCCAGGCGCCCGACGCAGCGATACACAGCGCCTTCGCTGACAGTTTCCTTGCCCTTGCTGCGCTTGACCAGTTGCGTGCGTTCAACGTGAGAGCCGCACACCGGGCAGCTCTCGGGGATCTGCACCGCACGGGCGTTTTCCGGGCGGCGCTCGGTCACCACCGACACCACCTGCGGGATCACATCACCGGCGCGGCGGATGATCACGGTGTCGCCGATCATCAGGCCCAGGCGCGCCACTTCGTCCATGTTATGCAGGGTGGCGTTGGACACGGTCACACCCGCGACCTTGACCGGTTTCAACCGTGCCACGGGCGTTACCGCGCCGGTGCGGCCGACCTGGAACTCAACGTCCAGCAGTTCGGTCAGTTCTTCAATGGCCGGGAATTTATGGGCAATGGCCCAACGTGGTTCACGGGCACGAAAGCCCAATTCGCGTTGGTAGGCAATGCTATTGACCTTGAACACCACACCGTCGATCTCATACGGCAAGGCGTTGCGCCGCTCGCCGATATCACGGTAGTAATCCAGGCATTCCTGAATGCCCTTGGCCAGTTTCAGCTCGTGGCTGATGGGCATGCCCCACTTCTGCAATTGCTGCAGGTTGCCGATATGGGTATCGCTAATGTCAGCGGTCACCTGGCCAATGCCATAACAGCAGAATTCCAGCGGACGGCTTGCCGTAATCTTCGAGTCCAGCTGGCGCAGGCTACCCGCAGCGGCGTTGCGCGGGTTGGCAAAGGTTTTGCCGCCGACTTCCAGTTGCGTGGCATTCAGCCGCTCGAAACCGGCCTTGGACATGAACACTTCGCCGCGCACTTCCAGGGTCGCCGGCCAGCCGCTGCCGTGTAGTTTCAGCGGAATATTGCGCACGGTGCGCACGTTGACGCTGATGTCTTCGCCGGTGGTGCCATCGCCGCGCGTGGCACCACGCACCAACTCACCGTCCTGATACAGCAGGCTGACCGCCAGGCCATCAAGCTTCGGCTCGCAGCTGTATTCCACCGCCGCGCCAGCGCCAAACAGATCGCCCACTGGCAGGTCCAGGCCTTCGGTTACCCGGCGATCGAATTCAAGCATCGTGCTTTCATCGAAAGCGTTACCAAGACTGAGCATCGGGATTTCATGACGCACCTGAGTAAACGCAGACAATGCCGCGCTGCCGACCCGCTGCGTCGGTGAATCACGGGTGACCAAGTCCGGGTGCTCGGCTTCAAGCGCCTTGAGCTCGTGGAACAACCGGTCGTACTCGGCGTCCGGAATGCTCGGTTCGTCGAGGACGTGGTAGCGGTAGTTGTGCTGATCCAGTTCAGCGCGCAGTTCGAGGATGCGGGTGTGGGCGGCGGTCATGGGTGTTCTCTCATAAAGCAAAAGAGCAGCCGAAGCTGCTCAATATGTTAGTGCATGGATTCTACAGGCAACGCTTAAGATTGGACCTTAGCGCTTCTGTGTCAGGGCGCGACGCTCGAACTCGACGATGCGCTGACGGTAGTGCTCGATGGTCTGGGCGGTCAGGACGCTGCGTTGATCGTCCTTGAGTTCGCCATTGAGTTCCTGGGACAGCTTGCGGGCTGCGGCCACCATCACGTCGAATGCTTGTTTCGGGTGACGCGGGCCTGGCAAGCCGAGGAAGAAACTCACCGCCGGGGTGCTGAAATGGTCGATATCGTCCAGATCAAAGATGCCCGGCTTGACCGCGTTGGCCATGGAGAACAGGACTTCACCGTTGCCGGCCATGCTTTCGTGGCGATGGAAAATATCCATCTCGCCAAAACGCAGGCCGCTTTCCAGAATATTTTGCAGCAGGGCCGGGCCTTTAAAGCCAGCGGCGTCGCGGCAGATCACGCTGATCACCAGCACCTCTTCGGCAGCCGGTTGATCCTTGACGGATTCTTTATGAGAACTCTTGGCCGGGGACTCATCCGGGAAGTCATCGTCACGGCTGCTGAAGCTCGGGCCTTCTTCAAGGTCCAGGTTCAGGTCACCCTGGGACGGCTCGCTGGCAGCGCCACGCTTGCCGCGCTTGGGCTCGCGAGCTTCACGCGCCGGGGCGCTCATCGACGGCAGGTCGTGCTCGTCCAGGTGCGGCTCTTTATGGTTGTCCAGAACACGGGGCGGCCCCAGCAGCTCGGCGCTGCTGTCGTCGTCCGGTAAATTGGACAGGTTGCGGTCCAGGCGGAATTTCAACTTGCCCTTGCCGCCGCGCATCCGGCGCCAGCCATCAAAAAGAATACCGGCAATGACAATAATGCCGATGACGATCAGCCACTCGCGCAGACCGATTTCCATGTAATCCCGTGCCTCTAATAAAAAATGCTGAAAAATAAGGGGTTTAGCACCGTGCAAACCGCTTTAAAACGTGGCGCCAACTCTATGTTCTGAATGACGTTTTGCCCACGCATACGAAAATTTGACATTAAACTAGCACGACCAAAGATAACTTTACACCGTCTGTCAAAATGCCTTGAACAAATATGTCCATTTGCCACTTTTCCCAGACCGGTAAATCACCTTACGTCCTGCACAAAATCCTCCTTCGAGGTGCGGCTCAGGATTCCACCATCGCCATCGCCTCTTCGACATCCACCGCTACCAATCGCGAACAACCCGGCTCGTGCATCGTCACGCCCATCAACTGATCGGCCATTTCCATGGCGATCTTGTTGTGGGTGATATAGATGAACTGCACCGTCTGGGACATCTCTTTAACCAGGCGGGCATACCGTCCAACGTTAGCGTCATCCAGCGGGGCGTCAACTTCGTCGAGCATGCAGAACGGCGCCGGGTTCAACTTGAAGATCGCAAATACCAGGGCCAATGCGGTCAGTGCCTTCTCGCCACCGGACAACAAATGGATGGTGCTGTTCTTCTTGCCCGGGGGCCGCGCCATGATCGTTACCCCTGTATCGAGTAGATCTTCGCCCGTCAGTTCCAAGTAAGCGCTGCCACCACCGAAAACTTTCGGGAATAACGCCTGTAAACCGCCATTAATCTGATCAAAGGTATCTTTGAAGCGATTACGGGTTTCCTTGTCGATCTTGCGGATCACGTTTTCCAGGGTGTCCAGGGCCTCCACCAGATCGGCGTTCTGCGCGTCCAGGTAACGTTTGCGCTCGGACTGCTGCTGGTACTCGTCAATGGCCGCGAGGTTGATCGCGCCCAGGCGTTGAATGCGTGCGGCAATCCGCTCAAGTTCTTCTTCGGCGTCTTTCTCGTTGGCCTGGGCGGTCAGGGTGTTGAGCACGCCGTGCAGGTCGTAGCCGTCTTCCAGCAACTGGTCTTGCAGGGTTTTGCGGCGCACCGTCAGGGCCTGCCATTCCATGCGCTGCTGTTCGAGCTGGCCACGGATCAGTTGCGACTGTTGTTCGGCCTGGGTCCGGCGTTTTTCCGCATCACGCAGTTCACGGTCGGCGTCTTCCAGGGCGATTTGCGCGGTCTTGAGCTCTTCGTCGACGGTCATGCGCTTGTCGAGCAACTCTTCGAGTTTGAGGCGCAGCTCCTCCAGCGGGGCTTCGCCCTCCTCCAGATTGAGGCTCAGTTGCTCGCGCTTTTCGGTCAGGCGTTCGGACTGCATTTCCAGGCGTTCAAGGGCCTGGCGCGTGGAATCGTGCTGGGCGCGCAGGGAGCCGAGGCGCACGGCCAATTGATGGGCGTGGTCCTTGTGCTGGCGGGCTTCCTGGCGAACCCGGTCGAGGCGCTCACGCAGGCTGTCGCGCTGGGCCAGCAGCAACTCACGCTGCTCGGTGTCCAGGGCCATGCTGTCGAGGGCTTCCTGCAGTTGCAGGCGCGCTTCGCCGACTTGTTCGTGTTCGAGGGCGCGTTGCTCGCCCATCTCGGCCACTTCCTCGTCGAGACGGGTACGGCGCAGGCTCAGTTGCTCGACCTTGGCCTTGCTCGCCGAGAGCTGGGCTTTCAATTCACCTTGCTGGCGCGCTTCGTCCTGCAACAGCCGGCGCAGGTGTTCACGACCGGTCTCTTGTTGGCGCTGGGTGGCGCGCAGGGTTTGCAGCTGGTTTTCCAGGGACTCAAGCGTCGCCTCGCGCTCTTCGCGCTCGGCACTCAGGTTGACGATTTCCTGGCCACGGGCCAAGACGCCGCTTTGCGCTTCACTGGCGCGGCGCACCCGCAAAAAGTGCCGGCCCACCCAAAAACCGTCGCGGCTGATCAGGCTTTGCCCGGCCGCCAGTTGGCCGCGCTGGGCCAGCGCCTGCTCAAGACTGTCCACCGGTTTGACCTGGCCGAGCCAGGGCGACAGATCAATCGCCGCCTCGACCTTGTCCAGCAGGCTGCCCGGTACGCGTGTGCCGTCTGCCGCGGGACTGAGCAAACGCAGGTCGCCCTGGGCAAAACCTGCCAGGTCAAAGCCACCAAAATCATCCACCAGCACCGCTTGCAGGTCGGCGCCGAGCACGGTTTCTACCGCCAGCTCCCAACCGGCTTCAACCTTCAAGCCTTCGGCCAGGCGCGGACGCTCGGCCAGGTGCTGGTCGCGCAGCCATTCGGCCGTGCCGGTGTCCGGGTCGAGCGCCGCCTGCTGCAAGGCTTCCAGGGACGCCAAGCGCCCATTGAGCCGCTGCAAATCACCTTGAGCGGTTTGCTGTGCCTGGGTCGCCTGTTGCAGTTGCTGACGTAATTGCTCCAGGCGCTCCACTTGTTGTTCTTCGCTGGCTTCCAGCTCTTCCAGGGTCATTTCGCTTTCGGCGAGCTTCTCGCTCAGGTCGAGGATCGCCGCGTCTTCAGGGTCGGCAGCGAGCAGCACGCGCTCTTCCACCAAACGCCGCTGACGCTCGGCCAAACGCTCCATGCTGGTTTCCAGTTGCTGGATACGTGACTGCTGCACCTCAGCCTGGCGGCGCGGCTCGGCAGATTGCAGGTTGAAGGTGTCCCACTGCTCCTGCCAGCCGTGCATGGTGGTTTCGGATTCTTCCAGGGCCGCAGCGGCTTCCTCGGCAGCGGCGCTGGTAACTTCCTGCTCGGGGGTGAGCATGTTCAGCTCCTCACCCAGGGTCAGCAGCAAGGTGCGGTCGTGGCCCAGGTGAGACTCGGTCTCCAGGCGCGCGCGTTCGGCTTCTTTCAAATCATCCTGCAACTGGCGCAGGCGCTGCTGGCCGTGCTGGATGCTCTGCTCGACCCGGGCGATATCGCCGCCCACCGAATAGAAGCGCCCCTGCACCAGATTGAAGCGTTCGGACAAATCATGGTGACCGTCCCGCAGGCGCTCGATGCTGGCGTCGGCATTGCGCTGCTCGGCCACCAGGGCTTCGAAGCTGATTTCCTGGGTGCCGATGATCGCTTCGCGCTGGCCTACCTGATCATTCAACGCCTGCCAGCGCAGGGCCGACAGTTGTGCCTTGAGTTGGCGCTCCTCGCCCTTGTATTCCTGATACTTCTCGGCGGCCTGGGCCTGGCGGTGCAGGCGCTCCAACTGGCGCTCCAGCTCTTCACGCAGGTCGGTCAGGCGGGCGAGGTTTTCATGGGTACGGCGGATACGGTTTTCGGTCTCGCGGCGGCGCTCCTTGTACTTGGAGATGCCGGCCGCCTCTTCGATAAAGTTACGCAGGTCTTCGGGCTTGGCTTCGATCAGCTTGGAGATCATCCCCTGCTCGATGATCGAGTAACTGCGCGGGCCCAGGCCGGTGCCGAGGAAGATGTCGGTAATGTCCCGGCGACGGCACTTGGTACCGTTGAGGAAGTAGCTGTTCTGGCTGTCGCGGGTGACTTTGCGGCGGATGGAAATTTCCGCATAGGCCGCGTACTCGCCGACAAGGGTGCCGTCGGAGTTATCAAATACCAGTTCGATGCTGGCCTGGCTCACCGGCTTGCGGCTGGTGGAGCCGTTGAAGATGACGTCGGTCATCGACTCGCCACGCAGGTTTTTCGCGGAGCTCTCGCCCATCACCCAGCGTACGGCGTCGATGATGTTCGACTTGCCGCAGCCATTGGGCCCCACCACTGCCGCCATGTTACTGGGGAAGTTCACCGTGGTCGGGTCGACGAAGGATTTGAACCCCGCCAGTTTGATGCACTTGAGCCGCACGCTTAGGCGTCCGCCAACGCAGCGATGACCAGCGAGCAACTGCGCTCGCCGTAGGCCGAGAGCACCTGGCGAATCTGCGGCAGGTCACGGGCCAGCACGGCGGCGAGCAATTGCTCGAACAGCACCAGGTACTCGCTCATGGACGCCTTGCGCTGATCCAGCGCCAGGTAATAGGCACGGTTCATCGCCGGCTGCAGGTTCTCGACGGTTTCCTGCAGATACGGGTTGTTGGCGAACGGATAGGCGGCGCGCATCACGTTGAAGCTTTCTTCGACGAAGGCGCGGATGTCCTGGCGCTCGAAGCTGGCGATCAGGCGCTGCTGGATCTGCACAAACGGCGCCATGTCGGCCTGGGTCTGCCAGCCGGCGGCAACAGCGTTACCCAGCAGGATGTACAGCTCGCCCATCAGCGTGCACAGGCTCTGCACCTTGTGGGCGGTGAGTTCGGTGACGTGGGCGCCACGGCGCGGCAGGATCGCGATCAGGTGGCGGCGCTCGAGAATCAGCAAGGCTTCGCGCACGGAACCACGGCTGACATTGAGCGCCAGCGTGACCTTCTGCTCCTGGATCCGCTCCCCAGGCTTGAGGTCGCCGCGAATGATACGTTCGGCGAGGTGGTGAGCGATTTGCTCGGCAAGACTATCCGGCGCCTTGAACGTCATGTTTTCCCTTCAAAATCTTCTATCAGCACAAGCGCGGCAGTGTAGCGCACTTGCCCATTGATGGCGTACGGCCCACAACGTTGAATTTGGCATGAAATAAGCAGCCGTTAAAGTCCAGAAGCCCCCAAAAACGGCGGTTCCAGAGAACTGGACCATAATTAAGGATGTTGAGATCGCAATTTCTTGACCTTTAGGTCAGAAAATCGTTGACCGAAAAGTCAGACATGACTAGATTCGGCGCAAAGCGGTTAACAACAATAATGAGTCTGCGAGGCCTTCCGTGATCCAGTTTTTACTAAACCAGGAGCTCCGTAGCGAGCACGCCCTGGACCCGAACCTGACCGTGCTCAACTATTTGCGTGAGCACCTGGGCAAATCCGGCACCAAGGAAGGCTGCGCCAGCGGCGACTGTGGCGCCTGCACCGTGGTAGTCGGCGAGTTGCACACCGACAATCAGGGCGCCGAGCAGATCCGCTATCGCAGCCTCAACTCGTGCCTGACCTTTGTCTCGTCCCTGCACGGCAAACAACTGATCAGCGTCGAAGACCTCAAGCATCAGGGCCAACTGCACAGCGTGCAGCAGGCCATGGTCGAGTGCCACGGCTCGCAATGCGGCTTCTGCACCCCGGGCTTTGTGATGTCACTGTTCGCCCTGCAAAAGAACAGCGAGGCACCCGACAGCCAAAAAGCCCACGAAGCCCTGGCCGGCAACCTCTGCCGCTGCACCGGCTATCGCCCGATTCTCGCGGCTGCCGAACAGGCCTGCTGCAACAAGCCCCAGGACCAGTTCGACCGTCGCCAGGCCGAGACCATCGCCCGCCTGAAATCCATCGCACCGACTCAAACCGGCGAACTGAACAGTGGCGACAAACGCTGCCTTGTGCCCTTGACTGTCGCCGACCTGGCCGACCTTTACGACGCGTATCCACAAGCCCGGCTGTTGGCCGGCGGCACCGACCTGGCGCTGGAGGTCACCCAGTTCCATCGCACGCTGGCGGTCATGATCTACGTCGGCAACATCGAAGAGATGAAGCGCATCGAAAGCTTCGACGACCGCCTGGAAATCGGCGCCGCGACTTCGCTGTCCGACTGCTACACCGCGCTCAACAATGAGTACCCGGACTTCGGCGAATTGCTCCACCGCTTTGCCTCGTTGCAGATCCGCAACCAGGGCACCCTGGGCGGCAATATCGGCAACGCCTCGCCCATCGGTGACTCGCCGCCGCTGCTGATCGCCCTCGGCGCGCAGATCGTGCTGTGCAAGGGCAACACCCGCCGTACCCTGGCGCTGGAAGACTACTTCATCGACTACCGCGTGACCGCTCGACAGGACAGCGAATTCATCGAAAAAATCATCGTACCCAAAGGCGTGCCGCTGTTCCGTGCCTACAAGGTTTCCAAGCGCCTGGACGATGACATTTCCGCCGTCTGCGCAGCCTTCAACCTGACGATCACCAACGGCGTAATCGCCGATGCCCGCGTGGCCTTCGGCGGCATGGCCGCCATCCCCAAACGTGCGAAAAACTGCGAAGCGGTGCTCAATGGCGCCACCTGGAATAGTGCCACCGTGGAAAAAGCCTGCGCTGCGCTGGCCGAAGATTTCACCCCGCTGTCAGACTTTCGCGCCAGCAAGGAATACCGCCTGCTCAGCGCGCAGAACCTGCTGCGCAAATACTTCATCGAACTGCAAACGCCGCACATCGAGACTCGGGTGACCGCTTATGTCTAACCATCACGCCGTGGAAAAATCCCAGGCCGAACTCGCCGAATTGTTTGCCCAGGACCTGAGCAGCGGAGTCGGTCGCAGCGTCAAGCACGACAGTGCCGCCAAGCACGTTTCGGGTGAGGCGCAGTACATTGATGACCGCCTGGAATTCCCTAATCAGCTGCACCTGTATGCACGCATGTCGGACCGCGCCCACGCGAAGATCATTAGCATTGATACCTCGCCCTGCTACGCCTTCGAAGGCGCGCGCATCGTCATTACCCACGAAGACGTACCCGGCCTGAAAGACATCGGCCCGCTGATGCCCGGCGACCCGTTGCTGGCCATTGACACCGTGCAGTTTGTCGGCCAGGTGGTACTGGCGGTCGCCGCCCGCGACCTGGAAACCGCGCGCAAAGCCGCGATGGCCGCCGTGATCGAATACGAAGACCTGGAGCCGGTGCTGGACGTGGTCGAGGCGTTTCGCAAAAAGCACTTCGTACTGGACAGCCACACCCACCAACGTGGTGATTCGGCGGGCGCACTGGCGACCGCCAAAAACCGCATCCAGGGCACGCTGCATATTGGCGGCCAGGAACACTTCTACCTGGAAACCCAGATCTCCTCGGTAATGCCCACCGAAGACGGCGGCATGATCGTCTACTGCTCCACGCAAAACCCCACCGAAGTACAGAAGCTGGTGGCCGAAGTACTCGACGTCTCCATGAACAAGATCGTCGTCGACATGCGCCGCATGGGCGGTGGTTTTGGCGGCAAGGAAACCCAGGCGGCCAGCCCGGCGTGCCTGTGCGCGGTGGTTGCGCGCCTCACCGGCCAGCCAACCAAAATGCGCCTGCCTCGGGTCGAAGACATGCTGATGACCGGCAAGCGCCACCCGTTCTATATCGAGTACGACGTGGGCTTTGACGACACCGGCCGCCTGCACGGTATCAATCTGGAACTGGCAGGCAACTGCGGCTGCTCACCCGACCTGTCGAACTCGATTGTCGACCGTGCGATGTTCCACTCCGACAACTCGTATTACCTGGGCGACGCCACCGTCAACGGCCACCGCTGCAAGACCAACACCGCCTCCAACACCGCTTACCGTGGCTTCGGCGGCCCCCAAGGCATGGTCGCGATCGAGGAAGTGATGGATGCCATCGCCCGGCATTTAGGCCAAGACCCGCTGGCCGTGCGCAAGGCCAACTACTACGGCAAGACCGAGCGCAACGTCACCCACTACTACCAGACCGTCGAGCACAACATGCTCGAAGAGATGACCGCGGAACTCGAACACAGCAGCCAGTATTTCGAACGCCGCGAAGCGATCCGTCGCTACAACGCCAACAGCCCGATCCTGAAAAAAGGCCTGGCGCTGACCCCGGTGAAATTCGGCATTTCGTTCACCGCCAGCTTCCTCAACCAGGCCGGTGCGCTGATCCACATCTACACCGACGGCAGCATCCATTTGAACCACGGCGGCACCGAGATGGGTCAGGGCTTGAACATCAAGGTCGCGCAGGTGGTGGCCGAGATATTCCAGGTGGAAATCGACCGTGTACAGATCACCGCCACCAACACCGACAAAGTGCCGAACACCTCGCCGACCGCGGCTTCCAGCGGCGCCGACCTGAACGGTAAAGCCGCACAGAATGCCGCCGAAACCATCAAGCAGCGCCTGGTGGAATTTGCCGCGCGCAAATATGAAGTCAGCGAGGCCGACGTTGAATTCCACAACGGGCATGTGCGGGTTCGCGATCACATCCTGACGTTTGAGGCGCTGATCCAGCAGGCGTATTTCGCCCAGGTGTCGCTCTCCAGCACGGGCTTCTACAAGACCCCGAAAATCTTCTACGACCGCAGCCAGGCGCGGGGCCGGCCGTTCTACTACTTCGCGTTCGGCGCGGCCTGTTGCGAGGTGATCGTCGACACGCTGACCGGCGAGTACAAGATGCTGCGCACCGACATCCTGCACGACGTGGGCGCCTCGCTGAACCCGGCTATCGACATCGGCCAGGTCGAAGGCGGCTTCATCCAGGGCATGGGCTGGCTGACCATGGAAGAGCTAGTGTGGAACGCCAAAGGCAAGCTGATGACCAACGGCCCGGCCAGCTACAAGATCCCGGCGGTGGCCGACATGCCTTTGGATTTGCGGGTGAAGCTGGTGGAAAACCGCAAGAACCCGGAAGACACGGTGTTCCATTCCAAGGCCGTGGGTGAGCCGCCATTCATGCTCGGCATCGCCTCGTGGTGTGCGATCAAGGATGCCGTGGCGAGCCTGGGTGACTATCGCCATCAGCCGAAGATTGATGCACCGGCGACGCCGGAGCGGGTGTTGTGGGGCTGTGAGCAGATGCGCCAGTTGCAGGTGGCGACGGCTGTTGAAACTGAAACTGAGCTGGCTTCGCTTTAGACCGAGGCGCTGCCATCGCGGGCAAGCCCGGCTCCCACATTTTGATGTGTGAACCCGATCAAGTGTGGGAGCTGG
Source organism: Pseudomonas sp. Bout1 (assembly GCF_034314165.1). Lineage (GTDB taxonomy): Bacteria > Pseudomonadota > Gammaproteobacteria > Pseudomonadales > Pseudomonadaceae > Aquipseudomonas. Next base: position 1,909,620 of record NZ_JAVIWK010000001.1, on the reverse strand, counting down.
CTTGCCCGCGAAGGCGGTCGGACTGACAACAGAGATGCTGAGGTAAACATGAACAACTGGATCAGCGCCCTCGCCGACCTGCAGAACCAGGGTGAACCCTGCGTGCTGGTGACCATCATCGAAGAGCTCGGCTCCACGCCGCGCAATGCCGGCTCGAAGATGGTCATCAGCGCCGCCCACACGTTCGACACCATCGGTGGCGGGCACCTGGAATACAAGGCGATGCAAATCGCCCGGGACATGCTCGTGCGCGGCCAGCAGAACACCCATCTGGAGCGCTTCAGCCTCGGCGCCAGCCTGGGCCAGTGCTGCGGTGGCGTGACGGTGCTGTTGTTTGAACCGATGGGCCAGGTGCAGGCGCAGATCGCGGTGTTTGGTGCCGGCCATGTGGGTCGTGCGCTGGTGCCGCTGCTGGCCAGCCTGCCGTGCCGGGTACGCTGGATCGATTCCCGGGAACAGGAATTCCCGGAACACATCCCCCAAGGCGTGCGTAAAATCGTCAGCGAAGAGCCGGTGGATGAAATCGACAACCTGCCTGTGGGCAGTTACTGCATCGTCATGACCCACAACCATGCGCTGGACCTGGAGCTGACCGCCGCCCTGCTCAAGCGCAATGACTTCACCTACTTCGGCCTGATCGGCTCGAAGACCAAGCGCGTCAAGTTTGAACACCGCCTGCGGGATCGCGGTTTCGACACCGCGCAGTTGCAACGCATGCGTTGCCCGATGGGGTTGGGCGAGGTCAAAGGCAAACTGCCTGTGGAAATCGCCATCTCCATTGCCGGCGAAATCATCGCCACCTATAACGCCAACTTCGGCCAGCACACTGCGAGCGCCGAACCCATTGCCAAACTGCTGCCGGTTTCACGCCGCAGCCAAGCCACGAACTGAGACGACCATGCCTTTGACTCGCAAAGCCTACCGTGCCGCCATTTTGCACAGCATCGCCGACCCTGCCGAGGTAGGCATCGAAGCCTCCTACGAGTATTTCGAAGACGGCCTGCTGGTGATCGACAACGGCCAGATCAGCGCCGTGGGCCATGCCAGCGAGCTGCTCGCCAGCCTGCCCGCCGACATCGAAGTCACCCATTACCAGGACGCATTGATTACCCCAGGCCTGATCGACACCCACATTCACCTGCCGCAAACCGGCATGGTCGGCGCCTATGGCGAGCAACTGCTCGACTGGCTCAACACGTACACCTTCCCGTGTGAAAGCCAGTTCGCGGACAAGGCCCATGCCGAAGAAGTCGCGGATATTTTCATCAAGGAACTGCTGCGCAACGGCACCACCACCGCGCTGGTATTCGGCAGCGTGCACCCGCAGTCGGTGAACTCGTTTTTTGAAGCAGCCGAGAAGCTCGACCTGCGCATGATCGCCGGCAAAGTGATGATGGACCGCAACGCGCCGGATTATTTGACCGACACCGCCGAATCGGGCTACCAGGAAAGCAAGGCGCTGATCGAGCGCTGGCATGGCAAGGGCCGGTTGCACTACGCGGTGACGCCACGTTTCGCACCGACCAGTACGCCGGAACAACTGACCCTCGCCGGGCAGCTGCTGGGGGAATACCCGGACCTGTACATGCAGACGCACATCAGTGAAAACCTGCAGGAAGTGGAATGGGTCAAAGCGCTGTTCCCGGAGCGCAAGGGCTACCTGGACGTGTACGACCATTACAAACTGCTGGGTGAACGCTCGGTATTCGCCCATGGTGTGCACCTGTGCGACGACGAATGCGCGCGGCTGGCAGAGGCAGGTTCGGCGGTCGCGTTCTGCCCGACGTCGAACTTCTTCTTGGGCAGCGGGTTGTTCAACCTGCCGATGGCGGAGAAGCACAAGTTGAATGTCGGCCTGGGCACGGACGTCGGTGGCGGCACCAGCTTCTCGCTGCTGCAAACGTTGAATGAAGCGTACAAGGTGATGCAGTTGCAAGGCGCGCGGCTGAGTCCGTTCAAGTCGTTGTACCTGGCGACCCTGGGGGGGGCGCGGGCACTGCGCCTGGAAGACAAGATCGGCACGCTGCAACCAGGCACTGACGCCGACTTTTTGGTGCTGGATTACAACGCCACGCCACTACTCAGCTATCGCCTGAAGCAGGCCAATAACATTGCCGAGACGTTGTTTGTGTTGATGACGCTGGGGGATGACCGGGCGGTGTTGCAGACGTACGCGGCGGGGCAATTGGTGCACCAACGCTGATTGAGCAAACACCACAAACCAAATGTGGGAGCTGGCTTGCCTGCGATGCAGACACCTCGGTGTATCAGTGATACCGAGGTGATGCTATCGCAGGCAAGCCAGCTCCCACATTTTTGATCGGGTTTACAATTTTACAGACGAGCGACCCGGCTTTTTGGTCTGCAACAAGTGCGAGAACACCGCGTGCAGGTCATCCGACGCGCTCTCCTCGTCGAGGTTGAGCTTGCTGTCGATGTGATCCATGTGGTGCATCATCAGGTTCACCGCCAAATCCGCATCCCGCGCTTCGATCGCGTCGATCAACTGGGTGTGCTCATCGTAGGAACAGTGCGAGCGGTTGCCGCTTTCGTACTGGGCGATGATCAACGAGGTCTGGGACACCAGGCTGCGCTGGAAGCTGATCAACGGGGCGTTCTTCGCCGCCTCGGCCAGCTTCAGGTGAAACTCGCCGGAAAGCCGGATACCCGCGCCGCGATCACCCCGGGAAAAGCTGTCGCGCTCATCATTGACCATCTGCCGCAGCTCGGCCAGTTGCTCGGCCGTGGCATGCTGCACCGCCAATTCAGTGATCGCACGTTCCACCAGGCGCCGGGCCAGGAACACCTGACGGGCTTCCTCGACACTCGGGCTGGCCACTACCGCGCCGCGATTGGGCCGCAGCAATACCACGCCTTCATGGGCCAGGCGCGACAGCGCGCGGCGAATGATGGTGCGGCTCACACCGAAGATTTCGCCCAGCGCTTCTTCACTCAATTTGGTACCGGGCGCCAAGCGTTGTTCGAGGATCGCCTCGAAGATATGCGCGTAGACGATATCGTCCTGGGTTCCACTGCGACCGGCCTTACCGGCTCGCGGTTGTTTCTTGAGGGGCTGCAACTGTTCGTTCATGGGCACTCGGGTCGGGAGAACGGCGGCGAATTGACGTTGACTGTAATACGGCACAGAGGGTCGCTGGCAAGTATCGCGTAAAACCAGCGCACATTGTACACAACCCGTCGCGCCAACACACTGTACGGCTGTTTGCGGCGCCGGCTGTATTGCAATGAATCGTTACGTTTGAGTTTAGGCTTGATTCTGCATTCGCTCCTACAAAAAGCCCCAGGCATAAGGAACACCGCCCCATGTCCGACGTCCCCCAAGCGCGATTACGCCCACTGGCCGACACTTCGCCTTCGGCCGTTGTCGCCGGTTTCATTGCCATGATGACCGGCTACACCAGTTCGCTGGTGCTGATGTTTCAGGCAGGCCAGGCCGCCGGCCTGACCACGGCGCAGATTTCTTCGTGGATCTGGGCGATCTCCATCGGCATGGCGGTGTGCAGCATTGGCCTGTCCCTGCGCTATCGCACGCCGATCACCATCGCCTGGTCTACCCCGGGCGCGGCATTGTTGATCACCAGCCTGGGCGGCGTGAGCTACGGCGAAGCCATCGGCGCCTACATCACCTGCGCGGTGCTGGTGACGATCTGCGGGCTGACCGGCAGCTTCGAAAAACTCGTCAAGCGCATCCCGGCGTCACTGGCGGCCGCCTTGCTGGCGGGGATTCTGTTCAAGATCGGCAGCGAGATTTTCGTCGCCGCGCAGCACCGTACCGGGCTGGTGCTGGGGATGTTTTTCACTTACCTGATCATCAAGCGCCTGTCGCCGCGCTACGCGGTGCTCGCAGCCTTGCTGATCGGCACCGCGCTGTCCGGGTTGATGGGGCTGCTGGATTTCAGCGGCTTCCACCTGGAGGTGGCGACGCCGGTGTGGACCACTCCGCACTTCTCCCTGGCCGCGACCATCAGCATCGGCATCCCGCTGTTCGTGGTGGCCATGACCTCGCAAAACATGCCGGGGATCGCGGTGCTGCGGGCCGACGGTTATAACGTGCCGGCCTCGCCCTTGATCACCACCACGGGCCTTGCCTCGTTGGTGCTGGCGCCGTTTGGCTCCCATGGCATCAACCTGGCCGCCATCAGCGCGGCGATCTGCACCGGGCCCCATGCCCATGAGGATCGCAACAAGCGCTACACCGCAGCGCTCTGGTGCGGGATTTTCTACGGGATTGCCGGGGTGTTCGGCGCGACATTGGCTGCGTTGTTCGCGGCGCTGCCCAAGGAGCTGGTGCTGTCGATTGCGGCGCTGGCGTTGTTTGGCTCGATCATCAATGGCCTGAGCATCGCCATGAATGAGCCCAGGGAACGGGAAGCTGCGTTGATCACTTTTATGGTCACAGCGTCAGGGCTGACGTTGTTTTCCATCGGGTCGGCGTTCTGGGGGATTGTTGCGGGGGTGTTGACGCTGGTGATTCTGAACTGGCGCAAGGCCTGATTCTTTAAGACCCGGTAACGAAAAAGCGACCCGGGCGGGTCGCTTTTTCATGACATCAGGCTGCCGGGTTGATCGGCTTTTCTGGATGCCAAGCGTCCAACAGGGCGCTGACTTCAACGCGGGTCAGCTCTGGACGAGCCTTCAGCCACGCTTCAACAGCGGCACGCTGTTCTTCGTTGACCGAACCACGGGTGGCTTTGCAAACCAGACCGAAGTCATCACCGCCGACGTAGTCCAGGCCGTTGCCGTCCATTGCTTCAGTCAGGAATGCTTCGAGGAAAGCGTCAACCGCTTCATCGTCCAAACCTTCTTTGAAGTCCAGGTTCAGTTCGAAACCCAGCTCTTGAAATTCATCAACGCACAGTTTTTTGCGCAGACGCCGGGAACGGTTAGTCGCCATTGGAACAATCCTCTTAAGTAATAACGGGCGGCACTTTAGCAGTTTAAGCAGGCCTTTGCCCGATTCTCTGGGACCGGCGGCAGAGTGCCCGTGAAAAAAACCGCCAATTGCAGCTATCGTTCAGGCACAAGTGCGCCAGCCTTGGGGCATAATGCCGACACTTTCATGACCATTGAGGGATTTTTCGTACATACCCCTCACCTTTTTCACCCCTCAGCAGTAGGGTTTAAATTCTTATGATCAAATCTTTGCGTCCACTGTTACTCGCCAGTTTTCTTCTCCCCCTGGCCTTTTCCGTCACCGCCGCCCCGATCAATACCTCTCTGCCGCCCAAGGTCCAGGAAGCCCTCCAGAAAGCCAAGCTGCAAAACAATGCCCTGTCCCTGGTGATGATCCCCCTCAACGGCCCGGGCACGCCGACCGTGTTCAACGCCGACGTGTCGGTCAACCCGGCCTCTACCATGAAGCTGGTTACCACCTACGCGGCCCTGGAAATGCTCGGCCCCAACCATCAGTGGAAAACCGAGTTCTACACCGACGGCACCCTGAGCGGCGGCATCCTTAACGGTAACCTGTACCTCAAGGGCGGCGGCGATCCCAAGCTGAACATGGAAAAACTCTGGCTGCTGATGCGCGACCTGCGGGCCAATGGCGTACAGCAAGTGACTGGCGACCTGGTGCTGGACCGCGGCTTCTTCCTCCCACCGCAGTTGCCGGAATTCAATGACGATGGCAACGACGAAAACAAACCGTTCCTGGTCAAGCCCGATGCCCTGATGGTCAATCTCAAGGCGCTGCGCTTCGTTACCCGCAATGATTCGGGCAAGGTGCTGGTGTCGGTCGAGCCGCCGATTGCAAGCATTCGCATCGACAACCAGGTCAAGGTCTCCAACGCCAAGCAATGCACCGGCGATGTGCGCTACAGCCCGATGACTGCCGCCGACGGCAGCGTTACCGTGACCGTCAGCGGCCAGTTGGCGGATGGCTGCAGTTCGCAGACTTATCTATCGTTGCTGGACCACGCCACCTACACCGCCGGCGCCGTTCGGGCGATCTGGAAGGAACTGGGCGGCAGCATCCAGGGCCGTGATATCCAGGCGCCAGTGCCGAAGAACGCCAAAGTATTGGCCCGGGCGTTCTCGCCGGACCTGGCGGAAATCATCCGCGACATCAACAAATACAGTAACAACACCATGGCCCAGCAGTTGTTCCTGAGCCTGGGCGCGCAATACCGCACCGACGCCGATGGCGACGATGCGAAGGCCGCCCAGCGTGTGGTGCGCCAGTGGCTGGCGAAAAAGGGCATCACGGCGCCGCACCTGGTGATGGAGAACGGCTCCGGCCTGTCCCGTGCCGAACGGGTCAGCGCCCGCGAGATGGCGACCATGCTGCAAGCGGCGTGGAGAAGCCCGTACGCGGCGGAGTACATCAGCTCGCTGCCGATTGCCGGTACCGACGGCACCATGCGCAAACGCCTGAAGACCACGGCCATGCGCGGTGAAGCTCACATCAAGACCGGCACCCTGAATACCGTGCGCGCGATTGCCGGGTTCAGCCGCGATAACAACGGCAACACCTGGGCGGTGGTGGCGATTCTCAACGATACAAAACCGTGGGGCGCGTCTTCAGTGCTCGACCAAGTGCTGCTGGACCTGTATCGCCAGCCGAAGCTGGCGGCTGCGGCCCCGATCCTCTAACAGCAGCAAATATCAAATGTGGGAGCTGGCTTGCCTGCGATGCAGACGCCTCGGTCGATCAGGAATACCGAGGTGGTGCTATCGCACGCAAGCCAGCTCCCACATTGATCTCTAATAGCCTGAATGGTCGTGCACTTCAGGCAAGCGTGCGCTCTGCCTCGACCCGATCCCGGCCCGCCTGCTTCGCCGCATACACCCCCGAATCCGCCCGCAACAGCAAGCCGTCAACGCCCTCCTCGACGCGCCAACTGGCCACCCCGAAGCTCGCTGTCACGCTCCCGACACCCTCCATCGGTGCACTGCGCAACGCTTGCCACAACTCCAGGGCAACGCTGTAGGCCTGGAGGCCATCGGTGTTGGGGCACAGCACCACGAACTCTTCGCCTCCCAGGCGACAGAACACATCCGTGCGGCGCAACCGCTGGCTGATGCGCCGGCACAACTCCTTGAGCACTTCATCGCCCACCGCATGGCCGTGCTGGTCGTTGATGCGCTTGAAGTGGTCGATGTCGAGCATGATCACCGATAACGCTCCCGAGGCACGCTTGACTCGGATTATCTCGGCCTTCAGGCGGTCCTGGAAGTAGCGGCGGTTATGGATACCCGTCAGCGAGTCGGTAATCGACAACGCCCGCAGTTCTTCCTCTACCCGCTTAAGGTCGGATATATCCGACACATAGCCATGCCATATCGTACCGCCGCCGGGCAGCTCCTCCGGCGTCGCCTCGCCGCGAACCCAGCGCAGCCCGCGACGGGGCAATTGCACCCGGTATTCTTCGCGCCAATGGCTCAACTGCAGGGTAGACAGCCGAATGGACTCACGCACCCGCTCGACATCCAGCGGGTGAATCCGCTCGAAGACCTTTCGCGCATCCTGCTGCAACAACGCCGGCTCGATTTCGTAGATATCGCGGATGCCATCGCTGGCATACAGGAAACGCGAGGCATCGTTCGACTCCAGGATGAACTGGAAAATACCGCCGGGCACATGGGCGCTGAGTTTCTTCAGCAGGCGATCCCGGGCGGCCAGCGCCTCATAGGCGCGCTTCTGCTCGGTGACGTCCAGGCAGATCGCCAGGTGCCCGACCCACAAGCCATGCTCATCCAGCAATACCGTGGCGAGCATGTTCACCGTCAGTTGGCTGCCGTCCTTGCGCACCAGCGTCCACTCACGGGCCTCGTGCACCGTATCGGCGCTGTCCACCAGCATCGCCTGGCCTGGCGGGATGCGCTTGCCCAGGGCCGCGCTCAACTGCACAGCGCGGGCTTCGAGCTCGGGTGCCAAGTGCAGGCTTTCGAGGGTCAGGTGGCCCAGGACTTCATTCGCCTCAAAGCCCAGCATCTGCTCGGCGCCCGCGTTGAACGTGGTGATGACACCACGAAGGTCCGTGGCGATGATCGCTACTTGGGTCGCCGCATTGAGCACGCTGCGCAGTTGGCCGTGGGTGCCCCGCAGTTCCTGCTCACGCTGACGCAACTGGGCGGTGCGCTGCTCCACCAGCTTCAATGCGCGCTGGCGCTGGCTGACCAGCACATAGAGCAACGCACTGAGCAGCAGGCTAAGTAGGCTGCCCATGACCAGGATACTGAGCAGCGAAGAGTGGCTGCCCTGCTGGAACACCTGGCTGGGCCGCAGGCTCAAGGCGTAGATGTGGTCGCCAAGCGTCAGCCGGCGCGCGGCCATCAGGTCGCTGTCTGCCACGGCGTTGCTGGATTCGTAGAGCACGCGTTCTTCGGTGTCGGAGGTGTCGACAATCTGCATCACCAGGTTGTCCCGGTCGGCCTTGGGCAAGCCGTCGGCCACCAGTTGGCGCATGCTGATCACCGCCATCACGTAGCCATAAGGCTCACTGGTGGGCACTTGTGTGGTCGGCGCCCGGCTGACCGGCGCCACCAACAGCACGCCCATGGCGTAGGCCGGCTCCACACCCACCAGGTGCATGGGCTGGGACACGGCCATTTTCCCTGACTGTTGCGCGCGCTCAACCGTCGAGCGCCGCAATGGCTGGGCCAGCAGGTCAAAACCCAGCGGCGAGCCGAGCAGGCTCTGGGTTTGGCTGTATAGCACCGGCACATACTCATCGCGTGCGTTGGCCGGGGCCAACTCGCCTGCCGCGTTCAATTCGCGAATGGAAAAGCTCGCACCGCGCTCGGCCGTCATCTCCTGCTCAAACGCGCTGCGCTGGTCACGGGAAACCCGCGGCGCCCAGGCATAGGCGCGCGCGCGCAACAGCAAGGGCTGTGCGAAACCGTCGAACTCTTTGCGCGAGACTGTAGTGGAATTGACGAAGAACCGTCGCAGGCTGCCCAGGCGTTGCTCCTGGTCCTCGAAGCGTTCCTGGAGGCGGCTGTAACGCTCGTTGACCAGCAACTGAAAGCGTTGGCGCATCTGCTGCTGATAGAGACCGGAGGCGCCCCAGGCGACGATGATCGTCAACGCGACCCCTGTCAGAAACACCACCACTGCCACCAGCCACGCCGACACCTGCTCGCTGATAAAGCCTAGGATTTTCGGGCGCACGGCATGCAGCGGCATAGACAAGCCTCGGAACGCCAGCGTGCGGGTGCGTCACTTTGGCCAGGCGTTAAGTTATAGCCACAGGGCTCGCGTTTGACCAGCGCAAAAAAGCCGCAAGGCCAGAATAATCCGGGCTTGCGGCTTTAGCGGTGTGCGATCAGCGAGCGGTGATTTTCCACGCTCGGTGGATCTTGGCGTTGCGCGCAAAATCCGGGTCGATGGTTTTATCACTGATCTCCTCGACGGCGTACCGCTCGACGAGGTTGTCTTCCAGCTGGAACTTGCGGAAGTTGTTCGAGAAGTACAACACGCCGCCCGGTGCCAGGCGCGCCATGGCCAGGTCCAGCAACTGCACGTGGTCACGCTGCACGTCGAAGATGCCTTCCATGCGCTTGGAATTGGAGAAGGTCGGCGGGTCGATGAAGATCATGTCGAACTCATCGCGGCTGGCCTCCAGCCACGCCATCACGTCGCCCTGCTCCAGGCGGTTCTTGTCGGAGAAACCGTTGAGCGAGAAGTTGCGACGCGCCCAGTCCAGGTAGGTTTTCGACAGGTCGACGCTGGTGGTGCTGCGCGCGCCACCCTTGGCGGCGTGCACACTGGCGGTGGCGGTGTAGCAATACAGGTTGAGGAAGCGCTTGCCGGCCGCCTCCTTCTGGATACGCATGCGAATCGGCCGGTGGTCGAGGAACAGGCCCGTGTCCAGATAATCGGTCAGGTTGACCAACAACTTGACGCCACCTTCGCTGACTTCGGTGAACTTGCCCTGGGCGCTCTGGCGCTCGTACTGCTTGGTGCCGCTCTGGCGCTCGCGACGCTTGACCACTACGCGGTTCTTGTCGATGCCCAGTGCCTGGGGAATGGCCGCCAGCGCATCGAACATGCGTGCCGAGGCTTTTTCCGGGTCGATGGACTTGGGCGCCACGTATTCCTGGACGTGAACCCAGTCGTGGTACAGGTCGATGGCCATGGAGTATTCGGGCATGTCGGCATCGTACACACGGTAGCAATCAACGCCTTCGCGCTTGGCCCACTTGCCCAGCAGCTTCAGGTTTTTTTGCAGGCGGTTGGCAAACATCTGCCCGCCTTCGCTCAAGCGCGCCTGCTCGACCACCGGGGCAGGGGCGGGTTTGATCGGGTTACCGTTCTTGTTGTACTGGCGCTCTTGCGGCTCGGTCGGCGCCTGGTCGTAGGCCGCCTGCTCGCGTTCGGCCTGGCGTTGCTCCGGGGTGCGACGCTCGCCGGTGACGAACTGGTCCGGGTTGACCTTGATCAGCAGCAGTTTGCACGGCAAGGCGCCGTTCCAGAACGAATACTGTTTGTGGCTGCGGATCCCCATGCGCTTGCCCAGGTCCGGGGCACCGGTGAACACCGCCGCTTCCCAGCCCAGGCACGCCTGGCGCAGACGCTCGCCGAGGTTCTGGTAGAGGTACAACAGGCTGGCTTCATCACCCAGACGCTCGCCGTACGGCGGGTTGCAGATCACCAGGCCCTTTTGGTTCTGGTCCGGACGCGGTTCGAAGGTGCCGACTTCGCCCTGGTAAATCTTGATCCAGTGGCTCAGGCCCGCGCGTTCGATGTTGTTGCGGGCAGGCTGGATCAGGCGTGGGTCAGCTTCGTAACCACGGACCCACAGCGGTGGCTTGGCCATGCCGATGGCGGCACGCTCGCTGGCCTCTGTGTGCAGCTTTTTCCACATCGCCGGAACGTGGCCAAGCCAGGCGGTGAAACCCCACAGCTCACGGTTGAGGTTAGGGGCCATGTCGGCGGCGATCATCGCGCCTTCCACCAGGAAGGTACCCACGCCGCACATCGGGTCGGTCAGCGCGCCGCCTTCGGCAGCGATGCGCGGCCAGCCGGAACGGATCAGGATCGCTGCCGCCAGGTTCTCTTTCAACGGTGCAGCGCCCTGCTGCAGGCGGTAGCCGCGCTGGTGCAGGCTGTGGCCGGACAGGTCGAGGGAGAGAATCGCTTCGCCACGGTCCAGGCGCAGGTGAATGCGCAGGTCCGGGTTGATCTTGTCGATGGACGGACGTTCGCCGGTCGGGGTGCGCAGCTTGTCGACAATCGCATCCTTGACCTTCAGCGCGCCGAAGTGAGTGTTGTCGATGCCCGAGCCATGGCCGCTGAATTCAACGGCCAGGGTGCCGTCGGCGAGCATGTGGTCTTCCCACTCGATGTCGAGCACGCCGTGGTAGAGGTCTTCGGCATCCTTCATCGGGAAGCGCTTGAGCACCAGCAACACGCGGTTGGCCAAGCGCGACCACAGGCACAGGCGGTAGGCGGTTTCCATGTCGGCCATGCCGCGCACGGCCGAGGTGTGCTCCCGGGCTTCCTCAAGGCCAAGCCCGACGGCTTCCTCGATCAGCAGGCCTTCGAGGCCCTTGGGGCAAGTGAGGAAGAGTTCAAAACGGTCCGACATGGGTAATCCAGGCTTATTCAGCAATAAGTGAACGGGCGACGCATCGCGCGTTCGGTTTTCAATCAAGCGCTTTTCTTGAAGAACGCTCGTGTGGCACGAATGTGCCGTTCCACCCCGGATACAGGCCTATAGGCCTTTATTGGCGGGGCAGTTCAAGTATTTGATGCAACAAAAAGAAATATTCTGACCCTTCGTCGAATAATAACCGACTGCAACGGGAGGGCATTCTCACTAAAGGATTAAACCCATCCTCTTTGAAGCGCACATCATAGCTGGGTTTGCCCAATAAAAGGGGCGAAAAGCCATGCCAGCTTATGGCTATAGCATCATTATCGTTACGTGCTTATGACAAAACGATCATTGAATCCATGTGACCTATTGGTTAGAACTCAACACAGGTTGGCGCCGTAACGACGCCGACACAGTGCTCGCCACGCCGGCAGCGAGCGCACCAACGGCAGAAAAACTCTGCCCGACCCCAGACGGGGCCGAAGGATATCAAGACAGTCAACAAGTGAGGGAAACACCCTATGAGAAGACTTAAGCGTGATCCGTTGGAAAGAGCATTTTTACGCGGATATCAATATGGCGTTCATGGCAAATCCCGTGAGCTTTGCCCATTTACTCTACCGTCGGTACGCCAAGCCTGGATCAACGGCTGGCGAGAAGGACGCGGCGACAACTGGGACGGTATGACTGGCACTGCGGGAATCCACAGACTCAACGAACTTCACGCCGTCGGCTAATCAAGGGCATTTAATTCCGACATCAGCACGAATACGCAACCACTTAACCACGCACGCCCCATCCGGGCGGCGGGCTTCGGCCCAGGGGCTCCTTCAAGGAGCCCTTTTTATTGCCTGCTGTCAGACTCGTGGCAACGCCGCGATCGCATCCACCGCCTGGCGAATCAACGCCGGGCCCTTGTAGATAAAGCCGGAATACAACTGCACCAGGCTCGCGCCGGCGGCAATTTTCTCGGCTGCGTGCTTGCCTTCGGTGATGCCGCCCACCGCAATGATCGGTAAACGCCCTGCCAACTCGGCGGCCAGCACCTTGACGATGTGGGTGCTCTGGTCACGCACTGGCGCACCGGACAGGCCGCCCGCCTCGTCACCAAAGGCCAGGCCTTCGACACCAACACGGCTTAAGGTGGTGTTGGTGGCAATCACTGCATCCATGCCCGAATCCATCAGGGCCTGGGCCACCAGCACGGTTTCTTCGTCGCTCATGTCCGGGGCAATCTTGATTGCCAAGGGCACACGCTTGCCGTGACGCACAGCCAGGTCTTCCTGGCGCTGGCGCAAGGCTTCAAGCAACTGCTTGAGTGAGTCGCCAAACTGCAGGCTGCGCAGGCCCGGGGTGTTCGGCGAGCTGACGTTAACCGTGACATAGCTGGCGTGGGCGTAGACCTTGTCCAGGCAAATCAGGTAGTCATCCACGGCACGCTCCACCGGCGTGTCGAAGTTCTTGCCGATGTTGATCCCCAGGATGCCTTTGTACTTGGCCGCCTGAACCCGCGACAGCAAGTTATCCACCCCCAGGTTGTTGAAGCCCATGCGATTGATGATCGCCTCGGCTTCCGGCAAGCGGAAAATGCGCGGCTTGGGGTTGCCCGGCTGCGGCCGCGGGGTCACGGTGCCAATTTCGACAAAGCCAAAACCCAACTGCGCAAAACCGTCGATGGCCGCACCGTTCTTGTCCAGGCCGGCTGCCAGGCCTACCGGGTTGGGGAAGTCGAGCCCCATCACCGACACCGGCACTTTAGCCGGGGCCTTGCACACCAGACCATTGAGCCCCAGGCGGCCACCGGCACCGATCAAATCCAGGGACAGGTCGTGGGAGGTTTCCGGAGAGAGTTTGAACAACAGCTGGCGGGCCAGGGTATACATGGGCGGGCTTGACTCGGATGGCGGCGAAAGGTGGCGGCGATTATAGCCGGGGTAAAGGGCTGCATGCGAGGCGTGCCGTCCAATCGTCAGTTGCGGTGCACCATCAGTTCTTCGTAGCGGACCCAAATTTTTTGCGCGTAGCGAAGGCGTAGTTCTTCACGCCGCGGCCCGGGCCCGCCGCCCACATTGTAGGAGCCGATCGCCGTCCAGTTGTAGCCGAACTGTTTGACAAAGTCGGCAAGGATCGATGCCCCCACCTCCACGGACAGGCAAGGCTCATCCAGCAAGCGTTGTTCGGTGATGCCCTTCTTGAGCAGGCGTGGCAGGTGAATGCTGTTGATCTGCATCAGCCCGATATCACGGGTGCCGTTGTTGTTGGCGTGATTCATGGCCTCGGCGCGATAACCCGACTCCACCGCAGCAATGGCCTGCAGCAGCTCCGGCTCAATGCCATACCGGTTGGCGGCCTCTGCCCAGCAATACGCCCGGGCTTCACTGCCAGCGCCGATCACGAGCAGCAGCAAGGCCTTGGGCCAGGTGCCTTTCATGCCTGCGCCCGGCCGCAGGTGGTACAGACAGGGTTCGCCGTGAGGCTCGTCACCTTGACCGCACAGGTCACGCGGTACCCTTTGCCGTATACCGTTTTGATCAACGCCCTGCCGCCCTTCAAATATTTGCGTAATGAACAGATGCAACGGGTCAGGGACTCCTCCGTGGCCTCGTTATGGGGCCATGCCTGTTCCAACAAGTGGTCCTTGGTCACCAGCACACCGGCCGAGGCCAGCAACAGGCGTAGCACTTGCGACTCCTTGGGCGGTAGCTGCAGGTCGCAGCCTTCGCCGGTCAACCTGCCGTCGCCGTGCAACGTCCAACGATCAAAGACCATGGGGGCAGCCAGTACCCCATCAATCACCACGGCCATTCGTACCTCATTTCCACTACTGGTATTCCAAAAAAGAGTGCGACTATAAAAAGCTCATCCGCTGTATAGGAGAGGCAAAAGCCCACAGGCACGGTTTTTTTCGGACTGGTTACGTAGGACTTTTCAATATGTTTACCCCTCAGGCACGCGGCTAAATGCTCGTTTCACCCGCTCATGCTGGGAGGGTGTCAACGGCGGTGCCTGGCCCGGCCCCGCACCTGTATGCAAGGCATACCCCACGGCCGTCGCCTGAATCACAAACAACCGCACGCTATTGGCCATGGGCCCGTGGTAGCGACCAGACAAGGCCGCTACGGAATCACGCTGAAAATCCCCCACCAGCAGCCGCCTGCCAGGAGCCACACGCACCACCGTATTGATCCCCATGTGTTCTATCGCCGCCAAGCGTTTGTCGCGACTGCCCGCCTTGCCCACCTGGCGGCCATCCTCGACGGTGAGCTGCATCTCGATGTCATTCGCCTCGGCGAAGCGCGCCAGCACACTGACCTGTGTGCCGTAGACCACCGGTTGCCACTCATCACCGTCTTCACCCGGCCTGGGCAAATAGAGCGTCTGGTTGTCGTTGAAAACCGCCGGCACATTCTCTTGGGCAAGAATCACCGGCAGCACCGTGACCTTCGCTCGCCTGCGTTGCTCCAGTGCGGTGATCCGCTTCATGAACACGTCGTCCTCGAAAGGCGCCATGACGCGGGTTGCAGTAGGCTGGCCAACCCCTTTATGCAGCGCCGCGCCCAGCTTCTTGAGTTCGTCACGATCCACATCCACCAGCCACAACGAAACCTCCACCGCGCGCTTCGGCACATCCAGTTCCGCCACCAGTTGTTGGATAAAGCTCACCTGCGCAGGCTTCCCCTTGATCAACAAACTGTTGGTGTCCGGGTATGCCAGCACCGAAAGTGTCTTGTCCGCCAGTAATCCGGGTGGCCGCGCAGATGCACCCTGCTGCTCGACGGCCAGCAGTTTTTCAATCATTGAGGCCATGCCCGGTACGGTGACGGTTCTGTCGCCCATGTAGTACTCGCGGTCGGCAACGTGGGTGTTGAGTACCTGCACCACGCCGATCCGCTGCGACCCCATGCGCAGTTCCGCACGCTGGCGGTCCATCAGTTGGGCCAGGCGCAGCACGTGGTCGACATAGTTCGGTGGCCCGGACACATAGAACACCCGCGCCCCGCTTGCCCGTAGCGGATAGCGCGCCTCGTCCAGCCCCGAGCGGCGCATGAACCCGCGCAAGGTATCGACCGAAATGTGCCGCAGGGTCACCACCGAGCTTTTCGCCTCGTCGGCGTCATAGAGGTAAAGCACTTGCCCGTCGCTGTACCAGATCAAGCCGTGTTGCCCGGCGACCGATTCCAGCAGCGGTTGGGCGGAATCGAAGTCGAACGCTCCGCTGATGCGCTTGCGCGCCGCTGCCTGGCTGACGACGATCGGCTGCCCCAACGGCAAGGAAAGCGCGGTAAAAAAGGTGTGCAGGCTTTCATCATGGGCCTGGTACGGCTGTGCGAGCACGCAGGAACTGCCCAGCATCAACAGCCAGAAAAACACAGTCGCAAAACGGCGGCGATTGACCAACATGCACACACTGCCCGGGATCAAGGAGCGGCCATACTGCGAGGCAAGCCCGTTTCAATCCTGATGGGAAGCTGACGGCCCGCTGCCTTTTACCGGCCCGTGGCATGTGCCTTGCTTTGCCTTGCTTATCGCAACCCGCGCCAGCGGCGGTACGGGTTCAAGGACAACGACGTCGTTACCTCCGGGCCACCCGACGAGTGGCCCGGCGGAACGGCGTTTTTTTATGAAAGGTGCGCAGTGATGAGTGAACCCCTGGCGTGGGTCAACGGCAGCGATGCCCCGGAAAAGAGCAGCCTCAACCTTGGTTTCATGGCCCTGAGCGATTGCGCCTCGGTGGTGGTCGCCGCCACCCAGGGCTTCGCGCAGCCCTATGGGCTGACGTTGAACCTCAAACGTCAGTCCTCGTGGGCCAGCCTGCGGGACAACCTGGTCAGCGGCGAATTGGATGCCGCCCACAGCCTGTACGGCCTGATCTATGCCGTGCACCTGGGCATTGGCGGCGTGGCGGCCACCGACATGGCCGTGCTGATGGGCCTGAACCAGAACGGGCAGAGCATCAACCTTTCCCGTGGCCTGCAACAGTTGGGGGTGACCAGTCCTGAAGCACTGGATCGCCACGTGCACCAAAGCCGAACAAAACTCACCTTCGCCCAGACCTTTCCCACGGGCACCCACGCCATGTGGTTGTATTACTGGCTGGCCAGCCAAGGCATTCACCCGTTGCAGGATGTGGACAGCGTGGTGGTGCCACCGCCGCAAATGGTTGCGCACCTGCAAGCCAACCGTATCGACGGGTTTTGTGTGGGGGAGCCTTGGTGCGCCAGTGCAGTGAAGCAAAACCAGGGGTTCACCCTGGCCACGACCCAGGCGCTCTGGCCGGATCACCCGGAAAAAGTCCTCGGCTGCACGCAGGCGTTTGTCGAGCAATACCCCAATACGGCTCGGGTGCTGGTGATGGCGATCCTGCAGGCCAGCCGGTTCATCGAGGAAAGCACAGAAAACCGCCGCTCCACCGCGCAACTACTGAGCGCCCCGCAATACCTCGACGCCCCCCTTGATTGCATCGAGCCACGCCTGCTGGGTAACTATGACGACGGCCTGGGCAACCACTGGCAAGATCCCCACGCACTGCGTTTTTTTGGCAACGGCGAGGTCAACTTGCCGTACCTGTCTGATGGCATGTGGTTTATGACCCAGTTCCGCCGCTGGGGCCTGCTGCGCGAAGACCCGGATTACCTCGGCGTCGCCCGGCGTGTGCAACAACTGGACATCTATCGCCAGGCGGCCAGTGCCGTGGGTGTACCTGCCGGTGGCGAGGCGATGCGCAGCAGCCAGTTGATCGACGGCAAGGTCTGGGATGGCTCGGACCCGGCCGGGTATGCCCGCAGCTTTCGCCTGCACGCCATGGCAGACGTTGCCAGCCGCCAAGCCTTGCGCTGACAGGAGGACATTATGTTGCGAATCCTGTTGATCAATGACACGCCGCGCAAGGTGGGGCGGCTCAAGGCTGCGTTGACCGAGGCCGGGTTTGAAGTGATTGATGAGTCGGGGTTGACGATCGACCTGCCGGCGCGGGTCGAAGCGGTGCGTCCGGATGTGATTTTGATCGACACCGAGTCGCCGGGGCGCGATGTGATGGAGCAAGTGGTACTGGTCAGCCGCGACCAGCCGCGACCGATTGTGATGTTTACCGATGAGCATGATCCGGGGGTGATGCGTCAGGCGATCAAGTCGGGGGTCAGTGCGTACATTGTCGAGGGGATTCAGGCGCAGCGGTTGCAGCCGATTCTGGATGTGGCGATGGCACGGTTTGAGAGTGACCAGGCGATGCGCGCGCAGTTGCAGGCGCGGGATCAGCAGTTGGCGGAGCGTAAGCGGATTGAGACGGCCAAGGGGCTGTTGATGAAAATGAAGGGGTGTAACGAGGAAGACGCCTACACGCTGATGCGGCGTCAGGCGATGAGTCGGCAGCAGAAGCTGATTCAGGTGGCGGAGCAGATTATTGCCATGAGTGAGTTGTTGGGGTGAGGGGTGGGCCGGGGGGTGTATCCGTTATTTAGGTAACGGCTACTTATGGTTCCGCTCTTACAGCGGGTCACTTTTGAAAAGCGCAAAAGTAACCAAAACGCTCTGCCCCGCCTGTCGGCACCTCGCCTAGGCTCGGTGTGCCCGAACGAAGGCATTGCTCCGCGGGCCGCCGCGACGGCCCGTCCCTGGCCCGTCGCGGCTAAACCGGCGTCCTGCCGGTTTACCCGCTCCTCAATCCCTGCGTTCGGCCTCGGGCTGAATGGGGCAGTCAGATCAAGATCACAAGCAAGATCAAGAACACAGCGGCCTACAGGCCGGCTTGAGTGTTAAAAGCCAAATCAACAGCGAACACCCCCGTAGGAGCTGGCTTGCCGGCGATGGCATCACCTCGATGTATCTGAAAAAACCGAGTTGCCTGCATCGCCGGCAAGCCAGCTCCTACGCCTTGCTTTTGCTTTTAACACTCAGGTCGGCTTTCAGGCCGCCGTGCTCTTGCTGTTGACCTTGATCTGCGGGCCCCGTCAACCACGATGGCCGCAAGCAGGCACGGTGGAGCGGGTAAATCGGCAAGGATGCCGATTTAGCCGCGACGGGCCAGGGACGGGCCGTCGCGGCGGCCCGCGGAGACGGGTCTGATTGCGGGCATGCCGAGCCTAAGCGAGGCACCGAGTGGTGGGGCAAAGACCTTTTGGTTACTTTTGGGGCGTTTGCCAAAAGTGACCCGCTGTAAGAGCGGAACCATAAGCAGCCGTTACCGCAGCAACGGATATGTACACCACACCACAACGCCCCCCCTTGTTGGCCCACCTCTTGCTAAAGAATCCCCACAGGTAGCCAACGGCGGTTGCCCCCTCCACGACAAAGACGTCGCACACCCGGTTTGCCCTTCGCAAACCCGGTGGCGGCGTTTTTTCGTTTTGGCCCCATAGCCCGGGGCCGGTGGGGTGGCCACAGCCGCTCCATCACCAGGCCTTCTCATAAGTCCCCTTACCGCTGAGGTGCGTGATGAAATCAAGCTTCTGGAAATCCGGTCATACCCCGACCCTGTTCGCCGCGTTCCTGTATTTCGACCTGAGTTTCATGGTCTGGTACTTGTTAGGCCCCCTGGCGGTGCAAATCGCCGCCGACCTGCACCTCACCACCCAACAACGCGGCCTGGTGGTCGCCACCCCTATCCTGGCCGGCGCCGTGCTGCGCTTCCTGATGGGCATGCTCGCCGACAAACTCTCTCCCAAGACCGCCGGCCTGATTGGCCAGGTGATCGTCATCTGCGCCCTCTTCGGTGCCTGGAAACTGGGGATCCACAGCTACGAACAAGCCCTGCTGCTAGGCATGTTCCTCGGCATGGCCGGCGCCTCGTTTGCCGTCGCGCTGCCCCTGGCGTCCCAGTGGTACCCCGCCGAACACCAGGGCAAGGCCATGGGCATCGCCGGCGCCGGCAACTCGGGGACGGTGTTTGCGGCCTTGCTGGCACCGGTGCTCGCCGCCGCATTTGGCTGGAGCAATGTGTTCGGCTTCGCACTGATCCCGCTGATCCTGACGCTGATCGTTTTCGCCTGGCTCGCCCGCAATGCCCCGCAACGGCCCAAGGCCAAATCCATGGCTGACTACTTCAAAGCCTTGGGCGACCGCGACAGTTGGTGGTTCATGTTCTTCTACAGCGTGACGTTCGGCGGCTTTATCGGCCTGGCCAGCGCCCTGCCCGGCTACTTCAACGATCAATACGGCCTCAGCCCGGTTACCGCCGGTTACTACACCGCCGCCTGCGTGTTCGGCGGCAGCCTGATGCGTCCGCTGGGCGGCGCCCTGGCCGACAGGTTTGGCGGGATTCGTACCCTGCTCGGCATGTACGGCGTGGCCGCGGTCTGCATCGCCGCAGTAGGTTTCAACCTGCCAAGCTCCTACGCCGCCCTGGCGCTTTTCGTCTGCACCATGCTCGGTTTGGGTGCCGGTAACGGTGCAGTTTTCCAACTGGTGCCCCAGCGCTTTCATCGGGAAATCGGCGTGATGACCGGCCTGATCGGCATGGCCGGCGGTATCGGCGGTTTTGCCCTGGCAGCAGGCATGGGCGCGATCAAGCAGAGCACCGGCAGCTATCAACTGGCACTGTGGTTGTTCGCCAGCCTCGGCGTGCTGGCCTGGTTTGGCCTGTACGGCGTCAAGCGTCGCTGGAGAACCACCTGGGGCTCGGCGGCCGTAACGGCTGCGCGGGTCTGATGGCACTGCAACTGAGCTTCGCCCAGGCCAGCGCCACCGGCCCCCGCCAGGAAAACCAGGACGCCTTACGCCTGGTCACACCCTCCCCGGAGCTGGCTGCCAGCAAAGGTTACCTGTGCGCCATCGCCGACGGCGTCAGCCAATGCGCCGATGGTGGACTGGCCGCACGCTCGACCTTGCAAGCCCTGGCCCTGGACTACTACGCCACACCGCAAACCTGGGGCGTGGCCCAGGCGCTGGAGCGCCTGTTGGTGGCGCAAAATCGCTGGTTGCAAGCCAACGGTGGCGGCCTGCCGTTGCTGACCACCCTCAGTGCCCTGGTGTTTCGCGGCCAGCGTTTCACCCTGGCCCATGTGGGAGACTGCCGGGTGTATCGCTGGCTCGATGGTGAGTTGCAACGCCTCAGCGAAGAGCACGTCTGGGAGCAACCGGGCATGCAGCATGTGCTCAAGCGCGCCATGGGGCTCGATCAACATCTCGTGCTGGACTTCCTCGACGGCGAGTTGCGTGCCGGTGAATGTTTTTTAATGCTCAGTGACGGTGTGTGGGCGACATTGGGCGATCACGCCATTGGCGCGGTCCTGCGGGAACAGTCGAACCTGGACCTTGCCGTAAACACACTGGTCAGCGCCGCGCACCTGGCGGGCAGCCAGGACAACGCCAGCGCCCTGCTGGTGCGTGTCGACCAACTCGGCGCCGCCACCCTCGGCGATGCACTGGTGCAGTTGCAGCAATGGCCACTGCCGCCGCCCCTGAAAGCCGGCCAACGCTTTGAAGGCTGGCAGGTGGAAGCAACGTTGGGGCAAAGTCGCCAATCCCTGCTTTACCGAGTACGAGACGCCCAGCAACAGGCTTGGTTGTTGAAGACCTTGCCGGTCAGCCACGACGATGACGTGTTCGCCGCCCAGGCGCTGCTGTCGGAGGAGTGGTTCCTGCGCCGGGTCGCCGGCCGGGCGTTTCCTGAAGTCCATCCAGCCAGTGGTCGTCAGCATTTGTACTACGTGATGCGCGAATATTCTGGGCAAACCTTGGCCGCACTGTTCAAGCACCAGGGCCCATTGCCGCTGGCGCAGTGGCAATCTCTGGCCGAGCGTCTGTTGCGCGCGGTCGGGTTGCTGCACCGGCGGCAGATCCTGCACCGCGACATCAAGCCCGAAAACCTGCTGCTGGGCGACGATGGCGAATTGCGCGTGCTGGACTTCGGCCTGGCTTACTGCCCCGGGCTCTCCGAGGATCGCGCGCATCTGTTACCCGGCACGCCGAGCTTTATCGCTCCGGAAGCCTTCAATGGCGAGCGCCCTACCCCGCAACAGGATTTGTATGCCGTCGGCGTGACCTTGTATTACCTGCTCACCGGGCATTATCCCTACGGCGAAATCGAAGCCTTTCAACGGCCCAGGTTCGCCACGCCAGTCAGCGCCAGCCGTTACCGTCCCGACCTGCCCGACTGGCTGCAACAGAGCCTGGAGCGCGCAGTTGCCGCCCAACCCGAGCAACGCTACGAAACGGCCGAGGAATGGTTGCTGGTACTGGAGCAGGCAGACCGCCGCGAATTGAGCCAGCGGCCAAAACCGCTGCTGGAGCGCGAACCGCTGAAGGTCTGGCAAACGTTAGCCGTGCTGTCGCTGCTGATCAATTTGGTGCTGCTGTACTGGATGCTGCACCACTAAGAGGCGAATTCTCTCGATACATTGACGCCAGACTGAACACATCCAGCCAAATCGGCACTTGGCACAACCACTGCATTAGCTTTCCCATCAACACACATATAGCCGCACCTTCAACGTCGAAGGTCGAGCTTCCCGAGAGAACGGGACCAGGACAAAGGCGTCCTCGCTACTTACCTAGCGGGGACGCCTTTTTTTGTTGCGCACGATTTGTCGAGCCATTGCGGAGAACGACATGAAGAAACTCAAACTGGTGATGATCGGCAACGGCATGGCCGGGGTTCGCACCCTTGAAGAATTGCTCAAACTGAGCAGCGACCTGTACGACATCACCGTCTTCGGCGCCGAGCCCCACACCAACTACAACCGCATTCTGCTGTCGCCGGTGCTGGCCGGTGAACAGACCTTCGAAGAGATCGTGCTCAACGATTTGAGCTGGTACCTCGACAACCACATCAAGCTGTTGCTCAACCGCAAAGTGGTGCAGATCGACCGGGTAAAACGCAAAGTCATCGCCGAAGACGGCAGCGAGGCCGAATACGATCGCCTGCTGATCGCCACCGGCTCTACGCCGTTTATCCTGCCAATCCCCGGCAATACGTTGCAGGGTGTGATCGGCTACCGCGACATCGCCGACACCCAGGCCATGATCGACACCGCCAAGACCCACAAGCACGCCGTGGTGATCGGCGGTGGCCTGCTGGGCCTGGAGGCCGCCAACGGCCTGATGCTGCGCGGCATGCACGTGACCGTGGTGCATATCGGCGAGTGGCTGTTGGAGCGACAACTGGACAAGACCAGCGGCCAACTGCTGCAAACCGAACTGGAGAGCCGTGGCCTGTTGTTCCGCCTGCAGGAACAAACCCAGGCGCTGCATGACGCGGGCAATGGCCGCGTGGGTTCGGTGCAATTCAAAAATGGCGATGTGATCCCGGCAGACCTGGTGGTGATGGCCGCCGGTATCCGCCCCAACACCGAACTCGCAGAAAAATCCGGCATCCCGTGCAACCGTGGGATTCTGGTCAACGACACCCTGCAAACCTATGACCCGCGCATCTATGCCATCGGCGAATGCGCCAGCCATCGCGGGATCGCCTACGGCCTGGTCGCGCCGCTGTTCGAACAGGCCAAGGTCTGCGCCAATCACCTGGCGCAGCTAGGCTTCGCACGCTACCAGGGCTCGGTGACCTCGACCAAATTGAAAGTCACCGGCATCGACCTGTTCTCCGCCGGGGACTTCATGGGCGGCGAAGGCACCGAGACCATCACCCTGTCCGACCCGATTGGTGGCGTCTACAAAAAGCTGGTGATCAAGGACGACATCCTCGTCGGCGCCTGCCTGTACGGCGACACCGCTGATGGCGGTTGGTATTTCCGGCAGATCCGTGAGAACCACGCGATCGGCGAGATCCGCGACCACCTGATGTTCGGTGAAAACGCCATCGGCGACGTAGGCCATCAGGGCCAGGACAAAGCCATGAGCATGGCTGACACCGCCGAAGTCTGCGGCTGCAACGGCGTGTGCAAAGGCACCATCGTCAAGGCGATTCAGGAACACGGGCTGTTCAGCGTCGACGACGTGAAGAAGCACACCAAGGCCGCCAGTTCCTGTGGCTCGTGCGCCGGGTTGGTGGAACAGATCCTGATCAACACCGTGGGCGGCGCAGCAGACGTCAAACCGAAAAGCGAAAAAGCCATCTGCGGCTGCAGCGATCTCAACCACGGGCAGATCCGCCAGGCCATCCGCGATCAGCACCTGCTGACCATCGCCGGCACCATGAGTTACCTGAACTGGCGCACCCCGAACGGCTGCGCCACCTGCCGCCCAGCGCTGAATTACTACCTGATTTCCACCTGGCCCGGGGAGGCAAAAGACGACCCGCAATCGCGCCTGATCAACGAACGGGCTCACGCCAATATTCAGAAAGACGGCACCTACTCGGTAGTCCCGAGGATGTGGGGCGGTGTGACCAATCCGTCGGAGCTGCGGCGCATCGCCGATGTGGCCGACAAGTACAACGTGCCGATGGTCAAAGTCACCGGCGGGCAGCGCATCGACTTGCTGGGTATCAAGAAGCAGGACTTGCCCGGCGTATGGAAAGACCTCGATATGCCGTCCGGGCATGCCTACGGCAAATCCATCCGCACCGTGAAGACCTGCGTCGGCAGCGAGTTCTGCCGCTTTGGGACGCAAAATTCCACGCAACTGGGGATCGAGCTGGAGCATGACTTGTTCAATATGTGGTCGCCGCACAAGGTCAAGCTGGCGGTGTCCGGTTGCCCGCGTAACTGCTCGGAAGCAGGGATCAAGGACGTGGGAATTATCGGCGTCGATTCCGGCTGGGAGATGTACATCGGCGGTAACGGCGGGATCAAGACCGAGGTCGCCGAGTTTTTCGTGAAGTTGAAAACCGCTGAAGAAGTGCGCGAATACAACGGCGCGTTCCTACAGCTGTACCGGGAAGAAGCCTTCTACCTGGAGCGCACCGTGCATTACTTGCAACGGGTGGGCATGGAGCACATCAAGAAAGCCGTACTGGAAGACCCGGCACGGCGCCAGGCGCTGAATGAACGCCTGCAATTCTCCCTGTCGTTCGAACAGGACCCGTGGAAAGAACGCCTGGAACAACCGCTGCTGAAAAAGGAATTCGACACCATTCCCGTCAAACTGCTGGAGGTGCCGGCATGAACTGGCTGGATATCTGCGCCCTCGAAGAGATCAACACCCTGGGCTCGCGCATCATCACCGGGCCAAAAGGCGATATTGCGATTTTCCGTACCAGTGACGACGAAGTGTTCGCCCTCGACGACCGCTGCCCGCACAAGGGTGGCCCGCTGTCCCAAGGCTTGATCTACGGCAAACGCGTGGCCTGCCCGCTGCACAACTGGCAGATCGACCTGGAATCCGGTGAAGCCCAGGCGCCGGACGTCGGCTGCGCCCATCACCACCCGGCCCGCGTGGAGAACGGCCGGGTGATGTTGGCGCTGCGGGACGCCGGTTGATGAACCGCCAGACCACCGCGTCTACCTGCTGCTACTGCGGGGTCGGTTGCGGCGTGCTGATCGAGCATGATGGCTCGCAGATCCTCGGCGTCAGTGGCGACCCGAGTCACCCGGCGAACTTCGGCAAGCTGTGCAGCAAGGGCGCCAGCCTGCACCTGACCGGCGACCTCACGGCCCGCGCGTTGTACCCGGAACTGCGGCTGGGCAAGGGCCTGGCCCGCACCCGCACCGACTGGGACACCGCGCTGGAGCACGCGGCCAACGTGTTTGCCCAGACCATCGCCGAACATGGGCCGGACAGCGTGGCGTTTTATATCTCCGGGCAGTTGCTGACGGAGGATTACTACAGTTTCAACAAACTGGCGCGGGCGCTGGTGGGCACCAATAACATCGATAGCAACTCGCGGCTGTGCATGTCTTCGGCGGTGGTTGGCTACAAACGCAGCCTGGGGGCCGACGCGCCGCCGTGCAGCTATGAAGACCTGGAGTCGAGTGACTGCGTGATGATCGTCGGCAGCAACATGGCCTACGCCCATCCGGTATTGTTCCGGCGCCTGGAGGAAGCCAAAGCCCGTCGACCACAGATGAAGGTGATGGTAATTGACCCCCGGCGCACCGACACTTGCGACCTGGCGGACCTGCACTTGGCGATTTTTCCGGGTACAGATGTCGCGTTGTTCCATGGGATCTTGCACCTGTTGCTGTGGGAAGACTGGATTGATCGCGCGTTTATCCAGGCCCACACCGACGGCCTGGCAGAGCTGAAACGCCTGGTTCACGACTACACACCGCAAATGGTCACGCAGTTGTGCGGGATCAGTGTCGAGCAACTGCGGCTGTGCGCGGAATGGGTCGGCACCTCGGCGAGCTTCCTGTCGTTGTGGTGCATGGGACTTAACCAGTCCACCGCAGGCAGCGCGAAGAACAGCGCCTTGATCAACCTGCACCTGGCGACTGGCACCATTGGCCGCGCCGGCTGCGGACCGTTCTCCCTGACGGGTCAGCCGAATGCCATGGGTGGGCGGGAAACCGGCAGTTTGTCGAACCTGCTGCCTGGGCATCGTGAGGCCGCCAACCCTGAACATCGGGCGCAAGTGGCCGCCTATTGGGGGGTTGAACAACTGCCGGCCAACACCGGGCTGACCGCCATCGAATTGTTTGAACAGATGCAGGCGGGCAAGATCAAGGCCCTGTGGATCGCCTGCACCAACCCGGCCCAATCCCTGCCCGACCAGAACACCGTGCGCCTTGCCCTGGAGGCATGTCCGTTCGTGGTGCTACAGGAGGCTTTTCGTACAACCGAAACTGCGCGTTTCGCCGATCTGTTGTTACCGGCGGCGAGCTGGGGCGAGAAAGAAGGCACGGTCACCAACTCTGAACGGCGCATTTCCCATGTTCGACAGGCCATCGTCCCACCTGGGGAAGCGCGGCCGGACTGGGCAATTACCGTGGATTTTGCCCAGCGCCTGGAGCAACGCCTTTGTCCCGGAAAACCGGGTCTTTTTGACTTTAAGCAACCGGCGCAGATCTTTGATGAATACAAACTGCTGACCCGTGGGCGCGACCTGGACCTGTCGGGTATCAGCCACGCCCTGCTGGACCGGATCGGCCCACAGCAATGGCCATTTCCGACCAATGCAGTGAATGGCACCCCCCGCCTGTACACCGACGGAGTGTTTCCTACCGAGACTGGCCGCGCGCACTTTGTGGCCGACCCTTATCGCGCCGCCAAGGAGCAGCGTGATGCGCGTTTCCCACTCACCCTAATCACCGGCCGCCTGCGGGACCAATGGCATGGCATGAGCCGCACCGGCACTGCTGCGCAGCTGTTTGGGCATGTCAGTGAAGCACTGCTCAGTTTGCACCCGGATGAACTGCGCCGGCATCGTTTGAAGGAAGGCGACCTGATCAGCCTGAAAAGCCGGCGCGGCAGTGTGATTGTCGCCGTCGGCAGCGATGAAAGCGTACGTCCCGGCCAGGCATTCCTGCCGATGCATTGGGGTGACCGCTTTCTCAAAGGCGGCGTGAATGCACTCACCCAACCGGCGTTCGACCCGCTGTCCAAGCAGCCGGAACTCAAACACAGCGGCGTGCGGCTGGAGCCGGTGCAATTGCCCTGGCATTTGTTTGCGCTGATTGAAGGCGATGTGCAGCAACACTTTGAAGCCTTGCGACCGCTGTGTGAGGGCTTTGCCTACGTCAGCCTGAGCCTGACCGGGCGTGAGCGGCCCGCCCTGCTGATTCGTGCGGCGCATCACGAGGCTCCCGCGCTTGAGCTGCTTAAGCAAATTGACCAGTTGCTGGGCCTCAATGACGGTCCGGTCATGGCTTATGACGATCCGCGACGCTCCATTGGCAAGCGGGTAAAAATTGAAAAGGGCCGTATTACCGCGATCCGACTGGCTGGCGAAACCCTGGCCCGCCAATGGTTGCAAAGCTTGTGGCTGGAAGGTCGCACCGATGACCAACTGCGCCGCTGGCTGCTGGCGCCATTGAGTGCGCCGCCGGGGGGCGGTTCGACCAGTAACAAGACGTTGTGCAACTGCAAGAACGTCAGCGAAAGCGCGGTGTGCGCCGGCATTGCCCGGGGCCTGGACCTGAATGGGCTGAAGCAGGAACTGGGTTGCGGCACGCAATGCGGCTCCTGTGTGCCGGAAATCAAACGGCTATTGGCGAGCGGCACGCAGCCAATCGCGATCACGGTGTGAGGGAAGAACATGAGCGCAAAAGTCTGGTTGGTAGGCGCGGGCCCCGGCGATCCGGAGCTGCTGACGCTCAAGGCGGTACGGGCCCTGCGGGAAGCCGATGTGGTGCTGACCGATGATCTGGTCAACCCGGCGCTGCTGGAACATTGCCCTTCGGCACGGCTGATTACGGTGGGTAAACGCGGCGGCTGTCGCTCCACGCCGCAGGCATTTATCCACCGCCTGATGTTGCGCTATGCCCGGCAAGGCAAGTGCGTGGTAAGGCTCAAGGGCGGCGATCCATGCATTTTTGGTCGTGGTGGCGAAGAGGCGGCGTGGCTCAGGCTACGAGGGGTGGAGGTGGAGTTGGTCAACGGCATTACTGCAGGGCTGGCAGGGGCAACGAATTGTGACATCCCGCTGACGCTGCGCGGTATCAGCCGTGGCGTAACACTGGTCACCGCCCACACCCAGGACGACAGCAGCCTCAATTGGCGGGCGCTGGCCGAGGGCGGCACGACGCTGGTGATCTATATGGGGGTGGCGAAGCTGGGAGAGATTCGCCAGCAGTTGCTGGAGGGCGGCATGAGCGATGACATGCCGGTGGCGATGATCGAAAACGCCTCGTTGCCACAACAGCGTGAATGCCGCAGCAGCCTTTTGCGGATGCAGGACGATGCGCAGGGCTTTGCGCTGAAGAGCCCGGCGATTCTGGTGATTGGCCGGGTTGCCCAAGCGACACAGGCGGTCGACGCCTTGGCCAGCCTCCAGGCCTGAGGCAAATTCCAGACGAAAAAAAGCCCGGCCTAAGCCGGGCTTTTTTCTACAACTCAGTAATTACTGAGCTGCTTGAGCTTCTACCGATGCTTCTACGCGACGGTTGATAGCACGGCCAGCTTCAGTTGCGTTGTCAGCAACTGGGCGGGATTTGCCATAACCAACCGAGCTTACACGGTTAGGAGCGATACCGTCTTTGACCAGGACTTGCTTAACAGCGTCAGCACGACGCTGGGACAGCTTCTGGTTGTAAGCGTCAGGACCGACGGAGTCAGTGTGACCTTCAACAACGGTGGTGGTTTGTGGGTACTGTTTCATGAAGTCAGCGAGGTTTTTCACGTCGCCGTAGCTGTTAGGCTTAACAACCGACTTGTCGAAGTCGAACTTCACGTCCAGCTCAACACGAACAACCTGAGCAACCGGAGCTTCTGGCTCTGGAACTGGCTCTGGAGCTGGTGCTGGGGTAGGAGCTGGAGCTGCTGCGCCAGCGTTACCGCCGAAGTTTACGCCCAGGCCGACCAGTGCGGAGTAATCCCACTTGCCGTTGTCGATTGCGTAGTCAGCTTCAACACCGGCACGAGCGTACAGGTTGTTGGTGAAGTAGTACTTCACACCGGCGCCAGCGATAGCCAGAGTCGATTGATCGCGACCTTTGTGGCCGTCGTCTTCTACGTTGCTACGGCTCTGGTGACCGAAACCACCTTCTACGTATGGACGCAGCGAATCAACGCCAGCCTGACCGAAGTGATACTGGGCAGTGATGCTACCAGTGTCGCCGCCGATCTTCTGGTTGCCAGTACCGTTGTTCGAACGGGTGTGGTTGGTTTTGTCGTAGGACAAGTTCAACGACAGGTCGTCGGTCAGGAAGTAACCGATGCGAGCGCCTGGATTGAAGCCGTCTTCGATATTCTTGACGCTATCGTTGTACTGCTTCTTGTAGAACAGCTCGCCTTCAACTGCGCCTTGGCCTTGTGCCAGAACGCCGAAAGAAGTAGCGGCAATAAGAGTACCAATGGCCAAGCCCAAGGTGTTTTTCAGTTTCATCCGTTAAATCCCCATCTGGTGATTGTAAAGCAGTCCCACATACCGGGGGACAACTCGGCGACAAGTCTAACAGAACTTGCCTACACGTAAGAGATATTTGCCACGCACTAAGTTTCAGTACTGCCCGCAAATTTCTCACGTAATTTATCTAGAGCACGTTTGTAACGCATTTTTGTAGCACTCAAACCCATGTGCATGATGTCAGCGATTTCCTGAAATTCCAGCTCTGCGACAAATCGTAGCACCAGAATTTCACGGTCAATCGGATTCACATACACCAGCCAGCGATCGAGTCCGCCCTTTTCCTCGGGTGCCGGCGCCTTTTCTTCAGACGCTTCCTCAAGGGGGTCCAGACTCAAAGCGTCCATCAAGCGACGCTTTCGCCGTTCCTTCCGATACTGCGTGATGCACTCGTTGTACGTGATGCTATAAAGCCATGTCTTGAACTTCGATTTGCCCTCGAAGTTCTTCAGGCCGTACAGCACCTTGAGCATCACTTCCTGACAGACATCATCCGCATCTCTATCGTTCCCTAAATACCTTGAACAAACGTTGAACAGAGTGCGTTGATACCTGCGCATCAATTCTTCGTACGCGCGTGTTACGTGAAACAGCTCCGTGTGCGCGCGCGCGACCAACTCCTCATCAGAGAGCTCACGGGGGTCATAGCGCGTGGACAGCGTTTGGGCTTTATTCAAAACAAGTCGTGCCGACAGTCAGGTCAATGTCCGCTACAGCCTGGATACCCAGGATTGCGGCGGCGTACATTAGCAGGATTCGCCGGGTTAGCGGCTAGTCACATGCTGTTCCAGCAAGATCCGGTTCGAAAGCGACACCAGTTCGCCATCGTCGGTCAGCACTGTCGTCTTGACCGTGCCGATCTCCTCGATCTGCCCTTCGACCTCGCCCACACGCACTTGTTGCCCAACCTGATACAACTCACGCACATAGATTCCCGCAAGAATCTGCCCGGCAATTTCCCGGCTTCCCAGTCCCATGGCCAGCGCAACAGCCAGACCAACGGTAATCAAAACAATCACAATCACGTGGTTCAGCAGGTCAGTCTTGACCTCCAATTGGCTGATCGCGACCGAAATACTGATGATAATGACCAGCCCCTGGGCGATTCGCCCCAAGCCGCCGGCATAATCCAGCCCTACCCCTTCAGCCGCGCCACGCACCAGGCCATTGGCCAGTTGCGCCAGCAAAACCCCTACCAGCAGTACCAGCGCGCCGCCGAATACCTTCGGCAAATACAGCGCCAGCATGTCGAGCGTAGCTGAAACTCGCTCAAGTCCAAGGGATTCAGCCGCAGAAACCAGAAAAATCAGCAAAACAAACCAATAAACGATCTTCCCGATCAATGTCGAGATCGGTACTTGCAGCCCCGCGCGCCCCAGGATCTTGGTCAGGCCGGTGCCACCCATCAAGCGATCAAGGCCCAGTTTAGCCAGCAATTTGGAGAGCAGGGTGTCGAGCAGCTTGGCCACGACAAAACCCAGCAGTACCACCACCAGTGCACCAAACAGGTTGGGAATGAAATTCGCCACCTTGGTCCACAACGCAGTCATTGCAGCTACAAGACTCTGGGTCCAGAGATCAAGTTCCATATTCATTCAGCCTTATCAGCAGTGCGAGCAAGAGGTTTACGACGGGAAACCGGTGAAACATGGGCCGAACCATTGTTCAGGGCCATCATCAACGCCGGCAACCAACGACCGAGCAGGCCGAACAGGTCTCCCGCCCCAACCTGGCGGTTGGCGGTTTTTAATACGCGACCCAGGCACGCATCGTCATCCCGGTTGGAGGACGAGGCATTGAGCATGTCACGCAAAGACTGTTCGAACGGATCGTGCATAAGGACCTCTCGCAAGTGATTTAAAAGACGAGGGTAAAATTCTTCAGGTCACATGACCTGTTTCCACGTTCAGGTCACATTCAGGTCAGACCCAACGTAAACGTCGGAACAACCACCATTGGCCGACGGCCACCGAGACCATCATCAGGCAGGCGATCAAGAACCCATAAGGGCTGGAAGAGAACGGAATACCGCCCACATTGATCCCCAGCAAACCGGTCAAAAAACTCATCGGCAGAAAGATTCCGGTGATGATCCCAAAGCGGTACATCGTGCGGTTCATACGCAGGCTCAAGCGCCGGTCTTCAGTCTCAAGCACAAGCCCCACGCGCTCCCGGGCCAATTCCAGCTCTTCCAGGTAACGGGTCAGGCTGTTGTTCAATTCGTTCCAGTAGTCAGCATCGTCGTCACAGAACCAGGGCAACTTGATCCGGGTCAACTGCGCGAAAATATCCCGCTGCGGCGACAGGAAACGTTTCAGCCCGGCGGCGCGTCGGCGGATCTGCAAAACGCTGCCATGCTCCGGAGTATACCGTTCGTCGGCATCCAGTTTTTCTTCTTCGATATCGACAATTTCCGACAGGTCGCTGACCAGATCCTGAACCTTGTTGGTCAGGTACTGCGCCATGTAAAGGACCAGTTCCGAGGCGGTTTTCGGCCCTTTGCCATCTGCCAGTTGCACCAGCAACTCATCGGTGGCGCGCAATGGGCGCAAACGCAGGGAAATCACGCGGGCCGCCGAGGCGAAGATCCGCACCGAGACCATGTCCTCCGGCTCGGCACCGGGGTTAAGGTTAACCCCGCGCAAAAACAGCAGCAGCTCGGCATCCGGCAGCGGCAACAGGCGTGGGCGGGTGTTCTCCTCCAGCAGCAAGTCACAGGCGAACTCGCTTAAGCCGCTGGATGTGCGCAACCAGGTCTGGGTTTGGGGATGGCTGCGATCCCAGTGCAGCCACAGGCTTTCCTGAGGCCGCAGTTGCAGCTCATCAAGCTCTGTCCGGGCAATCGAACGCGCGCCACCTTTACCGTCCAGCACCAGGGCATGCACCAGCCCCCACTGCGCGTTTTCTTCCTCGAACATCCTCACCCCTGTCGGCTACTGCTATTTATTCAGGCATTTTCAGCGGGCTGGGGGAGACGATGACGCCATTATTGTCGGCGTACACATACTCACCCGGGCGAAAGGTCACGCCGGCGAATGTGACCGCCACGTTCAAGTCGCCAATACCGCGCTTGTCAGTTTTCATCGGGTGGCTGGCCAGGGCCTGCACGCCGAGGTCGGTTTGAGCGATCACGTCCACATCGCGGATGCAGCCGTAGATGACCAGCCCTTCCCAGCCGTTTTTTGCGGCTTTCTCGGCGATCATGTCGCCCAGCAACGCGCGGCGCAGGGAACCACCACCGTCAACCACCAGCACCTTGCCGGCGCCATTGAGCTCGGCTTGCTCCTTGACCAGGGAATTGTCTTCAAAGCACTTGATGGTCACGATCTCGCCACCAAAGGAGTCTCGGCCGCCAAAATTGCTGAACATCGGCTCAACCACCTGCACCAGCTCCGGGTAAGCGTCACACAGGTCGGGGGTAAGGTAATGGTTCATCGAGAAACTCCTGTAGGTGAAGGAAGGTGTCGAACATCCCACTGTTTACTTACATCTGGAAACGCTTTGCCATGAAGCTTCTTTAATCCGGGTCGAATAATCCGGCCCCACGGGCAGCAACGCAATACCCACTGCGCGACTGAATATGACCAGAAGCACCCGACGCGTCGTATCTTATCCGCTACGCCAACCAAGCGAAACGCCCCTGTTAGAGCCTTGCGGTCAAACGGCCTCAAGCTCCCGCGACTCCGCCCCCGTCAAAGGTGTGAGCGGGTGTTTCAGCCAGCGCGTCACCAATGGCCAGACTTGCGCCTGGGCGGCCTTGCTGACGAGCATCTCGACATGCCCGAAATCCCCGCTGAACCCTTGCTGGCGCCCCAGGCACAGGTACTGGCGATGCTCGGAGCCGACTTGCTCGAAGAGTTTGCGACAGGCCCAATCCGGGTCTTGGTGATCGCCGGCAGCGCTCACCGCCAACAGCGGCACGTCGACCGCTGCCAGGCCCTTCCACCAATCCTGCTTCCCTTCGCCAAAACGGCCGAACAGGCCGTTCCAGCGCATGGCTTCGATCAACACGCCCGCCGGCTCATCCTCTGGGCCGCGCTTGAACCGCGGGCCCGACAATTGGCCGACACGTTTCAGGAGCAGGCGACCGGTCCATTCCACTGGTGGCAGTTTCAACGGCCAATGGCTGCGGCTGACCTGGCAGCCAAACAGCGCCACCGAGGCCACTGCCGGCGCGCCAAGGTGCTGCCCACCCAGGGCTGCAGCCAAGGTGATGCCACCCAGGGAATGCCCGATCCAGTGGGGTACCTGCCCGCTTTGCTCGCGCACAAAGGCGGCAATGGCCGGCAAGTCGTAGCGAGCATAGTCGGCGACGCGGTTTTTGGCGTAGTCGTGGTTACGCCGCGATAGCCCGTGGCCGCGCATTTCCGGGATCCAGACGTCGAACCCTTCACGCGCCAGGTAAGCGCCCAGGCCGATACCCTTGGGCGAATACCAGAAGCGCCGATTGGAGAAACTGCCATGCAACAAAACCACCGGCACGCCCCGGTTTTCCGGGACATCGGCCAGGCCCAGGCGCGTCACGGCCAGCTCGACAGTGCCGTCGGGGCTGTTACCGGGTTTCAGCCGGTACACATCTTCACTCAGGTCGCCACGACGTTCAGCGCTGATCAGGGCGACGGGAAACAGGTTGCTGCTGCTTTGCATAATGCTCTTGCACAAAAAAGGGCGGCGTCCGGAAGGAGTTCCGCCCTGTACAGAATGAGAAATGCCGGCCAACCGCAGGGTTGACCGGCACTTTGGGGTGTTGCGTCTTACGCCGGGGCTTGGCCTTCAGCCAGGAAGAACCAGGTTTCCAGTACAGAATCGGGGTTCAGCGAGACGCTTTCGATGCCCTGTTCCATCAGCCATTTGGCCAGGTCCGGGTGATCGGAAGGGCCTTGGCCGCAGATGCCGATGTACTTGCCAGCCTTGTTGCACGCCTGGATGGCGTTGGCCAACAGCTTCTTGACCGCAGGGTTACGCTCGTCGAACAGGTGAGCGATGATCCCCGAATCGCGGTCCAGGCCCAGGGTCAGCTGGGTCAGGTCATTGGAGCCGATGGAGAAGCCGTCGAAGAATTCCAGGAACTCTTCGGCCAGGATGGCATTGGACGGCAGCTCGCACATCATGATGACGCGCAAACCGTTCTCGCCACGGGACAGGCCGTTCTCAGCCAGCAGGTCCACAACCTGGCTCGCCTCACCCAGGGTGCGCACGAACGGCACCATGATTTCGACGTTGGTCAGGCCCATCTCGTTGCGCACGCGCTTGAGGGCACGGCATTCCAGCTCAAAGCAGTCGCGGAAGGCTTCGCTGATATAACGCGAGGCGCCCCGGAAGCCCAGCATCGGGTTTTCTTCTTCCGGCTCGTAGAGCTTGCCGCCGATCAGGTTCGCGTATTCGTTGGACTTGAAGTCCGACAGCCGCACGATGACCTTTTTCGGGTAGAACGCCGCCGCCAGGGTGCTGATGCCTTCCACCAGCTTCTCGACGTAGAAACCCACCGGGTCGTTGTAGCCGGCAATGCGCTTGTCGACGCTGTCCTTGATGTCCGGCGGCAGGCCGTCGTAGTTCAGCAAGGCCTTGGGGTGCACACCGATCATGCGGTTGATGATGAATTCCAGGCGGGCCAGGCCCACACCGGCGTTCGGCAACTGCGCGAAATCGAAGGCACGGTCCGGGTTGCCGACGTTCATCATGATCTTGAACGGCAGGTCCGGCATGGCGTCGATGGAGTTTTGCTTGATGTCGAAGCCCAGCTCACCTTCGAAGATAAAACCGGTGTCGCCTTCAGCGCAGGACACGGTCACGCCCTGGCCGTCTTTCAACAGTTGGGTGGCGTTGCCGCAACCCACAACCGCTGGGATCCCGAGTTCACGGGCGATGATCGCCGCGTGGCACGTACGCCCACCACGGTTGGTGACAATGGCGCTGGCGCGTTTCATCACCGGTTCCCAGTCCGGGTCGGTCATGTCGGAAACCAACACGTCACCTGGCTGGACCTTGTCCATCTCGGACACGTCTTTGATGATCCGCACCTTGCCGGCGCCAATGCGCTGGCCGATGGCACGGCCTTCCACCAGCACGGTGCCGGTTTCCTTGAGCAGGTAGCGTTCCATGACGTTGGCCGAGGTGCGGCTCTTCACGGTTTCAGGGCGGGCCTGGACGATGTACAGCTTGCCGTCGTCACCGTCCTTGGCCCATTCGATGTCCATCGGGCACTTGTAGTGCTTCTCGATGATCATCGCCTGCTTGGCCAGTTCGCTGACTTCGGCGTCGCTCAGGCAGAAACGTGCGCGTTCGGCCTTGTCGACATCCACGGTTTTTACCGAGCGACCGGCCTTGGCCTCGTCGCCGTAGATCATCTTGATTGCCTTGCTGCCCAGGTTGCGGCGCAGGATGGCCGGGCGGCCGGCTTCAAGGGTGTGTTTGTGGACGTAGAATTCGTCCGGGTTCACCGCGCCTTGTACGACGGTTTCGCCGAGGCCGTAGGCACCGGTGATGAACACCACATCGCGAAAGCCCGATTCGGTGTCCAGGGTGAACATCACGCCGGCCGTGCCGGTTTCCGAACGCACCATGCGCTGCACACCGGCAGACAAGGCCACCAGCTTGTGGTCGAAACCCTGGTGTACACGGTAGGAAATGGCGCGGTCGTTGAACAGCGAGGCAAACACTTCCTTGGCCGCGCGGATCACGTTTTCTACGCCGCGGATGTTCAGGAAGGTTTCTTGCTGGCCGGCAAAGGAAGCGTCTGGCAGGTCTTCGGCGGTGGCCGAGGAGCGCACGGCGACGGCCATGTCCGGGTTACCGGCCGACAGCGCGGCAAACGCGGTGCGGATCTCGGCGTTGAGCTTCTCGGGGAACTCGGCTTCCATGATCCATTGGCGGATCTGGGCGCCGGTCTTGGCCAGGGCGTTGACGTCATCGACGTCCAAGGCATCCAGGGCAGCGTGGATCTGGTCGTTGAGGCCGCTCAGTTCGAGGAAATCGCGGTAAGCCTGGGCCGTGGTGGCAAAACCACCAGGCACCGAGACACCAGCGCCTGCAAGATTACTGATCATCTCGCCGAGGGATGCGTTCTTGCCCCCCACATGCTCTACATCATGGACGCCGAGCTTATCGAGGGAAACTACGTACTCTACCAAGGTGATCTCTCCACTTTCTGTGTTGGAAAAGCTCAGGACGCCGGTGGCTCAGTAGGAGCGGTTACCGGCGTTTGTGGCCTGGACCTGGAAAATAAGTGAGAATGCGGCCCACTGCGGGACGGCAAAATCGCGCCTATCATATCCAAGATTCGTCATCAGCTTAAGGCCCAAGGCTCAAATGAAACGATCTGCTTTCTTTATCTCCGACGGCACCGGCATTACAGCCGAAACCCTGGGTCAAAGCCTGCTGGCGCAGTTCGAAAACATTACCTTCAGCAAATTCACGCGACCCTATATCGACAGCGTGGATAAAGCGCGAGCCATGGTACAACAAATCAATCTGGCCGCCGAAAAAGACGGATTTCGCCCGATCATTTTCGACACCATCGTCAATCAGGACATTCGTGAGATCCTCGCGACTTCCAATGGTTTCATGATCGACATCTTCTCTACCTTCCTGGCGCCGCTGGAACAAGAGTTAAGTGAACATTCGTCATACTCCGTCGGAAAATCTCACTCCATTGGCCACAATTCCAACTATATGGAGCGGATCGAGGCGGTGAACTTCGCCCTCGACAACGACGACGGCGCCCGCACGCACTACTACGACAAGGCCGATTTGATCCTGGTGGGCGTGTCCCGCTGCGGCAAAACACCGACCTGCCTTTATATGGCCATGCAATTCGGGATTCGGGCGGCCAACTACCCGCTGACCGAAGACGACATGGAGCACCTGACGCTGCCCGCCGCGCTGCGCGCGCACCAGCACAAGCTGTTCGGGCTGACCATTGACCCGGACCGCCTGACGGCGATTCGCAATGAGCGCAAGCCCAACAGCCGTTACTCCAGCTATGCGCAGTGCGAATTTGAAGTGCGGGAAGTAGAAAATCTGTTCCGCCGGGAGAATATTGCGCACATCAATTCCACGCATTTTTCGGTGGAAGAGATTTCGGCGAAGATTCTGGTAGAGAAAGGCGTGGAGCGGCGGTTCAAGTAAATACTCTCGCTGGCCAAGGTGCTTGTGTGGCGAGGGAGCTTCTGTGGCGAGGGAGCTTGCTCCCGCTCGACTGCGCAGCAGTCGCAAACCAGACGACTGGTATTTAGTGAATGGCCTTGGGGCTGCTTCGCAGCCCAGCGGGAGCAAGCTCCCTCGCCACAGGGGTCAAGTTCACAACAAGCCGTTGGGTTCACAGGTGAAACCTACCCCCGCCCTGCCCCAGCGCCGTCGCCAGCGCATCAAACCCTGCCAGCAACAACTGATCATCCCCCGACGTGTTGCAGATGCTTGCCCGGATAAACTGCGGCACTGCCGTCTGCCCCACCGCAAACGCCTCGGCGGTGGCGATCAGGTAATTGTTCTGCTTTAACTCCGCCTCGATTTCCGACGCGCGCCAGGGCTCCGGGACTTCGATCCAGAAGTGCGGGCTATTTAAGTGGGTGCGGTACTCCAACCCAATCAACAACCCTTCGACCAACGCCTTGCGCCGGCTGATTTCCTGGATCTGCTGGTGCAGCAAGTGCTCTGCCGTGCCGTTTTCGATCCATTGCGTGGCCAGTTCCAGGGTGACCGGGGTCGCCATCCAGCAGGTCGAGCGCAAGGCCGCAGAAATTCGGCTGACCAACGCCGGCGGCGCGTGCACATAACCAACACGCAACCCCGCCGATACCGCCTTGCTCAGGCTGCTGATCAGAATCGTACGCTCCGGGGCGAAATGGCTCAGGGGCGGCGGACGATCTTCCACCAGCACGCCGTGGGCCTCATCCTCCAGAATCAGCAGGTTGTGTTCACGGCACACCTTGACCAACGCCTCACGGCGCGCGACCGACAGCACCGCCGTCGTAGGATTCTGGATAGTCGGCGTGCAATACAACGCCGACACCCGGTGATTGCGACAGACTTCATCCAGCGCGCTCGGCAGCAAGCCTTCTTCATCCATTTCCAGGCCAATCAGGCGTATCCCCAGCATCCGCGCGGCGGTGATCAGCCCCGGATAGGTCAACTGCTCGGTCACCACCGTGTCTCCGGCGCGCAACAGCGCCATCAGTGCACAGAGCAGCCCGTGCTGGCCGCCGTTCACGCAAATCACCTGCTCGGGAATCGGGTGGAAATCCCGCTGCACCAGCCACTGCGCACCCGCCGCACGGTAGCGCGGCAGGCCAGCATCCGGGGTGTAGGCACTGATGTCCTGCAAGAACTTGGCATTGGTGGCCAGCGTCTGGAAGCTCTGGGCCAGGAACGTGGTCTCCTGCCCCGGGATATGCATGTTGCGGCTCATATCGAAGTATTGGCGCGGCTCGTCGCTGAAGTTGCGAAAACCCTCATCCCGCTGGCGCTCCATCCCACGCTTGCGTACGAAGGTGCCGTCACCGACCCGCGCGACCACCAGCCCCAGCCGCTCCAGCTCACCGTAGGCCCGGCTGATGGTGCCAATGGTCACCCCCAGATTGTCGGAAAGCACCCGATGGGGCGGCAGTTTTCTTCCCGGTTCAATCAAGCCTTCAAGGATGCCCCGCTCCATGACATCGGACAGGCGTTTGTACTTCACGCCCTGCCCGCTGGAGAGTCCTTCTCGCATAATTGACACCATGTCAATATTTGTTTTGACAGCCATCATTCGCCCTAATAGTGTGCTTTTACGGGTTCAATCACCGAATCAAGGCACTCAATATAGAGGTCAATTCGGTCTCATGGAAGCAATGTCACGATGCCAATGTCCGCCGTTCTAGAAAACGCTGAAAAAACAAAAACTCACAAGCAGTGGTTGGGTGGGCTGATTACCAGCGTGATGTTTCTGATTGTCTGCCTGAGCTGGGGCACCACCTGGCTGGGCATCAAGATCGCCGTGGAAAGCGTGCCGCCGCTGACCTCTGCCGGGCTGCGGTTTTTGATCGCGTTTCCGCTGTTCCTGTGTTTTGCCTGGGTGCGCCGCGAGCCGATCCTGTTTCCCCGGGAAAGCCGCTGGTTCTTCGTATTCGTGACGCTTTCCTACTTCAGCGTTCCGTACTACCTGCTCAACTACGGCGAGATGCATGTCTCGTCCGGCCTTACCGCGCTGCTGTTCAGCTGCATGCCGGTGTTTATCCTGATTTTTTCTGCGCTGTTCTTGCGTGAGCGCATCTACTTTTCGCAGGTGGTGGGTATCGCCATCGGTTTCGGCAGCCTGTACATGATCATCAAGAGCCAGGGCCTGCACCTGGACCATGCCGAATTCTTCGGGGTGCTGGCGATCCTGGCCGCCGCGATCATGCATGCCTTGTGCTACGTGATTACCAAGAAACAAGGCAGCGCCATCAGCGTGATCACCTACAACACCCTGCCCATCGGCATCGCCGGGCTGATGCTGTTTGTCGCCGGGCTTTTCTTTGAAACCCCGACCTTTGAAGACATCACCCTGCGCTCCTGGAGTGCGCTGTTCTACCTCGGGCTGGTGGCCTCGGTGGGCGGGTTTATCGTGTATTTCATGCTGCTCAAGCGCCTGAGCCCGATCATTTTGTCGTTCGTGTTCATCATCTTCCCGGTGTTCGCGGTGATCATCGGCGCCTGGTACGAAGGCCTGCAGATTTCCAAGGACCTGATGATGTATTCGGCGATCCTGCTGGCCGGTTTTGCCATCACCAAGCTGCCCATCGAGAAACTCCTGGCGAAGAAAAACTGAGATGAAGGTCCTGAGCCCAAGCGCCCTGGAGCAGATTTACGCCCACGCCGACCGCAGCTATCCCGAGGAATGCTGCGGCTTCGTTTTCGCCGATGGCCGCGTGCACCTGGGCAGCAATATCCAGAATGAGTTGCATAGCAAAAACCCCGAGATGTATTCACGCAGCGCAGCCAACGGCTACACCTTTTCAGTGGCCGACACGCTGATGATGAACAAGGCGTTTCGCAGTGATAACCCGGTGGTGGTGATCTACCACTCCCACCCTGACGTCGGCGCGTATTTCAGCGACGAAGACCAGGACAAGGCCCTCTTCATGGGCGAGCCGATCTACCCCGTGAGCTACCTGGTGGTGGATGTTCGCCAGGGCAACACCCAAGGTTCCAAGCTGTTTGCCTGGGATGGCAAGCGCTTCGCCCAAAACCCCTTCAACGACCTGCAAACGGAGTTGTGCATGAACGCTGTCTCTTTCCCCGACATCCTGGTCCGCGTGGCCAAGCTGCCAGCATCGACGCTCGAGGGTGCCGGATCGACATTGCGCGAAGTCATTGAAAACCTCTGCACCGAGCACCCGCAGTTGCGCGCGCACCTGCTCTACGAGAATAACCAGCTCAAGGAACACTTCCTGTTTACCGCCGAGGAGGAGCTGATCGACGCCAACGACCGGCTGCCCAAGGCGGCGAAAATCGAAGTATTGCTGGCGACCTCTGGCGGTATCGATGTCGAGTCACTGAGTAACGAAGAAGTGCAGCGCTACGTGCGCCACATCACCCTGCCCGGCGTCGGCCGCGAAGGCCAACTGAACCTGAAGAAAGCCCGGGTATTGATCATCGGCACCGGCGGCCTTGGTTCGCCCATCAGCCTGTACCTGGCGGCGGCCGGCATCGGCACCCTCGGGCTGGTGGATTTCGACGTGGTGGAAAGCAGCAACCTGCAACGCCAGATCGTCCACGGCAACAGCACCCTGGGCATGCCCAAGGTCGAGTCCGCCAAGCAGCGCTTGCAGGACCTTAACAGCCACATCCAGATCAACACCTACGACACCGCCTTCAACACCGACAACGCCCTGGACCTGGTGGGCGCCTACGACCTGGTGATCGACG
Organism: Pseudomonas sp. Bout1; assembly: GCF_034314165.1. Taxonomy (GTDB): domain Bacteria; phylum Pseudomonadota; class Gammaproteobacteria; order Pseudomonadales; family Pseudomonadaceae; genus Aquipseudomonas. The sequence continues at coordinate 1,868,334 of NZ_JAVIWK010000001.1, read as the reverse complement.
GCACCGACAATTTCGAAACCCGCTACCTCGTCAACGACGCCTGCGTGCAATTGGGCAAACCATTGGTGTACGGCGCCATCTACCGCTTTGACGGGCAGATCAGCGTACTCAACCATAAAGGCGGGCCGTGCTACCGCTGCCTGTTCCCCCATGCACCCCCGGCAGAACTGGCACCCAATTGCAGCGCCGGCGGTGTCATCGGTGTATTGCCCGGCGTGGTCGGGATGATCCAGGCCACCGAAGCGATCAAGCTGTTGATCGGCATCGGCGAACCGCTGTCCGGGCGGCTGATGCGCTTTGATGCGCTGGCCATGAAGTTCAGCGAGATTCGCTTCAAGCGTCGCGCCGATTGCCCTTGTTGCTCCGAACTGCGTCACAGCCAAACCATCGCCCCGGCCGTGTGCGCCGATGCCATGCCAAGCACCCCATCGCTGGCAGAAGAGCGCTACATCAAGCCCCGGGTGCTCAAGCAACTGCTCGAACAACACAGCAAGGCCGACGTGCTGCTGGATGTGCGCGATGCCAGCGAACTGGAAGTGTGCAAGCTGCCGGGGGTGGTGCACATCCCGCTGGCCGAACTCGACGGGCAGCTCGCCAACCTCAGCCGAGACAACACGCACTACCTGATCTGCTACGCCGGTACCCGCGCAGAGCAAGCCGCCAGTACCTTGCTGGCCGCCGGATTCGCCAACACCAAAGTGCTGCAAGGTGGCATGAAACACTGGGTTCGCGACGTCGAACCCGACATGCCTTTGTACTGATCAGCGGCCATGGGTTCTTACTTGATGTTGCATAACTCGATACTCGACGCCATTGGCCAAACGCCCATCGTGCGCCTGGAACAGTTTTCCGAGGACCTCGGCATCGAGGTCTACGCCAAGCTGGAATCCCTCAACCCCGGCGGCAGCCACAAGGCGCGCATCGCCCTGGGCATGATCCTCGACGCCGAGCGCCGGGGCATTCTGATCCGTGGCTCAGGGCAAACCGTCATCGAGCCCAGCGGCGGCAACACCGGCATCGGCCTGGTGATGGCCGGCAACGTGCTGGGCTACAAAGTGGTGCTGGTGATCCCCGACAACTACAGCCCCGAGAAGCAGAAACTGCTGCGCCTGTACGGCGCCAAAGTGGTGCTGTCGGACAGCCGCCAGGGCAACAATTCCCACGGCGAAAAGTGCATGGAACTGCAGCTGGAGAACCCCAGCTACGTAATGCTCAACCAGCAGCGCAACGGCGCCAACCCGCAGACCCACCGCGACACCACCGCACGGGAAATCATCCGCGCCTTCGGTGAGCGGCGGGTCGACTACTTCGTCAGCGGCATCGGTACCGGAGGGCATATCACCGGCATCGGCGAAACCCTCAAGAGCACCTGGCCGGCAATCCGTGTGATGGGCGTGGAGCCGGAAGAATGCGACCTGCTCAACGACCGCCACGCGCCGCACCATATCCAGGGCCTGTCCATCGGGCTGATCCCGAGCATCCTCAACGTCGCGATTATCGACGGGATGCTCAAGGTGTCGCGCCAGGAGTGTATCGACATGATCAAACGCATCATGCGCACCGACGCCATCAGCCTCGGGTTGTCCTCGGCCGCCAACATGGTGGCCATCGCCAAGCTCGCGCCGGAGCTGCCAACCGACACCGTGGTGCTGACCATGGTCTACGACAGTGCCGACAGTTATTTGCCCTGTTTTGAATAACAACTATTGCGGGGGTGCCTCCATGGGGGGCTTTATCGACATGCAACAACTGCACGATGAGTTGCTCACCCACCTCATCACTACGCTTACGCCCGCGCAGTTGAAGCAACTGGAGGCGCATCTTGCGACGCTGGTCCAGGCGGCAGCCCAGGCGGTGGCCGAAGACCTGATCGCCTATGCCTGGCGCGACCCCGCGTCCCGTGGGCGTGGGGAGCTGATCCTGGAGTCCTACGCCTCGTTCAAGGCGGTGTTGTATTACCGACTGGCTCACCTGGTGTGGAACTTCCCGGACACGCACAACGGTGTGTTTTGCGCCATCGCCCTGAAACTGAGCAACCAGGGCAAGATTTTGTCTGGCGCCGAAATCCACCCGGCCGCCCGAATCGGCCGGCGCTTTGTGCTGGACCACGGTTACGGCACGGTCATCGGTGAAACCTGCGAGATCGGCAACGACTGCTACATCCTTTGCGGCGTGACCCTCGGCGCCCGGGGTATCGCCAACAACCCGGACGGCAAGCGCCACCCACGCCTGGGCAACAACGTGGAGGTTGGCTCGGGCGCGCGGGTGCTGGGTTATGTGCTGATCGGCGACAACGTGTTTATCAGCCCCTCCTGCGTGATCACCCAGGACGTGCCGGCCGGCACCAAGGTCAAGGTAGTCAACCAGATCCAGTTGCAGAAAAACGACGAGTCGGACCACAGCAACTACCTCGGCGCGTTTGCCCTCGATGAACGCCTGCACGTGGTCGGGGAAGTCAACGCCAGCCACAAGGTCACGGTGCTCGACGCCGACTTCCATCCCCTGCCCGGCCTGCTGCTGGAGCCAACGGTCAAGGAACGCCATCACTTGCAGTTCCGCCTGCGGCACATCGAAACCACGGCCTATCCGCCGCGCCTGCCACTGAACCTGAAAGTGAGCGGGCCCGAATTTGAAATCACCCTGCTATCTCCCCCTGGCTTGAGCGCGATGGTTCGTCGCCTGCTGCAAGCCAGCCCACTGATCGTCGGAGGTTGAACATGTCTGTGCACACCATGGAAACCCTCGCGCTGTTCGACAGCGCGCCTTACCAGAATGCATTCAGTGCGCGGGTGATTGCCGTCAGCGAACAAGGCATCGCCCTGGAGCACACACTGTTCTACCCCACCGGCGGCGGCCAACCGGGCGACACCGGGCACTTCACCCTGCCCGACGGCAGCCGCGTAGACATCACCGGCACCGTGCGCGACCCGGTGCTGCGCTCGATCATCTGGCACCAGGTGGAACACTGCCCCGAACAACTGGCTGCCGGGGTACAGGTAGACGCCAGCCTGGACTGGGAACGCCGCTACCAGCACATGAAAATGCACACCTGCCTGCACCTGCTGTGCTCGATCATCGACGCGCCGGTGACCGGTTGCAGCATCGGCGTTGATAAGGGCCGCCTGGATTTCGACCTGCCGGAAATGACCCTCGACAAAGAGACCATCACCCGCGACCTCAACGCACTGATCCAGCAGGCCCATCAGGTCAAGACCTTGTCCATGCCCGCCTCGGAGTATTCCACCCTGCTGCAGATCACCCGCACCCAGGCGGTGGCGCCGCCGGTCATCCAGGGTTCGGTGCGGGTGATCGAGATTGCCGGTATCGACATCCAGCCCTGTGGCGGCACCCACGTGACCAATACCGAGGAGATCGGCCGGGTGTTCTGCGAAAAAATCGAGAAGAAGAGCAAGCACAACCGGCGGGTGATCCTGCGGTTTGAATAGCGACCCTGCGACGGCTGGGGCGCCCACGCCCTAGCCGCAGTTCGTACAGGAAACTGACAGCAAATTTATGTGCCTGTAACATTCAGAAACGTACAATCCCGCCAGCAACGCCTCGTTGCCCCTGACTCGCGAAAACAGCGGCCTTCCCTCCCGGTAGGTCATTCGTGCAGCAGCTAAACTCGATCCCATCACGCCCCTGAACCTGAACGCCGCAGGAATGACTGCTTATGAAAAGAGTGTTCCGTCACTACATCCCTGCGTCCACATTGCGCTTGCTGCCCAACCGCTGGGACTTGGTCGCCCTGCCCCTGGTGATCGGCTTTTTACTGTTTTTCTCCATCACTGCGCGAGAAACCTGGGCGCCCATCGCCACCTTGCAAAGTGAAGTCATCTCGCTGGACCCGGCCAACCTGCCGGAATACGCGATGCGCACCACCCTGCGCATGTTGGCGGCGATGGTTGCAGCGCTGGTGTTTACCCTGTTGTACGGCACCCTGGCCGCCAAAAGCCGGCGCGCCGAGAAACTGCTGGTACCCGTGCTCGACATCCTGCAATCGGTGCCGGTACTGGGTTACATCTCGTTTACCGTGACGTTTTTCCTGCTGCTGTTCCCCGGGCGCGTGCTCGGCGCGGAGCTCGCGGCCATCTTTGCGATTTTCACCAGCCAGGCCTGGAACATGAC